>VHCO01000023.1 GCA_016871715.1 Verrucomicrobiota bacterium
TTCGATAACATCGTCACCCTCCGAGGCATCAATTACAACGCCGAAGGGGGGGGCAACTGGATGGGCATCGATTATCTCCAAGTCGACCCAATGCCGCAGCCGGTCTTCCCGCTGGCCGCCGGACGCGATGACAACGGTTGGCCGGTCGGCAACGGCGGCGGACCCAACGCGACCTTCGTTCAGGAAGCCGGAACGAACGTCCTTCCCGGGAACCCGCGCAACCGCGAAATGGCTCAGCAAGCCGACGACGACTACTACTTCGCCGGCATCTACACGAGCGTTATCCCCGCCAATGCGATCTTCTACGGGTTCTACGAGCCGGTCGGCATTGTGCCCCGCAACGAGGAAGCCGCTGAACGCGCCTTCGCCGGCTCCGACAACGACCTGCGCTTCCACTTCAACCTGCCGGCCACGCTCAAACTAACCGATCAAGTCGAGATCACGTTCGATGCCCTCAACCTTCATGAGGACGCCGCCAACCCCGATCCGCGCTACGGCATCGAGATCTACTTCAACGACGTGTTGGTTCAACCCGAAATCGTCATTCGCCCCGGCGACCTCGACGTCGATTACACCACCCCGCCCTTCACGCTGGCCAGTGTGCACGCCCAGCTCGGGACCGGCCCGGACAACATCGTCAGCCTCAAAGGCGTGAACTATAATGCCGAAGGCGGAGGTAACTGGATGGGCATCGACTATGTCCAGATCAACCCTGCCGGCGCCAGCCAACCGCTCCAGTTCCTCAGCTCGACGATCAGCAGCGGTAGGTTGAACCTCACCTGGAGCGGCACGGGTATCCTCGAAGCGGCTCCCGCCGTCACCGGTCCGTGGACCACGGTCAGCGGGAACCCTACCTCGCCCTACAACGAAGCCGTGTTGGCCAACGAGCGAAGTCGGTTCTACCGCCTCAGGAGGCCGTAACCCACAGGCGCTCGTCCCTTTCATATCTCAGTCAGGCCGGGCAGTCGGGGCTGCCCGGCCTGTCGTTTTCGAGCTGCCGCCCATCCGGTTACGTCCTCGAGTCGCCAGGCGGACCGCCCCGCGATCGGGTCGGGCCGCGATTGGGCCTGCCCCCGGCCGAGCCCAAGCAGCCGTCCTTAGGACTTCCCGCTCCGGGTCTGTCCCAGTTCTCGGGTGAACTGGGCATTAGCTCCGACCTCGTCGAAGCACCAAGGGAACATGCCCACCACGACGCCGTCCGTGGGCTTGATCTGCTCGAAGGCGAACCGAAATGCCCCCCGCACCGCCTGCTGGCTCGAACAGAGCCGGCCAGCCCCCAGGATCTTGAAGCCCAGACAAGGCTGCTGCACTTGGCGCATCGCCTGCGTCATCGCCCGGGGATCGTCTCGGAAGAATGGGTAAGTCAATTCCAGTGTGGGCAGGTCAACCTCTTTGCCACTCGCCTGCCGGGTGAGGAAGTAAAAGCAGCACATGAAGAAATCCACTTCCCAGCCCTCGTCCGCCACCCGCCGGATGCACTCCGGGTTGTGAGCGGATACGCCCGCCAACACCCCCCCGTCGTGGGCCGCCTTCACGAAATCGTGCACGACCGCCCCCTTCCCTTCGTCAAACAACCGATCCGTGACGCCCCCATGATGCGCCATGGCGATCGGTTGGGCTTGCGCGATTGCCTCGCGCAGCGTCGACCGGTCTGCGTGCAGACCGAAGAACTTAAGCTGGCTGCCGCGCTCCCGCAGCCGCCGTAGGTAAGGCAACGCCCGCTCCGCGCTCGAGAATTGGTGGGCGGTGATCCCGGCACGCTCGCAGTCCTCCAGAAACTCAACCGTGCGGTCGACCGTGAAGTGCTCGCGCATCTGCCGGTCGGTATGCGGCCCCAGATACGAGTAACCCGAGATCGGGTTCGAGCCAACCATCAACCGGCTGAGGCGGTGCGGTCCTAGCCGAATCGCGGGCAAAGCCGAGGGATCGACGCTGGGTGAGACCTCCGCGGCGCGGACCCCGGTTGGACCAGTGCCCAGCCCAGCACCGGCAGCCAGACCCGTCAACTGCGCCAGAAATCTGCGGCGGCCAATCCCAATCCCAGTTCCCGCAGCGCCGTCCGCAACCCCATTTAAATCATCATCCATAAGTCGCGCATTCCTCTTCCTCGGTCCTCGAACGTCTCCACGGCGATCCAGGACCTTGGTCTTGGTCCGTCGAGGCCGCGCCAACAGCCGCCTCTCGTCACCCTTCGCCTCTTTTTCGCCTCCGCCCCCGCCCCCCTGATCACGCCCTCAGCCCGTCGATTGGGGCCTCGGATGCGGCAAGCCCTCGTTGGTAGCCGGGAGGGGAATGACAATCATGCCGTGGCAGCGGTTGCCAAATCCTGCCCGAACGCCACCCGCCGTCAAGGCGACAATGAATGCGTGCATAGGTGCTTCCAGGACGGCCAGAGCTTCTGTTCCCGTTACTCCCGCCACTGGGTTTTGGGCTGAAGTTGGCTCTTCATCCGGCCCGGAGCGATGGAGGGACGACCCCACGCAACCGACTCAAACATGGCGGCTCCTGGCCTCGACGTCCGCCAGGCACCGGACCGCGTCAGAAATATAGGCTAACGGGTCATTAATTGTTGACACTCCCCCCACCCATTGCCCGCTCTCGAGCCGCCTCGATTGACCAGGAGTCGGCGACAGTCTCTACGTTCTACGTTTATTTTATCGGGTATAAAGTTGTTGACATGGGGGGCTCGCGGAGATGGGTTGGGTGGAGGCGAGACGGTAGAAACCAAAACCAACGCTGGGTCTTCCAAGGCAGCAGTTTAGTGTAACAGGCAATATGTTGTTGACAGCAGAGATCGCGGCGCCTGTCGCGATGAGCTCCCTGTCGCTCGGAGGCGGCTCCGGCCTCGGGCTACTTCTCCTTTGCTCTTTACTCAGGGCGCTCGATGGGGTCTTGATTGCCCAGCGTAAGTGAAAACGCACCAAGTACAGCGCTTTGCCTCGGTGCTGGGCGTGGCCTGGCTCGGTTGGGTCGCCCCCCTCTCCTCGATCGAGGCCTTGGCTCAGGCACGGATCGATGCCCGCAATCTGGTGCCGGGGATTGTAGACGCGCCGGTGTTTGACGTGGATGGTCGAACGCGCCTGGATGCTGAGGCGGTGCGCGAGAAAGGCACGGTCTACGTGGCTCAGGTGTACGTTGGGAGCGAGCCTGATGCGTCGAGCATGCTGCCGGTCGCCTGGCCTTTCGGTTTCGGGTCGGGACCAGGCGCGGGCTACTGGCAGGTGGACACGGCCGACGGCATGCTCACCGTTTGGCCCTTCCAACCGGGGGATCCGATGTACCTTCAGGTACGTGTGTACGAATTGTATCCGGGAGCCACCATCCCCGAGTTGGCTCCTTACATCTACGAGTGGGGATACTCGCAGGTGCTGCGGGTAGAGACGCGTCCATCGGGCGAGGCCGTGCCGCTGAGCGGGCTGCAGAGCTTCTCCTTTGAGAAGCGTCGGCTGCTGATATCGCTCCGGCGCGGCGAGGTGGTCGTGGCATGGCTGAGACCCATCGGCGGCGGGTACATTCTGGAAGCCGCGGCTGCCCTCGGGCCGACCATGACCTGGGAACCGGTGGCGGAGGAGAAAGCCGTACCGCCACGGGACAGGTACCTTCAGTTCGTGAGCGTGACCAACCAGGTCTCAGGGCCACTCGCGCTCTACCGTTTGCGGCGGCTGTGGAACCCCGTCGCACTCGACGATCGGCCTCGACCTCCAGGACGATGAAGCTGAACTTGAAAGTAGCAAACCGCTACCAACTCAACGGCGCATGAATCACCGACCTATTACCTCCCCTCGCGCGGTGCACTGGGCGTGCCTGGCCGTCTGCGCCCAGGCGGGGGTGGCCCAGACCCTCATCGCGAGGCTCGACCCCGCCGAACCGCTCGGGACCCGGCCCTACGAGATGGTTTGGGCCAACCGAACCGAGCCGGCCCCGCCTTCGCTGCGCTTCGACCAACTCGAAGGCTGGACGCTTCAGGCTGAAGCCGGAGCGGAGGCAAGCCTCGAGCTGAGTCGGGCCCAGAACCTCTGGGATCGGCCGGTGGCCAAGCTGCGTTACCGCGGCGCGGGCCAGGCGAACGCGCAACCGCGCATCGTGCTCACCCCACCGCAGCCCATCGGGTTGCCCGCCGACGCCGACTCGGTCGAGTTGTGGGCCTACGGCAACCGTTGGGATTGGGAGAACCCACCGGACACGCCGCCGGTGGGGTTGGTCCTTAGATTCCAAGCGGCGTCCGGTCCACTGCACGAGCTGCCGTTAGACCGTGTGCGGTGGAAGGAATGGTGGCTCGTTCACAAGCGTTTGCCCGCAGGTTGGCCAGCGCCGCTGCGCTTCACGGGCCTCGAGATCGGCGGCGGCTGGCAAACCGACTGGCGGGAGATCTACTTCGATTCCGTCCGGTTCTACCGCGAAGAACTGGCCCCGTTGGACTTCGCCCCGCGCCCCCAACGCAACCTGACCCTGTTCGAGGGCCAGTCGCCCGGGGCCAACACCGGTCCTGGCACGCTCCCGTTCCCGACGCGCGCAGAGACGATCCTGCCAATGCACTTCGGCGGACCCTACACGAATTGGGTCGCCGCCCTGAACTCCTCGTTCGCGTTCCATTACCGCGGTGAAGATGGCGAGGTGACCTACGGCTTCAGCCCCAGGCAGGGCCTAGCCGGATTGTCGGCGAGCTGCAACGGCGTCACGGTGGGGAGACCACTCGACGGCGCGCAGATACGCTTGGCCGACGGTGCGGTCGGACCCACCGGCGAGCCCGAGGCGCTGGATCTCGCGGGCGGCGTGCTGCGGGTGCGTTACCCGGGGGGCACGCTGCTCCAGCTCCGGATTTGGCAGAAGTCCCTGGTCCTGGATGTCATCAACACGACCGGCCAGGCCACCGACCTCAACTTCGGCCAAGTGCTGGCTGTGGTCGAACCGCGGGCGATCTTTGTGCCTTACCTCACCTACGGCGGCGGCGCGCAACCGGCGGTGCTTCTGTCGCGCGCCGGCACGAACCGCGTGTTCACCTCGCTGTGGCTGGACTGGTACCGCTCGAACGGGTCGGAGCCCTATGCCGCAGAAGGCACCGCGACCAACGCCGCCCGCATCAACGGCGGCGTGCGCTACCACCCGCGCACCGACGGCCGGCGCAATCCCCTCTTCGAGCGCCTGTTCCTGACGGTCTCACCCCGGTTCGAGGAGGTCTTGCCCACGGTGCCCAACCCCGTCGGGCTCCACGCCCACCAAGCGGTGGACCGGCTGTGGCAGGAGTCCTGGGGCCCGGACGACTACGAAAAGCAGATGCGGCGCAGTCGCATGCTGCGCGCCTACGGGCTCGAGATGCTCATCCAATGCAACCACGAGATCGCCTGGCGCGACGGCGGCGAGAGCTTTACGCTGCGCACCCGCGCCGCGCCGAACAAGGGTGGGGATGCCGCCCTGGCCGAGTATGTGGCGCATCAGCGTGGCCTGGGCTGGTTTGCCGGTCTGTACAGCAACTACACCGATTACGCGCCGGTCAACGAGTTCTGGACGCCGGACGGCGTGCAACGCGCGGCGGACGGCAACTGGCGCACGGCCTGGCCGCGTTGTTACGCGTTGAAGCCGCTGAAGGCCGTCGAGTTCGACGCCCGCCTGGCGCCCCAGATCCAGGCCCAGTACAAACCCAACAGCGCCTACACCGACGTCCACACAGCCGTCGCGCCGTGGAGTTACATCGACTACGACGCCCGTGTCCCGGGCGCGGGCACCTTCGCCCAGACCTTTTACGCCTATGGCGAAATCCTCCGGCACGACTCCCAGGTCTACGGCGGGCCAATCTTCTCGGAGGGGACCTATCACTGGCTCTATGCCGGCTTGGCGGATGGCAACTACGCCCTCGCCTACAATCGTCGGCCGCTCGCCCACGAGCCGCTCCTGCCCGTGTTCGACCTATACCAGATCCACACCCGCGAGTGCGACATCGGGATGGGTTGGACGGCCAACTTCTGCGATGCCCTGCCGGATTGGCGTAAGCCGGAGAACCTGGACCGCGCCATCGACCGGTTTCTGCTCCACACGTTGGCTTACGGCCATATCGGGTGGCTCGTCGAGGAGGCGCACGGCATCGAGCGCACCTGTCGCTCGTATTACATGCTGCAGCAGGTCCAGGCGCGGTACGGATTGAAGCCGCCCACGCGGATCGCTTACTGGGACGGCACCAACCTGGTGAGCGTGTCCGAGGCCCTCGTCCAAGATCTGCCGCGCAACCGGCGTCAGCTCTTCGTCGAGTATCCGGGCGGCCTCCAACTCTGGCTCAACGATCATCCCACGGAGAACTGGCAACCGCCGGTGGTGCAGGCTGGCTTGCGGCTCGCGGATGGTGGGTTGCAGATCCCCGAGTGGTCGCTGCCTCCGGCGGGCTGGGCGGCCTTTACAACCGACGGTGAACTGGTCAGCTACTCTGGCTTGAACGGCGCCCAACGCGTCGATTACCTGCGCAGTCCGGCGTACACGTATCTGGACGGTCGCGGGCAACCGTTCGCGACCGCGGAGGCGGCAGCCGAAAGCGGCTTGGTCATTCGGCCCCTCGCACCTGACCAACTCGAGGCGATCCGCACCTCCGGGAGGGGTCCCTTCACGATTCGGCGCCCGTACGACGTGCGCGGTGCCTGCGTTGCGGTCGAGGCGTACGGCGTCGACGGCAAAGCCCTCAGCACGCCGGTCATGCAGGACACAGGCGAGACAACCCGACTCGAGCCTGTCGAGGCTGCGGTGCGGTACGTACTGCGGTTTGGCAGCGCCAGCGCCCCCCTGTTGAAGCCCTAGCGAGGCTCCACCGCAAGATGTGAGCCGCTCGAGCAAGCCGACCGCCTCCGGTGTGCCCGCCACCGCGACCTCAACCAGCACCGAACGCAGGAACGACGCCGCTAGCGCTAGGGACCTTCGCATGGCCAGCTTTTCTACCCCGGCCGACCGCCCTTGACCAGCCCAAGCCTCGGCAGGTCGGGCCTGCGCCAGGGTGCGGCGGCTCAGATCCGCTTGAGTTTCCAGCGGCCTCGCTTGAAAAGGATCGCCCCGACCACCGCGTAGGTGGACGAGGCGGTGGCGATGGCGACGAACACGCCCCGCGGGCCCCACCCTAACCCATGCGCCAGCCCCCAAGCGACGGGCAACTCCCAAACCCAAAAGCAAAACAGATTGATGAACGTCGGCGTCCAGACATCGCCCGCGCCGTTGAACGCCTGGCTGAGCACCATCCCGTAAGCGTAGAACAGAAAACCCAGGCTCACGATCCGCAAGCAATGCACCCCGTGCGGCAACACCTGGGCGTCCCGCGCAGCGCCTCGCGGACAGCGCACCTAAACTCGGACAGCGTCACAGGACCGACAACCTACAGCCACGGGCTTCGCTTGGCGATCTCTGCGTCCCTACCATCGGAAGAACCGGTACGGATCGTCCCACTCCTCAGGCGTGTCCAGATAGTAGCTCGCCAGCCAGCGTCGTTCAGGTTGTGCGGTTGTCACCGGCCGCCGGCCATACTCCAGGAGGGGCACGGCGCCGCCAACGCCCAAGTTCCCCAGCAGGCGCGACACCGTGAAGGTCACCCGCCGGTGTGTCCGCCGCAGATTGGCCCCCGTGCTCCCGCCAAATTGCCAGGGAGCAAGCTGACAAAAAACGACCCGACCATCCGCCGCCGCAGCGAGAATCCCTTGGCCAATGCTCTCCGCCCCGGCTACAGCGCGCGGCACAGGCCGTGGATCGCGATTGTGCACGTCCGCCGGGCTGATCCCGCGCCACCACGCATCGCTCGACCCGGGTTCGAAGACCGCAGCAATGTGCTCGGCGGTTTGCATCTGTACCTTCAGCGGAGTTAGGGCGTCGGCGTCCCCCTGCCCTAACCCGATGGCCACCACGTGGCCGCCGGCTGCCAGCCAAGCCATGCCGGCACCGCCTCGAGCGGCCAGCTCCCTGCCTCCGCCTGGGCCGACGACCAGGACTTCGTCCGCCGCCGAACCCAATGGCCCGGCCGGCCAGGTCCGTGGCTCGAGCCCGATGGTCTCCAGATGGGTGCGCCCGGCTGCCTCGCCCGCATAGACGACCGTACGCCGCGGCGTTGGTCGCCATTCGGCAACGTAGCGCAGCAGATTGCGAACGAGCAGCTCGGCCGCCGGCTCGACCTCGGTTCGACCGGTCACGTCCACCTGACACAGAACCACCAGGCCCCGCCCCTCCCGATACTCGAGCAGCGGGCTGTACTGGAGGCTGAAACCGCCGTCCAACAAGGGGAGAAAATCGCCCCGCGTCGGTTTCTCGATCAGCACGGAGGCCACGTTGCCCTGGTTGCCGCAACGCCACAACCGCGTCACCGGCAGACCGCACCACTGCACCGTGGGGCCATGCCGCGGGCGCAGCTCGTAGTCCAGCCGCGGCGACACCAGCGTCGCTTCCCCGCGCCAATCCTGCAGATGCTCAGGAGTCAGGCCTGCCAAGACCGCATGATCGGGCACGCGCACGAAAACCTGCCGCAGGCCGTACTCGACGACGCGGAACCCGAGCCGTTGTTCGAGAACCTTCGCGGTTTGCTCGAACAACACCACCTTCAAACCATGCGGTACGAGGCGAAGGTTGGGCCCGGGCTCATCCAGCCTCAGCGCCGCCTTGCCGACGATTAGCCAGTCGAAACCGGACAGGTCCGCCTCCGCGCCCACCGATTCGGTCTGCAAACCCAGTCGATCCAACAAGGCGGCCGTTTCCCCGGGCGGATCGAACACGGCGATCTTGGCGTTCACCGGTCGGTCCTTGGGCTGGGGCAGCACGTCGATGGCAAAACGATCGTCCTGCATTTCGCCTGTGCTGAACTTGAACTGAGCGCTCAGTTCGTACCGGCCCGACACCAAGTCGGACGGCAGTTCCAGGCTCCACGGGATGCGCGCCTGCTGCCCGGGATCGACGATGACCTGAGCCGCGCCCGAGAGGGCCTGATGCAAGCGCAACGTCCATCCGATCTCGCAGCGCACCCGCTCGCGCGAGTTGTTGAGCGCCAGGAACTGTTTCTCGACGGTCTCGCCCGGGAAGAAGTTATGGTCCTGACTGGTGAAGCGGGCCGGTTTGCCGGCGATATAGGCGAGCAGCGGCCGGTTGTTCCGCAGCAAAGCCTGCGCGGCGGGGGTGGGGACCCAATCCTCGCGCGCGTACGCGAGGTCCATGCGCTCGTAGCGTTGCTCGAGATAGTCCGGGCTGAAACCCGGCCGCTGCAGCCGCTCCCAGTGTACCGCGAACGTTTGGCGACCTCGGTCCACCCCCTCGCGCAGTTGCCAATAATGGCCATGTTCCCAAGGTGAAATGGCCGAGACGCCCCAGGTGCGAAAGGCGCGCCAGTTGTCCGTCAAGTACCGTGCATAGACCGGGTAACGATCCGCGAAACGGGTCGAGCCCACCTGAAACGGGTAATCCCAGCGGTGCCATAGGTTGCCCGCCCGATACTGTTTGGCCTCCCAACGCAGGTTGGCCCTCTCCGCTTCGTCGATCGCATAGGCGCGGTCGCCGAGGAATTGCGCGTTCCACTCGGCGAGGCAGAACTCCCAAGGCACGCGGGCGCTGCCAAACTCGCGTTGTCCCCGGTACCAGCCGCGGTAGAGCGTCCAGTCCCACGAGAAGGGCGCGGCATATTCGCACAGGAAAACGGGCTTCACGCCGCGGGTGGCCCAAGGCTCGAACCAATCGGACATCTCCTGGATCGGGACAAAGTTCGGATAAAAATTGATCGGATGCATCGAGCCCAAGTTGCCCGACGCATGGTGGTACACGATCCGGCTCGGGTCCAACCGCTGCACGATCGCTTCCGCCCGCAACGCCACCTTCGCGTTGCGCTCCGCCCAGGTGTCGCGCCCGTGCTGGACTCCGTCGATCATATCCGGGTTCATGTCATCGCTGTAACCGGTGGCGTTGTGACTCATGGCGTACATCACGACCGCGGGGTGATGCTGCGCTACGCGCGCGTAAAACGCCGCGTGAGTCGCATAGCCGTTGGTCGCGTCCGCCGCAGGCCCTTGCCAGTCGTAGTGGCTGAAATGCGGTTGCGATAGCCCCACCAGCATCCCCACGTCATCCGCTGCCCGCAGGATCTCCGCAAAGCTCAAGTGCGACCCCGGTTCGCAGCCGTAGTTGTGCGTGTAGACATAGTTGATCCCGAAGCTCTGTAGCCGCTCCAGGCTCTCCCGCGCCGCACCGTACTCCGCCAACGCCGCGCCGACCTGCGCGTTGTCCAGCGGCACCGCTGAAAGAAACAGCCGCGTGCCGTTCAGGTAAAAGTCCCGACCTTCGATCCAAAACTCGCGAAAGCCGAACCGCTCGATCCAACTCGTATCGAGCAGGCGACCGCTGGCTGCCCGCAGGCTGACCTCGAACTCGTAGGTGTGTTGCGGGGTGTGAATGTCCCATAACCGGTCAGGCAACCACGACTCGGTAAAGGACAAATGGCCGGCCTGCCGATCCGACTCCTCGACCGCCCGGTCGGGGAACTCCCTCACTACATGGCCCTTCTCGATGATCCGCGCCCGACAGGTATGCGCCGCGCCCTCCGGCAGGCCTGCCAAGGCTACCTCGAACCTGATTTGTTGTCGCCGCAAAGACGTGCTCACCTTCACGTCGGCGATCCGTGCTCCAGACGGTGTGCTCACCAGAAAGGCATCCCCGCACAAGCCCCGCCGCGCCACCGTCCCCTTCACCTCTCGAACCGAAGCGCTATCCGTGTAGGACAACAGCACGCCTTTCAGTGGCAACGCCACGACCAAGAGACTGAGCTGATGGCGAGCGCCGGGCCGACACCAGGCCGTGATGTCCACTTCGCCGGCCGGAAACCGGATTTCGCCCGCTTTCTGCCCATCCACATAGAGCGCAGCGTAGGAATGAAGGTACTCGAGAGAGACGGCCACCCGCCGACCCGCCCACGATTCCGGCACCTCGAACTGGCGTTGGTACCAAGCGGCGGTCAGGCTGCCCAGCTTCTGGTTCTGCCAGGCGGGATGCGCATACACCGTCTGGCTGTCTTTCTGCATGTAATCGGTGATGCCTGGCCAGGACCCGGGCACCTTGAAGTGGCCCCACTGCTCCGTGGGCGGTTGGTCTGATTGGCCGGAGGCGGGTTGCCACTGCCAGAGACCGTTGAGGCAAATCCGCTCGCGCGTGGGTGTGGCCTGGCGCTCGGCCAGGTCCAGGTCCCAAACGGCGCGCACTCCGGGTGGCAAGGGCGCACTGGCTGGATCGGCGCCAACACCGGCAGCCGTAACCACACCCAACCCCGTCATCGAGGCCAGGAACCAGATCGCCTTGCGCCTTGTCCAACCGGGCAACCGGCTCGCCGCAGGCTCGGCCCGTGTGAGGTCGACCGCGCGTGGCGAGGCGTGGGGGTTGGCCGCCAAGGCGGCCAACGCCGCCGTGTCAGGGCGAGCCGCTCGGCTGGTCGGTAGCCCTACGGCGACGCTCCCGGCTTCGAAACCCGATGAGTTTTGCGATCGGATGGTAGGTGGCTTCACTGGATGCGAATGCCAGTTCCCCAGCGATCAACCGGTACACCTAATCCAACCGCACCACCACCACCGTACCGGCCCGCATGTCGGGCACGAGCAGTTGGCGCGCGGGTTCGTCCAAGTAGAAATCGGCCGCCGATTGCAGCCCCTCCAGCAGAACGACGGGATTCTTGCCGTTCTTGTCCAAGCGCCAGACTTTGCCCTGGGTCCAGCTCGAGACATAGATCCGGCCGTCCTTGGCGCGCTCGATGGCGTCGGCGCCGCGGAACCCAGTGGCTAGCACGGTGAGCTTACTGCCGCGCGCCTCGATCAGGTTGCCATAGAAGAATTCGGCAATCAGCAACCGGTTCCGCGCCGGGGCGGACACGCCGTTGGGACAGGCCATCACGCGCGCGGCGTCGACGACTAAGCGCACCTGGCCGGCGAGGCTGATATGGTAGATCCGACCGATGGCTGGCAGGGCCTTGGCCTCCGCACTGTCAAGCGCCCACAAGCCCTCCGGGCCCATCATCGCATCCCGCGCGCCCATGTCCGTCACGTAGACACCTTTCCCATCCGGGGCGGCGGCCGTGTCGTTGAGGTAGCTCGGCGGATGCCCGAAGGCTGTCTCGCCAGCCAGAACCGTCTTCTGCCCCTGGGCATCGATCTTCCAGACCCGCTTGATATCCGTCGTGACCAAGTAACCACCCACGTAGGCAATCCCCTTCGGCTCGTCCATGCCGGCGGCAAACACCTCGACCTGGTCGCCCTTGATCGCTTGGATGACCGCGTCGCCCGGCTGCTGTTCGCCCATCACCGTCACGTAGTAGTGCCCGCCGAAGCCCTTGGTCACACTCTCCGGCCGCAGGCCGACGGCGATCGTCCGAGATTCCGCAGCGGTCAGGCTGAACGCAGCCAGGTAACAACCGATCGTTGGCGCCAACAGATGCCCAAGCAGTTTCTTCATAGTCGTTGGTGAGGGTTAGGTGTTTGGTCGTCGCGTCGCTGTGCCGAAGGCCAACGGTGGCAGAGCGCGATCGGCCAAACAAGCCCGATCATAGCCTCTCGTTGAGGACAACCGGGATCGGGATGGGAGGAGGGCCAAGCAGCGGCTGCCGGCCGGATCGCTGACCGAGCCACAAGTGCGAGCGATGCTCCAATCGAGTAAGCCCCAGAGGGGGTTGTTTGACGAGAAGCCAGCGGAAGCAACCGGGCGGCCCTACTGGGTGCGGATGCGGAAGTAGCGCGACTGGTAGTCGGTCGAGTCGGTGTCGAAGTCCATGCGGCCGGCGGCGCCGGCGGTGACTTCACCGATCTTCTCCCAGGGCCCCTCGACGACGTTGGTGGTGGCCTGGACATCGTAGGTATGAGCGACCAAGCCGCGGAAGCGCAAGCGGACCTGTTGTTCGCCGGGCAAGAGGGTGATGGACATGGCGGCGAGGGTTTGAGCGCCGGCTGGGGGTTGGACGTCGAGGGTGACGGTGTTGGTGCTGGTGCCGTAGGTGCCGCTGGCCACGTAGTCGAAGGTGTCGGTGCCGGTGTAGTTGGTGGGTGGGGTGTAGCGGACGTTGGCGCCATTGATGACGGCGGAGCCGTTTTGGGCGGTGGGACTGGTGACGCCGCTGACGGTCAGGGCCTCGCCGCCGTAATAGACGTCGTTGAGCAGCAACTGGAGGAAGGGGATGTCGGTGACGGTGTTCGAGACGACGGTGAGGCTGTCGGGGTAGGCGACGGGCGGATCGAGGATGGTGAAGGTGTGGACGCTGGGGTCGGCGAGGATGGTGTTGGTCGGGTTCGAGAGGGTGACGAGGATGGTCTCGTTGAACTCGAGGACGCGGTCGTCGACGAGGGCGATCGAGATGTTCTTGTTGGTCTCGCCGGCGCTGAAGGTGAGGGTGCCGCTGGCCAGGGTGTAGTCGACGCCACCGCCGGTGGCGGAGCCGCCGGTGGCGGTGTAGTCGACGGTGACGGCGACGTGATTGGTGGCCGAGAGTCGCACGGCCACGGTGGCCGGCGAGACGATTTCCGCTCCGCTCGAGGTGGCGGTGGCGAAACTGACGGCGGTGGTCACGGCGACCTGTTCCGCGCCCAGCGCGTAGAAGGTGCTGGGCGAGTTTTGGCTGTTGTACTCGGTCGCCAACCAGGCGGCGCTGCGGACGGAGTCGGAGACGCGGACTTCGTCGAGGAAGCCGTCGAACTCGTAGCCGGAAAAGTCGTTGACACCGCCTAGGCGCATCGCGCTGCCGATAGTGCTCAAGCCGGAGTAACTGCCGGAGTTGGTGCTGGCCCCGTTGAAGTAGGCGGTGTAGCTGCCGTTGGTCCAGGTGAGCGCGACGTGTTGCCAGGTGCCCGGGGTGAAATCGGCGCTGGTATCGACATCGACCGTGGCGCTGCCGAGCCGGATGAAGAAGCTGTTGCCCGTGCCGTGGTTGAGGTAGATGCGGTTGCCCGAGTTATAGTGGCCGAAGAGGTAGTTGGGGTTAGTGCCGGTGAAGGTGTCTGCCTTGGCCCAGATCGAGACGGTGCCGGCGCTGGCGGACAAGCCGGTGGTCCCCGTGCCGATGTAATCGTCGGTGCCGTCGAACTCTTGGCCGCTGGCGATCTTGCCGTCTTTGCCGGTGGCCGAGACCGCGTCGGTGCCGGTGTTGGCGCTGGCGGTCGAGTCGTAGAAATCGCCGGAGGACTCCTTGAGATGCCACACGCCTTTGAAATTGGCGTCCCAAACTGCGGTGGGATTCTGCTGGTTGGTCGCCACGCCGTTGCCGTAGTAGAGGTAGAGGACGGTGTTGGCGCTGGCGGAGAGGCTGGGGACCTTGACCCAGGCGACGAGCGCGCCGGTGCCGCTGGTGTAGCTCTCGAGTTCGTGGGCGAGTTGGGTGGTGCCGTCGGAGGCAGTGAACTTGAGGTCGTCGCCATCGCTTTGGGCCTTGGCCGAGAGGTCTGAATCGGTGTGGGCGATGAGCACGGGGAAATCGGTGAGGGTGGCGCTGACCTTGGTGTAATCGATGGTGATGGTCTTGCGGTAACCCCAGCCGCCGTAGCTCAGTGCGGTGGTGACGTTGATGGCGGGGCTGGTATGGGCGGTCTTGCTCGGGTTGGTGAGATCGCTGGCGGTGAGGGTTTGGCTGCCGGCGGTGGCGAGGGTGACGGAGAGATCCTTGGTGCCCGCCACCAGGGCTGTATCCGGGGGCAGGGTGGCGCTGCCGTCGCTCGAGGTTAGCCGCACCGTGTCGGTAACCGAGGCGACCCGGTTCCAGTTGGCGTCGACGGCATGGACGGTAGCGGTGAAGGTGGCGTTGGTGACTTGGGCGATGGGACTGCCGGTTTTGCCGGCAGCGCTGCCGGGGTCGGCCGCCTCACCTGGAACCAGTAATTGGAGTTTGGTGAAGGCGCCGGCACGGACCAGGAAGGGGTTGCTGGTGGTGCTGTGGCCGTAGGCGTCGCTGACGGTGAGGGTGCGGCCGGAGGCGGCTTTGGTGACGGTGACGCTTTGGGTGACCACACCGCTGGAGAAGCTGCTCGAGTTGGTGGGGGCGATCGAGCCGGCGGTGGTGGTCAGGCTGACGGTGCCGGTGAAGCCGGTGAGGGTAGCGCCCAAGCCGTCTTTGGCCGTGATAACGACGTTAAAGGCGCTGCCGGCGGTCTTGGGACTCGAGATGGCGCTCAAGGTGAAGCTGGCGGCGGTCAAGGCGATACTGGGCGAGCTGGCCAGGGCGGTGAGGGTGCCGCCGCTGGTCGACTTTTGTTGGGTGGTCCAACTTTGGACGCCGCTGGCGCTGGGGGCGGTGGCGCCGGGGCCGGCGGCGGCCTTGCTGCCGTAGGTCAGCGTCAGCGTCGCACCACCGGTGAGGGTGACACTGGAGACGGTGATGGTTTGGCTGTTGACCGAGGGAGTGCCGGTGCTGGCGGTGGTGTAACCGGCATTCGAGCCGGTGAGGGAAGGGGCGCTCCAGCCGCTGGGGACGACCAGGGTGAGGGCACCGTTGTTCATGCCGCCGTTGGCGGCGGTGTAGGTGAAGAGGATCGTGTTGCCGGTCGAGCCGACGATGGCCCAGGGGGTGTCGGCGGTCATGGTGCCGGAACCGTCCGGGGCGTTGTTGACGGCGATGCTGGGGGAGGCGGCCAGGTTGGTGAGGGTGCCGCCCGCGGTGGCCTTTTGTTGGGTGGTCCAAGACTGGGCGCCGGTCGAGCTGGTGGCGGTGGCGCCGGGGCCGGCAGCGGCTTTGCTGCCGTAGACGATCGTGAGGGTTTGGCCGCTGGTGAGGGTGACACCCGACACGGTGATGGTCTGGCTGTTGACGGAGAGGGAGCCGGTGCTGGCGGTGGAGTAGCCGGGGTTCGAGCCGGTGGTGGAAGGGGCGCTCCAGCCACTGGGGACGAGGAGGGTGAGGGCGCCGCTGCTCATGCCGTTACCGGCGGCGGTGTAGGTAAAGGCGATGGTGTTGGCGGTCGAGTTGGCGTAGGCGGAGCTGGTGTCGGCCTCGATGGTGCCGGCGCCATCGGTGTAATAGGCCTGTTGGCTGCCGAGGGTATGGAAGGTGCTGGGTGAGTTTTGATTGTTGTACTCGGTGGTGATCCAGCCGGCCGAGCGGGCGGTGACCGAGACGCGCACTTCATCGATGAGGCCCGGGAAGGCTTTCGTGTTGGCGATGGCCCGGCCGATCTCGAGGGGGTTGGTGGTGGTGTCGATCGAGCCGGTAAAGGCGCTTGCGGTGCCTTGAACGCCGTTGACGTAGACGCGCACGTTGGAGCCGTCGTAGGTGCCGACATAGTAGTTCCAACTGGTGGTGGCGACCGAGGATTTGGTGGCGGCATTGTCCCAGAAGCCGTTGACGTGAAAGCGGATCACGCTGCTGGTGTCGAACTGGAGCCCGTAACCGTAGTTGTAGGTGGTGTCCTGGCTCTTGAGAACCAAGGCATCGTACTGCTCGGGTGTGTTGTCGGCGATGGCCCAGGCCGAGACGGTGATGGCACTGGTGGGCTTGAGGGAGGTGTGGTCGGGGACGCTGATGTAGTCCTCGGTGCCGTGAATGCCGTCGAAGTCGTTGGCGCTGCCGATCTTGCCGGAGGTGGTGAGGGCGGGGATTTTGCCGGCGGTGCCCCCGCCGCCTTGGCCGTGATTGACGGTGGCGGTGCTGTCTTTGAACTCGCCCGCGGTGCCGTTGCCCGATTCTTTGAGGTGCCAGACGGCCTTGTAGTTGGGGTCCCAGACGTTGGTGGCGTTTTGCTGGCTCGAGCAGGAGCCGTTGCCGTAGTAGAGGTAGAGGACGGTATTGGCGCTGTTGGAGAGGGTGGGGATTTTGACCCAAGCGACTAGTGCGCCGGTGCCGCTGGTGTAGGTCTCGAGTTCATGGCTGAGCTTGGTGCCGCCGTCGCTCGAGGTGAAGAGGATGTCGTCGCCGTCGGCTTGGGCCAGGTCGCGCAGGTTGGTGTCGGTGGCGCTGACGAGGGCGGGGAAATCGGTGAGAGTGGCGCCGACCTTGGTGTAATCGATGGTGACGGTTTTGCGGTAGGCCCAGGCGGTGTCGTACCAGACGTTGGAGCTTTCGGTGATGTTCCAGTTGATGTTGTTGCCGGAGTTGATCGAGTAGACGGCGACGATGGTGGTGGCGTTGATGTTGTGGCTGTCTTGGACATCGACGTAGGTGACGGCGCGAGTGGCTTGCGGGTCGATCTTCCATTGGGTGCCGGCGGAGGAAGAGCGCAGGGAGAGGCGATTGTTGCTGGCGCCCTGGAGGGTGAGGGTGCCCAGGACGGTCTGGGTGGCGGTGGCTTGGCAGGTGAGGGTGGCGGCCGAGGCGACGGTCTTAGTCAAGTTATTGAAGGTGTTGGTGCCGGAGAGGGTTTGGCTGGTGCCATCGAGGGTGACGGTGCCGCTATTGTGGGTGAAAGTGCCGCCGGTGCGATCGAAGTTGCCCGAGACAGTCAGGGAGCCGGATGGGGCGGTGACGGTGCCGCCGCTGATGGCGAGGGTACCGTTGCAATCGACGGTGCCACTCGAGCCGGTGAAGGCGCCGTTGGAGACGGTGAGGCCGCCGTTGAGGGTTTGGGTGGCTGTCGAGGCGGTGTAGGTGCCGCCGGAGACGGTGGCCAGGCCGGTGACGGTGGTGGTTTGGGCGTTGGCGGTGAAGGTGCCGCTGGAGACGGTGAGGGCGCCGGCGACGGTGAGGGCGGCGGTGGCCTGGTAGGTGGCTTTGTTGGCGTTGGCGTCGTTGATGGTGAGGTTGAAGTAGTCGGTGGTGCCGAAGTCTTTGAGGGTGAGGGTTTCGGCGATGTTCCGGCCGACGTATTCGACGGTGCCGGAGTTCACATCCATGGTAGTGAAGGTGAGGGTTTCGTGGCCGCGGAGGCGGAGGGTCGCGTCGTTACTGAGGGTGGTGGCGCCGAGGTTGTAGCCGGCCAGGGAGAGGATCCCGCTGGTGATGGTCACGGTGGCCAGGCCGGTGGCGTTGGCGGGCAGGGAGAAGACACTCGAGCTGCCGCCGTTGACGGTGAGGTTCGAGTAGGTCCAGGTTTTGAGGGTGTAGGAGGCGCTGGTGCCTGTGTAGGTGACGATCGAGCCGCTGTTGAGGGTGGGTGTGGTGGCGGACTCGGCGCCTTGGAGTTGGAGGTTGGCGCCGGATTGGACGGTGAAGGTGGCGCCGGTGCCGTTAACGGTGAGGGCGTAACCATTGAGATCCAGAGTGCCCGAGGTGAGGGTGAGGTGTTGGTTCGAGGCGTCCATCGTGAGCGCGGTGAGGAGGGTGACCGTGCTCGAGGTCTTGCTGACGGTGATGACGCCGTTGAAGTACCCGCCGTTGGGGTTGAAGGTGGCATTGGCCGAGCCGGTGAATTTGAGCTGGGTGGTTCCGCCGTCGTAGCCGGTGCCGACGACAACGTCGCCTTGGGCTTCGAGGTAGGTGGTGCCGCTGGCGGAAGAGACCAGGCCGTTGCTGAGGGTGAGGGTGCCGGTGGTCTTGAGGGTGTCGCCGGCGGCGATGCTTAAGGTGGTGCCGTGGGAAATACCGACCGTGAGGTTGTAAAAGGTCTCCGTGCCGGCTGAGGTGCCGGAGATGTCGACGCTGGCGGCGCCGCCGTCGAGCGTCACCGAGCCGCTGTTGTGGTTGAAGGTGCCGCCGGAGTGGGTCCAGTTGCCGCCGACGTACATATTCGTGGCCGGGGCGTTGAAGGTGCCGGCCGAGAGCGTGAAGGCGCCGTCCACGTCAACGACTGCGCTGTTACCGGTGAAGACAGCGCTAGCGCTGCTTTGGACCGTCAGGCTGTTGTAGCAGCGCAAGGTCGAGTTGCCGCTAAAGCTCATGGTGCCGGCGGCGTTCTGGACGTAGTTGTAGGTCCGCAGATTGCCGGTACCCGCAATGGTCACGGTGCCATTGACCGTAAGCGTGTTGTTAGGGGAGCCTGTGCAGTACACTTCGACGGTCTTGCCATTAAGGTCCAGCGTGCCGGCAGTGAGTGTGAGGCTCTGGGAGGAGGAGTAATTCAAGGAGAGGTCCGAGAGCATCGTGACCGTCCCCGCACTCTTGTTAATAACGATGTTGCCCCTGAACAGAGCAACTGCGCCCGTGAGATCGAAGCTCTGCCCAATCCCACCGGTAATCCTGAGTTCGGCCGTGCCGCCATCCCACAATGAACCTACCACGATGTCGCCCTGGGCCTCGAGATAGGCCGAACCGGATACAGGCGCGGCGGCGCCATTGACGAGGGTGAGCGTGCCCAAGGCTTTGAGCGTATCGCCGGAGGGGATGCTGAGGGTCTGACCACCATTCAAGTTGACGGTCAGGTTGTAGAAGGTCTCGGTGCTGAGTGGATCGGCGGTGGCACTGCTGCCGTCGAACGTGACTGTGCCGTTGTTATGGTTGAAGGCGCCGCCCGAGTGGGTCCAGGCGCCGCCGACATACAGGTCACCCGCCGGGGCGTTGAAGGTGCCCGCTGACAGCGTAAATGCGCCATCGATGTCGACCGTGGCGGCGTTTGGCGTGAACGTTGCCGATGTGTGACTGAGGCTGAAGCCGGCATAGGTCCTGAGCGTGGCGGCGCCCGAGAAACTCATCGTCCCTGCTGCGTTTTGGGTGTAGTTGTAGGTGCGAAGGTTGCCGCTGCCTGCCACAGTGAACGTGCCATTGACTGTAAGCATGTTGTTAGGAGCGCTTTCGGAATACACCTCGACGGTGTTGCCATTAAGGTCCAGCGTGCCAGCAGTGAGTGTCAGGCTCTGGGAGGCCGAGTAATTCAAGTAGAGGTTCGAGAGCATCGTCACGGTGCCCGAGCTCTTATTGACGGTCACATTGCCGCGGTGATAGGTCGTTGCGTAGGTCAGGTCGAAGTTCTGATTCGCGGAGCCGGAGAACAGGAGCGGGGCGTTGCCGCCGTCCCAGCTCGAACCGACGAGGACGTTCCCCTGAGCCTCGAGGGTGCCGGTAGCGGTCTGGCCATTGCTCAGGGTAAGGGTTCCTACGGTCTTGAGGGTGTCGCCGGAGGTGATCGTGAGGACGTAGGAACTCGAGCCCAAGTTGACGGTCACGTGGTTGAAGGTCTCCGTTCCGACGAAGTCCACCGTCGCAGAGGCGCCGTCGAAGACCACCGTGCCGTTGTTGTGGTTGAAGGTGCCAGCGGTCGGGTGGGACCAATTCCCGGCCACGTACATCGTGCCCGCCGGGGCGTTGAACGTGCCGGCGGTCAGCGTAAATGCGCCATCGATATCGACCGTGGCGTTGGCGGGCGAGAACACCGCGCTGCTATGGGCCAGAGTGAAACTGGCGTACGTGTGCAACGTGGCAGTGCCCGAGAAGCTCATCGTCCCTGCCGCGTTCTGGTTGTAGTAGTAAGCGCGCAGGTTGCCGGTGCCCGCCACCGTGAAGCTGCCGTTGACGATCAGGCTGTTGTTCGGCGAAGTTGCGGAGTAAACCTCGACGGTGTAGCCGTTCAGATTGAGGGTGCCGGCGGTCAAGGTCAGCGACTGGCTGCTCGAGTAGTTGAGGTACATGTTCGACAACAGCGTGACGGTGCCGCCGGCCTTGTTGATCGTGACGTTGGCTTGCCAGAGGGATGTCGCATATGTCAGGTCCAGGTTCTGGTCCGCGCTCCCGGCGAACTTGAGTTCGGTGTTGCCGCCGTCCCAGTACTGGCCCACGACGACATCGCCCTGCGTCTCGATGTAGGTGGTGCCGCTGACCGAGCTCAACGCCCCGTTGAGCAACTGCGCGGCGCCCAGCACGCGCAGCGTGTCACCCGTGCCAACGCTCACGGTGTACGTGCCGCTCATGTTAACGGTCAGGTTGTTGAAAACCTCAGTGCCGTAGACATCGATCGTCCAGGAAGTGCCCGTAAAGGAGACCGTGCCGCCGTTGTGGTTGAAGGTCCCGCCCGACCCCGTCTTGGTCCAGGCACTCGAGACCTGGAAGTTCCCCGTCGTCGAGTTGAAGGTGCCGCCGGTGAGGGTGAAGGAGCCGTTGAGGGTGATGTTGGTGCTGCTGCCGTTGAACGTCCCCGAGGACTGGGCAAAGTTGGACGAACCGATCGTGACGGTGGTCCCGGCGCCCTGGGTGATGGCCCCGGTATAACCGCTGATGCTCAAGCCCAGGACGTTGACGGTGGCGTCGACGGTGCAGTTGCCGTTCTTGGCGCTGTTGAAGTAGGCGATGTCCGCCGAGCCGGGCACACTGGCTCCGCCCGCCCCGCCCGAAGTGGTGGACCAATTGGCGGTGTCGTTCCAATTGGCCGTGGCGGTGGCGACCCAATAGCGGTTGGCCGCTTGGACAGGCGTCAGGGCGCAGACCCAGGCCAAACCCAGTAACCCGGCAATCCAGGGCGCCCGCTGCACGCTCCGAAGGGCAGGCGCGGCCATACCGCCGCGACAGAGCGGAGGGGCAGGCATGGGCAGATCGAGATGTCGCAGGCGCATAGCTGGGCAACCCGGTGTCAGACCCGGGCACGGCGGATTGCCTAGTCAGTTATCGGCCAGGCGCGACGGGGACTTTAGACCGCGAAGCCCGCCGCGGGCGGCCGCAGGAGCGGCGCCGGGAGAGCGTGGAAGGGACGTTGCGGGGGCAGAGGCTCTTCCGGCTCAACCTTTACGCAGCCCGAAGGTAAGGCCCAGGGCGGTCATGCCGGAAGCGGGGACAGCGCCGCTTAGAAAGGCTTTGAACGAAGTGAACTCTTCGCCCAAGGTCGTCACAGAACGGTCAAACTGCGCCTGCATCGCGTCCCAGTGGATTTCGACCCAACCCGCGTAGGCCATCAGGCTGAGGAGCAACAGGTAACAGCCTGCCAACACGAGCGCCAGCCGCACAAACGAGCGAATCGCAAACCCGATCGCGAAGCCAACGAACAACCCGAAGCCGCCTTTAACGAGGAAGGCCGAGACCTCCGGCAGCATGCCTGGGGCGCTCGAGTTGTCGGGCGCGTTCGCTCGGGGCGTGCGCGGCGCTTCTGCGAACGAGCTGCCCAGCAGGTCGCTCGCGCTCAGACCTGCCCCAGTGTCCGCCGAAGCCGACCCCGCCTCAGCGGGGGTCGACCTGGCGGGGCCGAAGGCCAAGCCCAGGACCACCATGAGCCCCGCGGCGGCCAGCAGCAGCCACTTGCCTTTCGTGAACCGATACTGGTCCAGGCCGAAGGTCTGGGAGACGGAAGGCCGGCGACGCTCGGCCGAGCCGCTTGTGCCCGTTTCGTTTGCCATGCGCCCACTATACAGGGTTGAGCGTGAAGGGGGCAACCAGTGTCCATCGTGAGGTCGGGCGTTGCAGTCGGCGTTGCGGCCGGTGATTGACCTAGCGCCTCGTTTGCCGCAGCGTCAAGCGGTTGCCGCGCCTGGACCCATGGGCCGTCCGGGCCCGTGTCAGGTTAGACCGCACGGAGCCAGCGCCGCACGCGCGACGCGCAGGCAGGCACGGCTCGCATCGAGCCTGGATCGAAGCATGAATGGTTTATCGAAGAAACGAAGCCGGAACATCCGCCGGTTGCTCCTGGTACTGGTGCTCGGACTGACGTGTCCCCGGCCACCCGCTGCGGGGGCGCTGCCGGCAGGCGATGTGCGGCGCGACGCGGTGGTCGAGGCCGTGGCCCGAGTGATGCCTAGCGTGGTGAACATCAGCACCGAGACTTTGGTCGCCGTACGCGATCCCTTTGCGGCGCTGCTTGAAGAATTCTGGGGGCCATACTACCGCCGGCGGCCGCCGGCCGCCCAGTACAGCCTCGGCTCGGGCGTGATCGTCGACGAAGCCGGGTATGTCCTCACCAACGATCACGTCGTGCGGCGGGCGGATCGGATTCGGGTCAAGTTCGCGACCGAGGCGGGGGGCAAGGAATACGAAGCGGAGCTGGTGGCCAGCACGAGCCGCAAAGACGTGGCCTTGCTGCGCATCAAGGCCCAGCCGGGCGAGACCTTCAGCGCGGTGAAGTTTGCCGACGACGACGATCTGTGGCTTGGGGAGACGGTGGTGGCGCTGGGTAACCCTTTCGGCCTAGGCGGCTCGGTCAGCCGCGGCATCCTGAGCTCGAAGAGTCGCCGGCCCCCAGTCGAAAACGCACCCTTGGACGTCGCCGACTGGTTGCAGACCGACGCCGCGATCAATCCCGGCAACAGCGGCGGCCCGCTCATCAACTTGCGCGGCGAGCTCATCGGCCTCAACGTGGCGGTCTACCGCGAGGGCCAGGGGATTGGTTTCGCCACCCCGATCAAACGCGTGACGGAAGCCTTAGCGGAGATTTTCTCACCGGGGCTCAACCAACTCTGGTTCGGCGCCCGGGTCCGGCCCGGCGGCAGCCAGTTAGTCGTGTCGGCGGTCGAGCCGGGCAGCCCCGCCGAGCGCGGCGGCCTCGAGGCGGGCGACCTGATCGAATCCATCAACGGCAAGTCCCCGCGCGGGTTTGTCGAGTTCATTCAGGAACTGAGCGCCGCCGGCGACCGCAAGGAGGTGGTCTTGGGCCTCCGCCGGGCGGGGGCGCGGAAGAGCGCCAAAGTCCGCCTGGTGCAAGAGGGGACCGTGTTCAACGCGGCGTTGATCAAGCAGCGGTTGGGGCTGAGCGTGCAGGAGATCACCCGGGACTTGCAGGAGCGCTTGGGGCTGATGACCAGCGAGGGCCTCCTCGTCGTTGCGGTGGACCGCAACAGCCCCGCGGCCGAGGCCAAACTCCAACGCGGCCACATCATCGTGGCGTTGGACCAGCAGCAGCCGGAGAATCTGGTGGCCGCTGCAAAGCTGTTGCACGGGCGCAAGTCCGGCGAGAAGGTGGTCCTCGAGGTCTTGGTGCAACGCCAGCGCGGCGCCTTCATCATCCCGCAACGCATGGCCGTGGAACTGACGGTGCAGTGAACCAGACCGGCCGCGGGCGGCGGCGCGGCGCCCACCGTGGCCGGCTCGGTGCCGATGAGCGACGGACCGATGATCCAAGTCCAGCGTCTGAGCAAGTGGTATGGGGCCCATGCCGCCGTGGACGAGGTGTCGTTCGAGGTGGGGCGGGGTGAGATTGTGGGTTTGTTGGGTCCGAACGGCGCCGGCAAGAGCACCATTTTGCGCGTGCTGGCCGGTTACCTGCCCGCCACCTCAGGCACGGTGCGCGTGGCGGGCTTTGATGTCTTCCACCAGCCCAATCAAGTCCGGCGCCGGATCGGCTACATGCCCGAAACCAACCCCCTGCATCTCGAGATGCGCGTGCGCGAGTACTTGAAGTTCCGCGGGCGGCTCAAGGGCTTGGGCTGGCGCGGCAGCCGAGAACGTGTCGAGGCGGTCCTCGATCAATGCGGTTTGATCGAGGTGAGCGCCAAGATCATTGGCACGCTCTCGAAAGGGTATCGCCAGCGGGTTGGCTTGGCCGACGCCCTCGTCCACGAGCCTTCCCTGATCATCCTCGATGAACCCACGATCGGCCTGGATCCGCACCAGATCCGCGCCGTGCGCCAGCTCATCAAGGACCTCGGGCGCGAGCGGACGGTGCTGTTGTCCTCGCACATTTTGCCCGAGGTCGAGATGACCTGCCAACGCGTGCTCATCTTGCACCGGGGCAAGATCCTGGCCGACGACGCCACCCAGAGCTTGCCGCGCCGGCTCAGCGCTGGGGGCCAGGTGGTGGCCGAAATCGCCGCGCCCCCGGACCAAATACGGCTCTGCTGGGAGGAACTGCCCGGAGTGGAGTCCTACGACGTGGCGCCGGCAGATGGGGAGTATTGGCGGTGCGCTTTGACGCCGCGGCCGGGGGTGGATCTGCGGCCGTTGGTCTTCGAGCGGGTGGTGCGCCGGGGTTGGACGCTGCGCGAACTGACGCACAGCCGCCATTCGCTCGAGGACATCTTCGTCCAGCTCACGCGCGCCACTCGCGAGGGAGAGGAGGAGGGCCGGTAATGCGCGTTTGTCTGATCCTGATTCGGCGTGAGCTCGAGGGGTACTTCGTGTCGCTCACCGGGTACGTGATCATCGCGGCGGTGCTGTTGCTATTGGGCGTGAGCTTCACCGTGTTGCTGCTCGCGTACAACGGCGATTCGTTCAGCGCACCGCTCACCGAGCTGTTCTACAGCACGATGTTCTTCTGGCTCATCTTGCTGGTGGTTACCCCCGTGATCACCATGCGACTGTTTGCCTTCGAGAAGTTCTCCGGCACGTTCGAGACCCTCATGACCGCCCCGGTCCGGGACGGACAAGTGGTGTTGGCGAAATTCTTGGCGGCCCTGACGTTCTACATGATCGCGTGGCTGCCGCTGGTGCCTTGTCTGGCCGTCGTGCGCAACTACGCCACGCAGGCCGATGTGGCGGTGACGGGCTGGCCGCTGGCGAGCACCTTCTTGGGGATCGGCTTGGTGGGTGGTCTGTATGTGGCGATGGGCTGCTTGGCCTCGGCCCTCACCCGCAGCCAGATCATCGCCGCCATGGGCGCCTTTGCTCTGGGGGTGTCGCTGTTCTTGCTCAGCTTCCTGAAGTTTAACGTGACGGCGTCCCCCGCCTGGGTGGTCCGCACGGTCACCTACCTGTCGCTGTTCGAGCACATGGAGGATTTCGTCCGCGGCGTGGTGGACACGCGGCATGTGGTGTTCTATCTGAGTCTGACGGTGTGGTTCTTGTATCTGACGCTGAAGGTGGTGGAGAGCCGCCGCTGGAAATGAACCCGATGAACCGCGCCGACTCCGCCCCCGAGAGCTACTCGCCCGCCCACCGGCGGCGGATCGGGCTCCATGTGGGATTGTCGGTCGCCGCCCTGTTGGCCATCGTGCTCATGGGCAATTACTTGGCCGCACGGCATTTCCGCCGGTTCGAGTGGGCGCACGACGCCCGGTTCCAGCTTTCGCCGCAGACCCAGCGGGTGCTCGCCTCGGTCACCAACGACGTGCGCGTCACCCTGCTCTACGAGCGCAGCGACGCCCTCTTCAGCGCCGTGTCGGGCTTGCTCAGAGAATACGCCTATGCCTGCACGCGCATCGTCCTCGAGCATGTCGATTACACCCGCGACCTCGGCCGAGCCCAGCTCATTATCGCCAAACACCAACTGCCCGCGGCCGCCAGCGATCAGGTCATCTTCGAGGCCAACGGACGCGCGCGGGTCATCGGGTCGGCGGAGCTCTCCGAATACAACATCGCCGGCCTGTTGGCGGGCGAGCGCGAGGTGCGCCGGGTGGCGTTCCGCGGCGAATCGCTGTTTACGGCCGCGATCGCGAGTTTGCTCGAGGCCAGCCCGCTCAAGGCCTATTGGCTGCAAGGCCACGGCGAGCATGATCTCACCAGCGACGAATCGCTCATGGGCTACGCCAAATTCGCCCGGTTGCTGCAACAAAAGAACATCCACCTGGCGCCGCTGACCTTGCTTGGCGGCGGGGGGATTCCCGAGGATTGCCAACTCCTGATCGTGGCTGGCCCGCAAGGGCGCCTCGAAGCGGCCGAACTCGAGCGGATCCAGCGGTTCCTGGCGCAGGGCGGTCGCTTGCTCGCTTTGTTGAGTTACTATCGTTCGCGCAACACCCCGATCGGGCTCGAACGGTTCCTGGCCGACTGGGGGGTGGCCGTCGGCGCCAACTTCGCCTACGACCCGGCCCATACGCTCACGGGCAACGACCTGGTGAGCACCAACTTCACTGGGCACGCCGTCCTCAAACCGCTGCTCGGCCAATCGCTCTACCTGGTGCTGCCTCGCTCGGTCGAACCCCTTAGTGGCGCCGCCCCAAGCCCCGATGCGCCTCAGGCCCAGGTCTTGTTCGCCACCAGCGACAGCGGCTACACCGCCAGCGAACTCACCCCCGCCGGCGTCCCCAAGCCCAACCCGCTCTGGGATCGGCGTGGCGCCATCCCCCTGGCGGTCGCGGTCGAAAAAGGCAGCATCCAGGGCGTCCGCGCCGACCGCGGTTCGAGCCGGTTGGTGGTGGTGGGCGAGTCGGTGTTCCTCGCCAATCAGACCATCGAGAAGTTGTCCAACTTCCAGTTTGCGAGCTTGGCCGTCAGTTGGCTCTTGGACCAGCCGGGAGCGGTGGCGGGGATCGCGCCTCGGCCGGTTCGCGAGTATCGGCTCACGCTCACGCGGCGCGAGCTCTTCCACGTGCAGTTGATTCTCTTGGTCGCACTCCCGGGAGCGGTGGTCTTGCTCGGCACACTGGTCTGGATGCGCCGCCGAAGCTGAGCGTCTTAGCCCCATGAACCGCACCACCACACACTTGCTGCTCATCGTGGCCGTGGGGCTGTTCGCTTACATCGTCTTCTTCGAGCGCCACACGCCCAGCACCACCCAGCTCGCCGAGCGAACCGCGCGGTTCCTGCCCGGGCTGGACCCGGCCAAGGTCCACACAATCGAGTGGCAGCGCGGCACCAACCCGGTCGTGCGCCTCGAGCGCACCCCTGGCGCGTGGCAATTTCGGCGGCCCTTCCTTTACCCGGCCCAGAGCGGCGCGGTGGATCGCTTTCTCGAACGCCTGGCCGACCTGCGCCAGCGCGGCCGCCTGTCGGCCAACGAGGTTCTGGCCCAGACCAACGGCCTCGCCGCCTTCGGCCTGCAGCCGCCCGCCGCCACTCTCGCCCTGCACCGCGACGCCCAGCGCCTCGAGTGGCGCGTGGGCGCGCGGACGCTGCTCGGCAACCAGGTCTACCTCGAGTGCGTCGGCCACGACGGCCTGTACATCGTCGATGGCGAGTGGCTATCGAGTCTGCCGGATTCACCCAACGCCTGGCGCGACCCGGCGTTGGCGCCCTTGGGCGGGCTGACTTTCAACCGCCTCGAGCTGCGGCCGTTGACCAACGGATTCGAGGTGGTTCGCAACGCCGGCAACCGCTCGTGGCTCATGACCAAACCGATCTTGACCCGGGCGAACAGCGCCAAGATCGAGTTCCTCCTCCAGCAACTGAGCTTGGCCCAAGTCACCCGGTTCGTCGCGGATGGTCCCCAGGCCGTCCTCGAACTCTACGGCCTGCAGCCCCCAGCCCATGAGCTCGCCGTTGGCCAGGGCACCAACGACCTGCTCGTCCTCCAAATCGGACGTAGTCCCACCAACGCGCCCGACCAAGTCTACATCCGCCGCCTCAGCCACTCGAATGTTGTCCTCGCTCCCCGCGCCACGCTCGAACCGTGGCTGGACCGCTTCGGCTTCTTCGACCGCCGCATGCTGGTCTTCGATCCCGACCAAGTCGGGCGCATCGAGGTGCGGGCGGACGAAGCCTTCGCCCTCGAACGCCGCGGGTCCAACCAATGGCAACTGGTCGAACCGGTCAACGCCGCCGCCGATGCCTTGCTCGTGCTCGAGCTGTTCGCCCACCTCACCGAGCTCGAGTTCAGCGAATTCGAACGCGACGTTACGACCGAGTTTGCCCCCTACGGCCTCGACCCACCCCGCCGCCAGTTCGTGCTCCGCTCGGCCCTCACCAACTCGCCCGCCGGCCCCACCAACCTCCTCCTCGCACAACTCGACCTCGGCAACGTCGTCAACCTCGAGTTCTTCGCCCGGCGCACGCCTGAAAACGCGGTCATGCGCTTGCTCGACCCGGGCCGATTGCCGCGCGCTGCCTTCGAGCTGCGCGACCGCCGCCTCTGGGATTTCACCACGAACCAAATCGCTAGCGTCACCGTCGAACAGCTCGGCGCCACACGTCAACTCCTCCGCACCGGCCCACTCCAATGGACCCACGCCCCAGGTTCTCAGGGCGTCCTTACCCCCTTCACCGTCGAAGAAGCCGCCTACCGCCTCGGCCGCCTTCGCGCCGAGCGCTGGGTCGCTCGCGGTCAAGAGCAGCTTGCCAGCTTCGGCTTCGCCACGATCGACCATCGCGTCACCGTGGCGTTGAACCGACCCGAATCGCCCCACACCCTCACGGTGCGTTTCGGCCGCCGATCCCCCGCCGGGGGCGTCTACGCCACCGTCTCGATCGAGGGCGAGCCTGGCCCCGTCATCTTCGAGTGCCCACCCTTCATCGCCGATCTCGTGTTGCGTGAATTCACCGCCTTCCCACCACCGCGCGGAGGCGCCCCGTGACGCGCCCGGCCTTACCCCGCCAACGCTGGGCCCGCCGGTGCCGAATCGGTCTCGGCTTGGGCATCCTGATCGTTCTGTTGGCGTACCTGTATCTGAGCCGAGTCGGTGTCCCCACTTCCCTGAAGACCCGGCTCCAGGCTGCGCTGCGCGCGCAAGGCCTAGACCTGAACTTCGACCGCTTGCGCCTCCGTGGTCTGCGTACCCTGCAAGCTGAAGGCGTCAATCTAGAGCGGGCCGGACCCGACACCGGACCGGAGTTCTACCTGGGGGAGGTGGCGCTGCAACTTGACCTGCGCGCCCTAGGGCAACAACGACTCGCCTTCAACGCCCTCGACCTTCAGTACGGCCGATTCCATTGGACCCTCCCGAGCAACTCCAACGACCCACTCGCCCACCTTGAGCTCGAGGACATCTGCGCCCGGCTCCGCTTTCACCCGGAGGGACTGTGGGAGCTGGACGATTTCACGGCGCGTTGCTCCGGAACCACCGTCCGGCTCAGCGGCAGCGTCAGCAACGCTCCCGCCCTGCGCACCTGGGGTGTTAGACCCACGGCCACCAACCGCCTGCGCACTGCTCAGCTCTGGGAAACCCAACTCCGCCGCGCCCTCGAGGTCCTCGACCGACTCGAATTCGACGCCCCGCCGCAGTTCCAGGGCCAGTTCCATGGAGACGCCCGCTACCCCAGTCGTATCACGGCGCAGTTGCGCGGCCTGGCTCGCAACACCCGTAGCCCTTGGGGCGACCTCAGCGGCCTGGAAGCCGTCACCTCGCTCAACCGCCAATCCCCAGGCCACGGCGAGTTCCACTCGACCCTTGACTTGACGGTCGACCGCGCACGCACCCGCTGGGCCGACCTCGGTCCCACCCGCCTGCATCTGGCGGCCGTTGCGCCTGCCACCAACCCCGTCCCCACACGCATTGTTCTCGAGGTCTCGGCTGCCACCGTGCACACGCCCTGGGGACAACTCGACCACGCCAAGGCCTCGGCATCGAGCGCGCCGGCCCCGACCAACGCCGCCACCTGGCTCACGGATCTGATCGTGGTCGCCGACCACCTTCGGACCACTGCGGTCACGGCCCACAGCAACCGGGTCAACGCCCAGTTGGTTCACTCGCCTACAAACTGGGTCCCACGCCGCGCCAGCGGTCGTCTCGAGTCGAGCGCTCTCAAAGCCCGCTCGATCGAAGTCGCACACCTCGATCTCGGCGTGCGCGCTCGACCCAACGCGCCACTGCCCGACCCTCACGACCCCGCCTTGGGCGTGTGGAATCGCCTCGCACCCTGGCAACTGGAAGTCGAAACCGACGCTCAAACCGTCCGGGCCCGCGACCTCGACCTGGACCGACTCCGCGGCGCCGCACAGTGGAGCCTGCCGGTTTTGGACCTGACCAACTGGGTGGCGGAACTTGGGGACGGCCGCCTCGAACTGCCAGCGGCCTCGTTGGACGTCCGCACACGCCAGGCCGCCGCGTCAGTTCGGCTCGACCTCCACCCTCACCAACTCGGCGGCCTGCTCCCCACCCAGGCTCATCGCTGGCTCGACCGGTTCGCCTGGGTCGAACCCCCACAGGCCCGGGCCGATGTCCAGATCGTCGTGCCGGCGTGGACCAACGCGCCGCCGGATTGGCCCAGCCAATTGCTCGCTTCCCTCTCGCTCGCCGGCCAGGCCCAGTGCGGGGCGGGCTCCTACCACGGCGTCCAGTTCACCGCCGCACACACCTCGGTAACCCATACCAACGGGGTCTGGAAGTTCCCAGACCTCCAACTCGCCCGACCCGAGGGCGTAGTAACCGCCGCCTACACCGTGAACTCGCGCACGCGGGACTACCATTGGCAGTTACGGGCTGGCATTGATCCACGAGCCCTGCGTCCGCTGCTGGACCCGCCCGCGCAGCGTGCCCTCGACCAGTTTACCTTCACCGACCCACCCAGCGTCGAGGGCCAGGTGCGGGGGCGCTGGCTCGCACCCGAGTTCACCGGCGTGCATGCCGAAGTCCGCGCCACCAACTTCGTCTTTCGCGGCGAGCGCGCGGACACCTTCGCCGCCTCGGTCCAGTTTACGAATGCGCTCCTGGTCGCCACCCAGGTGCGGGTCGCGCACGGCGACGAATGGGCGCAAGCCGACGCCGTGGGATACGACGTCGCGCGCCCGTGGGTCTACCTCACCAACGCCCAAAGCCGCATGGACCCCCTCCGGGTCGCTCGCGTCATTGGGCCGAAGGTCCTCAAAGCCATCGCCCCCTACCGGTTCTCGGACCCGCCTCTCGCCCACGTCAACGGCCATGTCCCCGCCCGTGGCAGCACTGATGCCGCCGACATGACCTTCGTCCTCGCTGGCGGCCCATTTCAGTACTGGCGATTCCGCACGCCGCAACTCGCCAGCACCGTGCATTGGCAGGGCGATCACGTGACCATCACCAACCTCGAGGCGGCCTTCTACGAAGGGAAACTGGCCGGCCACATGAGCCTCGATTTTCTCCACACCGGCTCAGCCGACTTCCGCTTCCAAGCTGCGGTTGACAGCGCGAATTTTCATACCTTGGTGGCTGACACGGCTATGCCCACCAACCGTCTCGAAGGCCGGATCACCGGCCTCCTCAACGTCACGCGCGCGAACACCGACGACTGGCAAAGCTGGCAAGGCTTCGGCCAGGTCCAAATGCGAAACGGCTTCCTTTGGGATTTCCCTTTCTTCCTCGGCATCTCCCAGGTGCTCAACACTCTCTCCCCCGGCTTGGGCAACAGCCGCGCCACTGCCGCCCGCGCCTCCTACACCCTCACTGACAGCGTCTTCCATACCGACCGCCTCGAAATCAATGCCGTCCCCGTCCGGCTCCAGTTCAATGGCACCGTCGACTTCCAGGGTCGCGTGCACGCCCGTGTCGTGGGCGAGGTCTTGCGCGGTACGCCCATTCTCGGCCCCCTGATCAGCCTAGCGTTCTTCCCCCTCACCAAAGTCCTCGAATACGAGGTCACCGGCACCCTCAGCCAGCCTGAGACCGAGCCGGTCTATATCTCGAAAGTCCTCGACTCCATCCTCCAGCCTTTCCGCCGGCTCAAGAACTCCCCGGCGCCGTTACCCACCCGCCCGCCCCCGCCTTCCCCCTCCCCAGAGCCCAGCTCTGCCACGCCACCCGGCCCGAAGTCGCAACCCCGCGCTCGGCATCCCTGAGCCTAGACTTGTCCCTTGGACTGGCGATCGTGTCTGCCTTGATTGCGGGTTTACCCATTGGCATTGCCTCGCCCCTCGCCCCCACGGCGCGCCACGCCAAGTCCTTCCAGTTCAATGAGACAGATATAAAGTCGTTGACACGGACTCGTCCGTTGCACTGGGCATCGCGCTTGCCATGACTACGACTGCGGGTTGGCCCACCGATCGCTTCAGCCAGCGCCCCCCACGGCGCGCCACGCCATGTCCTTCCAGTTCAATGAGACAGATATAAAGTCGTTGACACGGTGTCCGACTTGCGAGGCCGACGAGGTTACAGCTATCTGACCGGGCCAAGGAGGAGCGGAAGGTGACAAAACGCAATGCCGCCGGAACGAGAACGCCCGGTGGACTCGGTTCCGCCGCGGCTTGGGCTGGTCTCGCCCCTACCCCACCGCGCCCTGCGGCGCCGAGGGTTGCGCACGGTGGTTCGTCGCGATCGCGCCGTCCACCAAGTCCAGGATGCGGGGGGCGCGGGTAGCGACGCGGGAATCGTGGGTGGCGATGATCAGGGTCGCCTGCCGTTCCGCTTGGAGACCGCACAAAAGATCAATGATGCCTTCGCCGGTGTGGGAGTCGAGGTTGCCTGTGGGTTCGTCCGCCAGGATCACCTGGGGCGCATTGATGAGGGCGCGCGCAATGGCCACCCGCTGCTGTTCGCCGCCGCTCAGTTCGGCCGGACGATGTTCGAGGCGGCGCTCTAACCCCACCCGGACCAACAACTCCCGAGCGCGCACTGCAGCCGTCCCAGCCGGTACACGGGCCAGGCGGGCCGGCAGCGAGACGTTCTCGAGCGCGTCCAACTCGGGGAGCAAGTGGTATGCTTGGAAGACAAAACCGATCTGCCGGTTGCGGAACTGCGCCAAGGCGCGCGCCGAGAGCCCGCTCAGTTGCCGGTCGTCGAAGTAGACTTCACCGGCACTCGGCGCGTCGAGGCCGCCGAGCAGGTGCAACAGGGTGCTCTTGCCCGCTCCAGAGGCGCCGCGCAGGGCGACGAACTCCCCGCGGCGGACGGCCAAGCTCACGCCTCGCAAGACCTCGATGGGCTGCTGGCCGAGGCGATAGGTCTTGTGGACGTCGCGCGCGGCGAGCAACGAAGGGATCGAGGAAGGCAGCGGGTCATTCATGGCGCAGGGCTTCGACGGGTCGGAGGCGGCTGGCGCTCCAGGCGGGAATGAGCCCAGCCAACAGGCAGATCAGCAGGGAGCCACCGCAGATGATGGCGATGTCACCAGGGACAATCAACGCGGGCAACTCGCTGAAGCTGTAGATCTGGGCGGGGAACAGCTCGAAGCCGGTCGCCCGCCGCATGAAGAAGAGGAAGTCGTTGCGATAATGCACCGCCAGCAAGCCCAGGCCGAACCCGGCCGCCACACCCAGGAGCCCCACGACGAGGCTTTGGCTCAGGAACAACCATAGGATTTGGGCGCTGGTGGCGCCGAGGGCTTTGAGGGCACCGATCTCGCGCGTCTTCTGGACGACGAAGGTGATGAGAGCGCTGCAGATGCCGAACGCAGCTACAATGGTGATGAAGAAGAGCAGGTAAAACATCATATTCTTCTCGACCACCAAGGCCTCGAGCATCACCGCGTTTTCCTCCATCCAGGTGGTCAACTCGTACTCGCCGCCCAGCGACGCCAGCAGCTCGCGCTTGACCCGCGCGGCTAGTTCTGGGTCGTGCAAGGCGACGATCAGGCCGTGGACTTCGTTCTCCAGCACGTACAGGTCCTGTGCGTTCGGCAAAGAACAGATCACGTATGAGTAATCAAAGTCGTGGACTCCCAGGCTGAAGATGCCCTGGACCACGTAATCGTCCGCGACGGGAGCCTCCTCGGTCCCGCCCTTGCGGCTGGCATCCCACTCCTCGAGTTGCCGCACGGAGTAGACGGCCAACGGATCGCCCAGGTGGATGTCCAGGGCGCGCGCCAACTGACTGCCCACTAACACGCTGTAGCCGCGCAGGTCGTTGGTCCCTTCGATCACACTCTGGCGCAGTACACTCACGCGGTCCTCGTATCGTGGGTCCACGCCGCGCACCAGGGGAACCACGAAGCGGGGGCTGCCCTCGGCGGGTTGGGTCTTGACGATGATCTGGCCGAGGATGAACGGCGCCACGCCTTTCACGGCAGGATGGCGCTCGATAACCTCCATCACCCGCTCGTAATCGGCGAGCGGTGCGCCGGCTCGCTCCAGCTTCACATGGGCGCTGAACCCGACCAGTTTATCGCGCAGTTGTCGGTCGAACCCGGTCATGACGGAGATGACGATGATCAGCACCGCCACGCCCAGCATGACGCCCACAATCGAGATGAGCGTGATCACGGACACAAACGTGCGCTTGGGGCGCAGGTAACGCAGCGCCAGCATCAGCTCGAAGGGCAGTCGCGACATCCGCCGCACGCTAGTGAGCTGTCGGCGGCGTGTCAACGCGCAGCCCCGCCGGCAAACCGCCGGCCATCCGGAGGTTCGGTCAGCGATCGGATGCCACGACCCGAAGCGCCAAGGCCGGTCGACCGTGCCGTCCGCAGTCGGCATGCAACACCACCCAACCGTCGCGAACCGCTGTTCCGAGCGGGATGCGCACGGTCCCGGCCATCTCCCGACGCTCCATGGGCGCGAGGGAGACTTCGCTCGCGGCGAGCGTCGTCTCCCAGCCTCGCGGCTGGCGCGTGACTCGGACGCGGGCAGTCACGCTGTTGGTCGCGAAGTTGTAGGCGTGGAGCTTGAGGTCCAGCGGTTCCCCCGCCTGGGCCTTATAAGCGTAACCTTCAGACCAAGGCAGGTCTTCCACTTTCCGTAGGGCCGACCGCGCGAGGGACACCTGGAGGACCACCGGCGAAGGCTGACCTTCACGCCAGGGAGCGAGCACGGGTGGCGACTCGAGCGGCAATCGCGCCGCCGCACCCGGCGGGAGGAATACAAAGACCGGCGCCGACGTGAGCGGTGCCGGGAATTGCCGACCGCGCGAGCGCCCGAGATAGTCCACCACCTCGAGTAAGTCCAGGTCAGCGGGCGGTTGCCAGGCGGCCGTCGCGGTTCCCCGCTCGGGCCAGTCCACATCTCGTTCAGCCCAGACCACCAGGACGTCGCGCTCCTGGCCGTCAGGTTGGGCGCGGAAAGCATACACTTGGACGTGTTGGCCGGGTTGCCAGCGACCCAGCACGCGCGCGTCGGCCAAACAACGTCCCACGGCGGCGAGGGCCACGTAGCCGGGGCGCGGGCTCAGGTCATGGCGCAGGAGGCCAAACTGGATGTGGTTTCGTTCCTGGTAATTGCCAAGGATGAAATGGAAATGTCGGCGGGCACCGGCGAACAGGCTCTGAGCATACGATTGGGCGATCCACTCGGCCTTGAGCCGTTCGAGGCGCGGATCTTGGTCGTACCAGGGTGGGTTCTGGAGATGGGGTGTCCCGCGGTCGGCCTCGGTGATCCAGATGGGGCGCCCGGCGGCCGCTTCTCGGGCGGGTTGCCAGAGGTCAGCATACGCGTGCGGCCAATCGTAGGTGTGGATGTTGTAGGTGTCGTAGTAAGGCCAGGTTTCGTTGGCGAGCACGCCCGCGGTGTGGGCCGGAGTTGGGACACCCGCGGTGACGTTCCATCCCACCACGAGGTCTGGATCGCCGGACTTGAACCCGAGCCATGCCGCCTTTTGCCACGCGCACATCTGATCCACGGTGTGCCCGCCAAACACCGCGATGTTGGCTTCGTTCCAAGGTTCCCAAGCCTGAACGCGACCTCGAAATCGGAGCGCCAGCGCTCGCGCTAACTCGTAGAGATGGCGCAAATCCGGCGCGAATCGCCCGCCGGCGTCCGCGTCCTCCCGCGCCCACGGCGGTGTGTCGTGGAAGACCTGCAGCAACCGCAGGCCCGCGTTGCCATGGGCGTCGGCAGAGGTGTCGTACGTGGTCGGCGGCGGCGCGAGTTGGCCTGGCTCGGGTTGAATCGCGCGCCAGCGCAACCGGTCGCGCACCCAGCTCACGCCGGCGAGGGCAGCGAGTTGTGCGAGCCTCTGCTGGCCGACGCTGTCGTCGGGCGCGAACCACGCCGCGGCGGAATCCACCGCGATCGGCGAGTCGGGGGACGTTGGTTGGCGCAATGGTTTCAGTACGGCCAAGCTGGTCCAAGACGGCTGAGTTTGGTTGGGCTCCCCGAACTCGAGCCGGTACCAGCCGAGGCCCAGGCGGCCGAGGGACAAGGGCGGCCGCGGTGTGGGGCTCTCGAGCTCGAGTTGGTCTTCCCGCACCACGCGCTGGCGGTCGTCCAGCAACCGCCAGCGGACGGTCCTCACCGGCACCGCTTCCCGCACGGCCACCTGGACCTCCTCCCCTTCGAGAAACACGTTTCCCGGATGCCCGGGCAGCGGCGCGGGGATGCCGGGTGGCGCCACCGCGTGCGCGGGCACGGCGACGGCCGAGGTGTGGGCAGGCGGGATGCGGCTTGGATCGCCCGCTAGCAACGGGAGGCACACCGTCAACACCCACGCGTCTTGGAGCAGGCTGCCCCGCACGCTCAGTCGCTGCTCCATGGTTGCCGTCATGCGGTGATTTCGAAGTGGACGAACTCGGCGCGAAAGCCCGGTCCTTTGGGGCTGCAGGCGTAGAGGCCACACGCCACTGGGTTTCGATCGAGTTCGTGCAGGTGCGTCACGCGCAACAAGCGCCAACGCTCGTCCGCGGCGGCGCCCCATTCAACCAACAAATCTGCCCCGACTCGTTGGACCCGCAGCCGGACCTCGTTGGGGCCGGCCGGGAAGTCCTGCAGCGACCAGTCGGAATAGCCATGGTTGGTGACCACGGCACCGAGTTGGGCCGGCCCAGCCAGCTCATGTTCGACGGCCGTCTTCAGCCAACAGGTCGGACCGGCGCGGACCATCAGCCCCGCCTGATCGTACTGATGAGCCGGGTAGAAGCGCACCCGGCCGGTCATGACGAAGTTGCCGGCGACCTCGCGGTACAGCAGATGGCCGTTGTCGGCCGCGAAGCCATAGTGTGTCCGCTGCCAGAAATCGGTCGTCGCGTCGGGTTCGACGACGAGCGCCGCGCTTTCGGGGTCCACTCGCCAGCGCGCGGGTGGGTTAAGCCAGCGCAGCCCCGCGTCCGAGGGCGAGTGCCCAAGGGGTTGAGGGGGCCAAAGGACTTCGTTCATGGCTAAGGGTACTCGATCGTCATCGCCACCACGGGTTGCTTCCTGTCTAACGCACCACCTCGAACGCGTAGCCTTTCAAGTATTCCGTCTCCGGGATGGACGGGACGACCGGGTGGTCGGGCGACTGGGTGTAGGTCGCCAGACGGCGCAGGACCCGCCGAGCGTCAAAGGCCGCCGCCAGGATAACGTCCTGAAAGGTCCCGGCGTCCACATGGTGCGAACAACAGAAGGTGACCAGCGCACCGCCGGTCTTCAACAGCTTGAGCGCGCGCAAGTGAATCTCCTTGTAGCCGCGGAGGGCGTCCGGGACGGCGGCGCGATTGCGGGTGAAGGAAGGGGGATCCAAGACGACCACGTCGAAGGGGCGAATGAGCTTCTCGTGCGCGGGCACGGTGGTGCGAGCTTTGAGCCAGTCGAACACGTTGCCGGCCTCGAAGGTGCAGCGGTCAGCCAGCCCGTTCGCCGCGCCGTTCCGTCGCGCGGCGGCCAACGCTTCCTCGCTTTGGTCCAGCAGATGGACCGAGGCCGCGCCCGCCTTCGCCGCGTGCAAGGCGAAGCCGCCCGCGAAACTGAAACAGTCCAGCACTCGCGCACTTTCGAGGCGGCCCACCAACTCGGCAACGCGCGCGTAGTTGACCTGTTGATCCAGGTAGAGGCCGGTCTTGTGTCCGGCGGTCAGATCGACCTCGAAGCGCAGCCCGTTGAGGGTGACGGCCAGGGGGCCTTCGCAGGAGCCGGCGAGGACCCCCTGGGTGTCCGGCAGACCCTCGAACTTGCGCGAGGCAATGTCGTTGCGCTCGACAATGGCGCGCGGCGCCAAGACCGCCTCGAGCGCCGCTGCGATGGCCGGTTTGCGCTGGTCCATGCCCAGCGACGAGGTCTGCATCACCAGCACATCGTCGTACTTGTCCACAATCAGGCCGCTGAGGAAATCGCCTTCGGCATGGACGACGCGGAAGGAGGTGGCGTCGGGCAGGTGCCGACGGCGATGGGCCAGGGCGTGCTGGAAGCGTGTGGCAAAGAAGGTCTGGTCGACCGGCACGCGCTCCGGGTGCAGCAGGCGCACTTGAATCTTCGAGCGCGAGTTGTAGAACCCGATGCCCAGCATGCGTTGGCGATGATCTTTGACTTGGACCAGGGCGCCGTCTGGGGCCGGGCTGGTCAGGCGCAAGATGGCCGCCTGATAGATCCAAGGGTGCCCGGCCACCACGCGATCCGCTTCGCCCGGGCGGAGCAGAACGGTGGGCAGGGGAGGGGATGGAGCATTCATGGGAGGTCGGGCGCGTGTGGGGCGCCGGCGTGCTTCACCGGACGCTCATCTGCTGGAGCCGGCGGAAGGCATCGTCGCCGAGCAGCTTGCGGAGGGTGTCCAACCGCTGCTGATCGATGGTGGCGAGGCTCTGGGTCAACTCCTCCGGGCTTAAGGTGCGATCTTGCACGAGGCGCCGCCGTTCTTGTTCCGTGAGCTGGTTAACCTGGTAGAGAGGCAACACCACCTCGGGCGGAGCGCCCAACTGTCGGGCGGTGTCGCGCGCGTGAACGAAGACCGGGTCTTGGTTCAGCTTGTAGTAAACGTAGCGGTCGGGCGCCAACGCGCGCTGGATCGCCGTCTCACGATCCGCGAGCAACTGGGCGCGTTGCTTGGCGCTGGCGGGGTCGGTCGCCCCCGCCAGCAGCTCGAGCTCGAGCTCGAGGGTGTCGGTGGCGCGAAACAGGCCCCGGAATTCGTCCTGCGACGCCCCGAAGCCCCGGAGTGCCTCGCGCCATTGCTCGGCGTTGCGGGAGTAGCGGAGCAGGTACTCCTCGAGCTGCGCCGGCGTTAGGACCTTGGCCAACTCCTCCCGGGTTTGCTGCCGGATGCGCGCCAGTTCGGTCGGACCGAGGGCGCCGCCGTCCTCGCGGCCGGCGCGCAACGCGGCGTTGCGGCGGTCGCGGCTGCGCAGTTCGATGTCCCGCACGGCCTGCTTGACCTCGGGGCTGAGTTCGCCCAGCAGCGGTCCATCCAGGCTGATGCCCGTGCCCGGCACCTGGATCGCGTCGGGGCTCACGTCCCAGCCCGGCCCCAGCAACCGCGTGAGCAGGTCGCGACGTTCATGATCCAGGGCGTCGCGCTGTTCGAGCGCCGTCTGGGCCAGGGCCGCGTCCGGCTCGGACAACCACCAATGCTGAGCCGGGCTGACGATCTCGGTGGCCCAGCGGCGAGCGAACAACTGGTTGACGTCCGCGACGATGATGTCGCGGATGGTGTTCTTGGGGCAGCCGATAGCCTCGAGGTTGCGGATGTAGGTCGGGTAGTCGGTCGACTCGACATAGCGCCAGGAGAACGGCTTGTGCTCGAAGAAAACATTCGTGCGGATAGGCTGGTACACGTTGGTCACCACCCGGCGCAGCAGCGGGCCGGTCCGGCGCGGTCCTTCCGGGCGGGTGGCGAAGAACCAACCCGTGGCCAGCACCAGGTTCAACCCCAGCGACGCCAGCAGGAACGGCCGCATCCGCATGACTTCGGCGGCGGGGGGTTAACCTTCCTTGAGCATGGCGATGAATTGGCGCATCGCCGTCGAGAGCACCTTGTTCTTCTTGTAGATGGCGGCCAAGGGCCGATGCAGATCGGCATCCTCGATGTTGACCGCGGCCAGGGTCTGCTTCGAGACTTCTTGGGTGACGGTGCCGTGGGGCACGATGGCCACGCCGGCATCGATCTCGACGGCGCGTTTGACGGTCTCGACATTGTCGAACTCCATCACCGGCAGGATCTGGACCCCATGCTCGCGCAGCACTTTGTCCACGGCTTTGCGGGTGGGGATGTCCGGCTCGAAGGCGACGAATTTCTGGCCGGCGATGGCGCTGATCTTGACGTTCTTGCCCTTGGCGAGCGGGTGCTGCGGATGGCAGATGAGGCACATCTGCTCCTTGCGCAAGGGCACGATCTCGAGCTTGGCATCCCGGGTGGGGTAGGCCACCAGGCCCAGGTCCACCACGTTGCCCAACACGTCTTCGTACACCTGGTTCGAGCGCCGGTACTCGACGTGGACATTCACAGTCGGGTAGCTCTTCAGATAGCGCTTGATGTAGGGGGGGAGATCGTGCAGCCCAATGCTGTAGATGGTGGCGATTCGGATCGTGCCGGAGATGATGTCCTTGAGCTCTTGGAGACGGCTGTGCAACGTATCATAAGTTTGCACAATCTGTTTGCTCGCCTCGTAGAGCACCTGCCCCTCGCGCGTGAGCCGGAATTTCTTCTTGCTGCGCTCGATGAGCAGCGACTTAAACTGCCGCTCCAGCGAGCTAATCTGCTGGCTGACTGCGGACTGGGTAATGTGGTTAATCTGGGCCGCCTTGGTAAAACTCTCCGTCTCGGCCAGATCGCAAAAGACCTTCAGACTTTCGATTTGCATGAGGAAAGTTGAACGTAAATTTGGGCAGCTGTCAATACCCTTAATGCCACTTATTCCAGCGCTTGCTTCACTTTCCGCAGCAGGTCCTGGCTGGTGAACGGTTTCTTGAGGTAGTGCACATCCTCCTGACCCGAGGCGCGGGCATAGCCGCTCGAGCAGATCACCCGCAACTCGGGCCGCACCGCCCGCAACCGCTCCAGCAACTCCCGCCCGCTCATGTTCGGCATCACCAGATCCGTAATCACCAGGTCGACCGCGTCTGGCGCCGGCGTGAACAACTCGAGCGCTTTCGGCCCGCTGTTCGCGGTCAAGACCCGGTACCCAAACGACGTCAGGATCATCCGACCCATGGTCAGGACCAGGTCTTCGTCGTCCACCATCAAGATGGTCTGGGTCCCGGTCAAATCGTCCGTCTTCAGGGCCCGACCGCGAACGAATTGTCTGCGAGCGGGGAGGTAGATGCGCACGCTGGTGCCCTGGCCGACTTGGCTCGAGACGGCTACGCTGCCGCCGTGGTTGGTGACGATGCCATAGACCCAGGCCAGGCCTAAACCGCGGTGGCGCGCGTCTTTGCGCGTGGTGAAGAACGGCTCGAAGACACGCGGCAACACCTCGGGCGCAATGCCCTCGCCGCTATCGACGAACTCGATGCACACCTGGCTGCCGGCCGGCAGCGGCACGCCCCCGTCCGATTCCGGTTCGGTCCGATCCACGTTCCGTGTCCGCACGTCGATCCGCCCGCCGCCGCCCAGGGCTTGCAAGGCATTCTCGAGGATCTTGACGAAGGCCTGTTGCATCTTGGCCTCGTCAAAGGTGACCGTGTAGACCTGCTCCTCGAGCGCCAAGTGCCAGCGTACGTCCGCCTTCGCGCTCACCTTCACCACCTCCACCGTCCGCCGTACCAGGTCGTTGAGATCGCCCGTGGCCCGCGCGCTTGGCTCTTTCTCCTGTCGGCTGAACGCGGCAAGGTCCTGCGCGATTTCGGCCGCCTTCTCCGCCGATTTCTCGATCTCGACCAACGAGCCGCGCCAAGGATGATCGGCTGGCATTTTGCCCAAGACGAGCGAGGCGTGGCCCAAAATGCTCGTGAGGGCGTTGTTGAAGTCCAAGGCCACCGTCCGCGTCAACTGCAGCGCACAATCCAGCTTCTGCCGTTGATGGGCAGCTTCTTCGGCGGCCGTCCCTCCCCCCGCGGCCGCGCCGGGCGTGCCTGCCTTGGCTCCGGGCGGCCCAACGGGGCACAATTGCAGCAACCAAAGTTTGGCTCCTTCGCGAATGAGGTTGGCGACCGTGGCTTGAAAGGCGACCGAAGCGCCCTGCGGCGTGCGCAGCCGCAACGGTTGCGGCGGGGTTGGACCGCTCAGTTTTTGAAGGTACGCAAGCGCAGTCCCTGGGTTGTCCGGCGCCCAGAGGTCCTGGGCGAAGGAGGCGCCCCCCTCGGGTGGGAGGCCGAACAGGGTGGCGGCCGCCGGGTTAGCGCGCCGCACCACGCCGGCGGCGTCCACCAGGAGCGCCGGCCAACTCACCTCGTCCAGATTCAGCGTCAGGTTCAATTTCATCTCTGCACCTGGGGCGCCAGACTGACTTTCCACCCCTGGCGCAGCAGACTAGGAGATCGGGCGTCATTCTCCAAACGATTTTCAAACGATTTCTCCGCGCACCGACCGACACCCGCATCCTCAGCAAAGTGGCGCGCGGACGGGGCTACCTACGCGCAGCAGGTCTGACGACCTGTGCAGGGGTCGGCCGCGGCATAAAGGCGGGCGAAGGCGCTCAGCAAGGCGGCGGCCCGTGCGCCGGATCGTTCGCCTGCGGCCAAGACTTCTGGGTGAGACAACGGCTGGGCGGACCGGCCGGCAGCCAGGTTAGTAATACAGGACAGACCGGCCACGCGCAGTCCGCACTGGCGGGCCACGATCGCCTCCGGGACGGTGCTCATCCCTACCGCGTCGGCCCCCCAACGCGCGAACGCACGGATTTCGGCGGGCGTTTCGTAGCACGGCCCAGCCACGGCCAGGTAGATGCCGTGGCGCAAGCGCACGCCCATCTGGCGCGCGGCTTGCCTGAGCAAGCCCCGCAACCAGGCGTCATAGAGGGCCGACAGATCCAAGAACCGATCCCCTCCAGCCGCACCGCTCGTGCGGAGCGGATTGACCCCCATGCCGTTGATGTGGTCTGCGATCGCCATGAAGTCGCCGGGGCGCAGGGAGCCGCGGATGCCGCCAGCGGCGTTGGTGAGGAGGACGGACCGGACCCCCAACGCGGCCAGCACACGAATCGGTAGGGTCACCTTGGCCAGGCTGTGGCCCTCGTAGTAGTGGAGTCGCCCTGAGAGGAGAATCGTCGGGACACCCGCCAGGCGGCCCACCAGCAGTCGGCCAGCGTGACCAGGAACGCTCGGGGCAGCGAATCCCGGCAACTGCCGGTACGGCACTTCGAGTTCGGGGGTCACCCGCTCGAGGACTTGGCCAAAGCCGCTGCCCAACACCATCGCCAGCGTGGGGCGCAGCGCCGAGCGCCCCTGCACGAAGGCAGCCGCTTCGACCCAAGCGGGTCGCGCGCCCCGCGGAACGGCCGGGGAACGACGGCGACGGCTTGATTTTCGCGCGGCTCGCATTACCCTGCGGCCAACCTAGGCAAACCATGCAATTTAGCAATGACGAGCTGCGGCGTTATGCCCGCCACCTGCTGCTGCCGGAGGTGGGGGTGGCCGGCCAGGCGAAATGGCGCTCCACCCGCGTGCTCTGCATCGGCGCGGGCGGGTTGGGTTCGCCCGTGGCGATGTATCTCGCCGCCGCGGGTATCGGTTGCTTGGGGATTGTGGATTTCGACACGGTGGATTACTCGAACCTACAACGCCAACTGCTCCACGGCACGACGGACGTGGGCCGCCTTAAGACCGACTCGGCACGGGACGCGCTGGCCCGTCTCAACCCAGAAGTCCAGATCGAGCTGCACTCGGTGCGCCTCACCAGCGCCAACGCGCTGGCCATCATCCGCGAGTACGACATCGTGGTGGATGGGACGGACAATTTTCCCACGCGTTACCTGACCAATGACGCGTGCGTGCTCCTGCATAAGCCCAACGTGTACGGGTCGATCTTCCGCTTCGAGGGTCAAGCCAGCGTCTTCGCCCCACACCTGACCGGCCCCTGCTACCGCTGCCTCTACCCCGAGCCGCCGCCGCCGGGTCTGGTGCCCAGTTGTGCCGAAGGCGGTGTGTTGGGCGTGTTGCCGGGAATCATTGGATGCATCCAGGCCACCGAGATTCTGAAACTGGCGTTGGGTCAAGGCACGCCCCTGCTCGGTCGCTTGCTTTTGTTCAACGCCCTCGAACTGCGGTTCCGCGAGCTCAAGCTGCGGCGTGATCCGGCCTGCCCGCTCTGCGGCGATCGCCCCACCATCACTCAACTCATCGACTACCAGCAGTTCTGCGGAGTCACCGCCGCGCCCGCCCCCACGCCGCCTCACCCGGACGAGGTGACCGTCCACGACCTGAACCGGGCGCTGGCCGATCCGAGCCTGCAGGTCCGCGTCCTCGACGTGCGCGAGCCCGCCGAGCACCAACTCGCTCGCATCCCCGGCGCGACCCTCATGCCGCTGGCCTCCTTGCCGCAACGCTCGATCGAGCTGGACCCGGCGCTCGCCTACTACATCCACTGCAAGAGCGGTAAACGCTCGTTACAGGCCGTCGAATGGCTCAAGGCGCGCGGCTTCCGCGCGGTCAAGAGCGTTCGGGGCGGCATTGCGGCTTGGTCCGAGGAGATCGATCCGTCGGTGCCGAAGTACTAGCGAGGCTTCGCCTCTGGCCGTGGCTTGGGCGTCCCGCCCAAGGCGACCACGGGCAAGATGCCCGTGCCACCAACTTGACCTCTCCAGAGCATGTTTCACCACTCAAGGACTCTGGAACGTCCTTCGGCCTCGTAGCGCAGACATTCCTGTCTGCTGTATCGCCGACATTCTTGTCGGCAGAGCCTCCGCCGATCCGGAATCGAGGGAGGACGGCATGAACGCCTTTCCCATCTAGCCAGGCCGGGCGCCGGACCGGAGCTGAGGCGTCTGACCGGCTGATCCCCAGCCTCCCCATCATCGATGGCGGTCCAAAGGTCGCTCCACCCCGCATGTGGGTTCGGCGCGGCCCCCCGATTTTTCCTTTGCTCCAACGGTGCGCCTTTCGCATCCTCGCGCCATGGGTACGCGCCGGGAAGCGCGCGAACGCGCCGTCCAATTCCTGTTCCAGTATGATGTCAATCCGCCCCCGGACCTCGAGGTGGCGCTGGCCGAGTTTTGGGCCTCGCAGACCGCGGCCGTGATTGCCGAGGAGAAGGCCGGGGCGACTTGGGGCGAGAAGCCCGAACCGCCGCCGCCCACGGCGGAGGAAACGACCATCCGCTTGTTTGCCGAGCCGCTGATCCGAGGTACGCTCGAACAGCGCGCCGCGGTGGACGCGGTGATCCAGCAGTACGCCAAGAATTGGCACCTGCACCGCATGGCGGTGGTGGATCGCAATGTCCTGCGCCTGGCCGTCTACGAAATGCTCCATCGCCAGGATATCCCACCGGTCGTCAGCATCAACGAGGCGGTCGACATCGCCAAGAAGTACTCGACCCAAGACAGCGGCAAATTCGTCAACGGCATCCTGGATCGGATCAAGGCCGAACTGATGCGCCCGGCCCGGATTGTGGAATCATGAACCCGCTCCCCCCTCCCCACCCCAACGATCCCATGCGTGGCCCCCCACCGGCGCCACCCAGGCCGGCGCCGCCCGGCCCTCGACCTGCCCTGGGCTCACGCTGGAGGCGGCATGGTGGCTGATCTCCACTTGCATAGCTACTTCTCCGACGGTACCTACTCCCCGGAGGAAGTCGTCGGGCACGCCCGCTGGCACCAAATCGAGGCCGTCGCCCTCACCGACCACGACACCGTCGAAGGTTGCGAACGCATGGCCCAGGCTTGCCGCCAATCCGGCCTCGACTTCGTCCCGGGAACCGAACTGACCTCCGAGCTCGAGGGTTACGAACTCCACCTCCTCGGCTACGGCCTCGACACCCGCCACCCCCGCCTCGCCCGGGAACTGGCCAAGTTCCAATCTGTGCGCCAGAACCGCATCCGCGAAATGGTCGCCCGCCTCAACGAACTCAACGTCCCCCTCGAGCCCGAAGCGGTCTTTCGCTTGGCCAACTGCCGCTCCCCAGGCCGACCCCATGTCGCCCGGGCCCTGGTCCAGGCCGGATTCTGCGCCAACCTGGACGAAGCCTTCGAGCGCTTCCTGAAACGCCACCGGCCGGCCTGGGTTCCCAAAGCCAAAATGTCCGCCGCCCAGGCCATCCAACTCGTCCACGAAGCGGGCGGCTCGGCCGTCATGGCTCACCCGGGCCTGAACCGCATCGACCGCCTCATCCCCGACCTGGTGGCGGTTGGGCTCGATGGCATCGAGTGTTTCCATAGCAAACATTCCCCAGCCACGACCCAACACTACCTCGCCCTGGCCCAGCGGTTCGACCTGCTGATCACGGGCGGCTCGGACTGCCACGGCCTCAGCAAAGGCCAACCGCTCATCGGCGGTGTCCGCCTGCCCGCCCCCTACTACGACCGCTTCAAAGCCCACCGCGCCGCCGTCGCCACCAAGCACGCCCTACCCCGTTCCAAGTCCGATCCCCCCGGCGGCACTCCCTAGTCCCATGGGTCTCCTCCAGAAACTCAAGCAGGGCCTCCAAAAGACCCAAGCGCAACTCGTTCACGAAATCCAACGCGTCGTCACCCGATCGCCACGGTTGACCGACGCGAGCCTCGATGACCTCGAGGCCGCCTTGCTCGGGGCGGACCTCGGCTGCGCCATGACCGCGGACATCATCGCCGCCGTCCGCAAAGCCTTCGAGACCCAGGGGCGGGCCGGCCTCGAGATCGTCGCCATCGCCCAGGCCGAGGTCGCCCGTCACCTAGGCCAATCGGATCCCCACCTACGCGCCCCCACCGGCGGGTTGACCGTCGTCTCGATCGTCGGCGTCAACGGCACCGGTAAGACCACTACCAGCGCCAAACTGGCCCACTGGCTGCAGTCCCAAGGGCAATGCGCCATGCTCGCCGCCTGCGACACCTTCCGCGCGGCGGCTATCGAGCAGCTCAAACTCTGGGGACAACGACTCGATGTGGCCGTGGTCGCGGGAGCCTACCACGCCGACCCTGCCGCGGTGGCCCACGACGCAATCGCCGCGGCCCAAGCGCGGGGGGCGCAGTACTTGCTGGTCGACACCGCCGGACGCTTGCACACCAAGAACAACCTCATGCAAGAGCTGCAGAAGGTGCACCGCGTGATGGACAAGAAACTCCCAGGCGCCCCACACGAGGTCTTGCTCGTCCTCGATGCCACCACCGGCATGAACGCCCTCCAGCAAGCCCGCGAGTTCCATAAGGCCGTCCCCCTCACCGGCCTGGTCGTCACCAAACTCGACGGCACCAGCAAGGGCGGGATGGTCGTCGCTATCCAAAAAGAACTGCGCCTCCCCGTCAAATTCATCGGCGTCGGCGAACAACCCGACGACCTCCAACCCTTCGACCCGGCTCCGTTCGCCGCCGCGCTCTTCTCGACCAAGGCGTGAGTGCCGCCCCCCAAACGCATTTCCTCCGCCAAGCCCTGTGCCTGGCCCGCCGCGGTTATGGCCACACCGCACCCAACCCCATGGTCGGCGCGGTGCTGGTCCGTGCCGGGCGAGTCCTCGGTCGCGGCTGGCACCGCGCCGCGGGACAACCGCACGCCGAAATCGAGGCGCTCCGCGACGCCGCACGCCGCGGCGCCGATGTCCGCGGCGCCACCCTCTACGTCACCCTCGAACCCTGCTCGACCCACGGGCGCACACCCCCGTGCACCGCCGCCCTGGTCCGCGCCGGGCTCGCCCGCGTCGTGGCTGGCGCCACGGACCCAAATCCCCAGCACCAGGGGCGCGGCTTTGACCAGTTGCGCCGTGCGGGGCTGGAAGTCGTCACAGGTGTGATCGAGGCGGAGGCAACGCAGTTGAACGAGCCCTTCAACCACTGGATCGTGCACCGAACACCGTTCGTCACGCTCAAAGCCGCCATGACCCTCGACGGAAAAATAGCTACGGCCGCCGGCGCCTCGAAGTGGATCACGGGCCAACCCGCGCGGGCCCGAGCCATGCAGTTGCGGCAGGGCGCTGACGCCATCCTGGTCGGCATCAACACCGTGCTGGCCGACGACCCTTGCCTCACCGTGCGCTGCCTGCCTGGCCAGAAACGCCTCGCTCCCACACGCACCCCGCGCCGGATCGTGTTGGACAGCCGCGCCCGCACGCCCCCCACCGCACAACTCCTCCATGACGCCCACGCAGATGCCACCACCATCGTCGTCACGCGCGCCGCGCCCACTGGCCGAGTCGCGGGGTTGCGCCAAAGCGTGTCTGTCTGGGTAGCCCCCACCGGCCCGCAAGGGATCTCCCTACCCTGGCTGCTGCAGCGCCTGGGCGCAGAAGAGGTCACTCACCTCCTCGTCGAAGGGGGAGGCGAAGTGCTCGCCGCCTTCTGGCGGTCCGGGCTCGCTCAACGGTTGGTCTTCTTCTACGCACCAAAAATCCTCGGCGGACGCCTCGCCCACCGGGCGCTCGCCGGCCCAGGAGCGACCGCTTTCGGCGAAATGACCGGGCTCACCGCGGTCCGCTGGGCACGGTGGGGCGACGACCTGTGCCTGACCGCCCGGCTGGCTGCGCCCGGATGAATCCCCATTGCAGCTAAACGGATGTGGGATTAGCATCAGGACGACTCACAGAAGAATCCTGCGAGTCGAGCGACGAATAACATGTTCACTGGCCTGGTAGAAGAAGCCGGCGTGGTCGACCGCATCACGCCCACCGCCCAAGCGATCGAGTTGGTCGTGCGACCGAGCCGCTGCGGTCGCGGAGTCCGGATCGGAGACAGCCTGGCCGTCAATGGCTGTTGCCTCACCGTCGTGAAGCTCCCCCGCCGTGGCGCCGCGCGACTCCTCCAGTTCGATCTGCTGCGGGAAACGTGGCAGCGCACCAACCTCCAGTTCGCCCAGCCCGGTAGCCTGGTCAATCTCGAGCGGCCCTTGCGTCCCTCCGATCGCTTGGGTGGCCACTTCGTCACTGGCCACATCGATGGCTTGGGCCGCATCACCCGCTGGGAACGCTCGGGCCAAGACTGGGTCCTGGACGTCCAGGCGCCTCGGGAGATCATGCGCTACCTCATCTTCAAAGGCTCGGTAGCCGTGGACGGGATCAGCCTCACCGTGGCCGCCGTGCGCCCCCGCGGCTTCCGGATCTGGATCATCCCGCATACGTGGGAAGTCACCAACTTGCGCAGACGCCAGGTGGGCGACGCGGTCAACCTCGAGGCCGATCTCATCGGGAAATACGTGACCCAAATCGTCAGCGAACTGGCCCTGCCGACGGCGTCCCGGCAGCCAGGCCGAGCCCCGCGCCGGAGGAAATGAACCGATGAACCGAACTTTACCCGGAGGATTTCTACTGGCCGTCGAGGGCATCGATGGGGCCGGCAAGAGCGTGCAAGCCGAGGCGGTATTGCGCGTCCTGCAGGAACGCGGTCTCGATTGCGTCCTCACGCGCGAGCCCACCAACGGTCCCTGGGGACGACTCCTCCGCGAGTCCGCCAAGAGCGGTCGCCTCACGCCCGAGAAAGAACTCGAGGCCTTCATCGAAGACCGACAACAACACGTGCGCGAGGTCATTCGCCCCGGCTTGGCCGCCGGTAAGGTCGTTATCACCGACCGCTACTACTTCTCGACCGTAGCTTACCAGGGCGCCCGAGGATTTAAGCCGGCTGAACTGCTCCGCAAAAACGAGGCTATCGCCATCGAGCCCCATCTGCTCGTGATCATCGACCTCCCGCCCGAGATCGGCCTCGCACGAGTCGGCCACCGAGACGGCGTTGCCAACGAGTTCGAGACACTGGCCCAACTGAACCGGTCTCGCGAAATCTTCCTCGCCGTCAAGAAACCCTATCTCCTATGCCTCGATGGCTGCGCCCGACCCGACGATCTGCGCGACCAAATCCTGTTCGCCTTCGCCCGCACCGCCCTCAACCGCCTGGCCGAAGCCGGCCAACTCAGCCCGCGCGACCGCCTCAACGCTAGCCTGGCCATCCATGGCTCCGACGCGCTGACGGATTGACCCAGCCCCAGCCGGCCCCCGCCACGCCGCGCTCAGCGTGGCATCATGCCGGTCTGCCGCGCGTAGTTGAACAACCCGCCGGCATCGACCACCGCCCGAACATCGCCCAGCGGCTTGATCGCATACCGCTGGCCCGTGCGCGGTACCGTGACCGCGCCCGCATCCAAATCCACGCTCACGACCTCGCCGGTCCTCAACTCGTCGCACAACCGCCCGACGCACTCGCACGGGTACAGCTCGCCGGTCGCCACGCAGTTCCGAAAAAAGATCCGCGCGAAGCTCTCGGCCAACACCACCTTCACCCCTGCCGATCCCAGCGCAATCGGGGCGTGCTCGCGAGAGCTGCCACAGCCAAAGTTCCGCCCGCCCACCACCAGCGGATACTCCGTGTCGAGTTGCCCCTCCCCCACCAACCGCACGGGGTAAAGAGACTCCGGTAAGCCGCACAGCGCATAGGCGCCCAGCTTCTCGTACTCCTCAGGAATGGTCGGCACCAGGTTGAGATACTGGGCGGGAATGATCTGGTCCGTGTCGATGTTGTCCCGCACAACGTAAACCGGCCCTCTAAATACAGACTGCATGCGGTCGACTCTGGCCAACCCCAGCACCCTTTTCAAGCGGGGAGGAGCATCCAGAGCCCCAGAAAACTGTTGTCGAGCCCGCAGGCTTGGGGCATCTAGCAAGCCATGTTCTACCTCTATGCGGCCCTGATCGGCGCTCTCAGCGGCATAACCAGCGGCTTGTTCGGCGTCGGCGGCGGTATCGTCATGGTGCCCACCATGATGTTCCTGCTCAAGCTGGACGTCAAAACCGCCATCGGCACCTCCCTGGCCGTCATTATCCCCACGGCTCTCATGGGCACCTACAAACACCACCACCTGGGACACGTGAACTGGCGCGTCGCCCTGGCCCTGATGCCCACCGCCATCGTCTGCGGCTTCCTCGGCGCCTGGCTCACCCGCCATATCCCCTCCGCCGACCTCAAACGCCTCTTCGGCGGCCTGTTGGTCTTGGTCGGCCTGCGGTTGATCTGCTTCAAGTGAGCGGTTCGAGCGCCAACTGCACCTTGCGTCCGTCGAGCTGTTCCGCCCACCGCGCCACGTAGCTGAGCGCACGGTAAAGCTGCTCCAGCCGATCCAGAGGCAGCGCCTGGACACGACCCTCCGCGCCCACCGCCGGCGCCGCCAACCAAACCTCGTTCAACGACCTAAGCTCCGCCTCGATCGCGCCACGGCGCGCGTTCACTTGCTCCTGGGCTTGGCCGAGACGCTCCGTCCATTCGAGCCCCTCCGCAAACCTCTGGGCGCGCAACAGCGGCGTCGCCGCCTGCCCCTTCCGCGCCAAGTATCCGTCCACCTCCCGACACAAAGCCCCAACCTCGAGCCCCAGTTCCATCGTCCCGGGTGGCACCCGCTGAATGTCTTCCGGTCGATGGCCGAGTTCAAGCTCGAGAAGGTGCAACACCCGCAGCTTGGTGTCGCGCAGGGTCTGGTAGGCGCCGTTAAGCTGGGCGAACTCTTCCTGCGCCGCTCGCCGTTGAGATTCGCCCGCGCCATGTACCCGGTCCGGATGCAGCGCCGCCGACAACGCCAAAAAGCGTCCCTGCAGACTCGCCACGTCCAACCACGGCCGCCGCGGCTCATCCAGAAGCGCGAAGGCGTCATTCATCTCCACTCCCCCCTCCACATCCCTCAGGACCCGCCTCCTCGCCGCCTCCGCCGCTCACGCCGAGAAACTCTCCCCGCACGAACAGGTCGTCGCTGCATTCGGGTTCTTTACCTTGAAACCGCCCCCCTGAAGCGCCTCCACGTAGTCAAGCTCCGAGCCGGTCACATACAGGGCGCTCTTCGGATCCACCACCACCTTGATGCCGGCGCTCTCGACCAGAATGTCGCGGTGAGCCGGGCCGTCCTGCAGATCCATCTTGTATTGCAGCCCCGAGCAACCGCCTCCGATGACCGCCACCCGCAGCACCCCAGCACGGCGGCCCTGCCTCGCCAGCAGTGCCCGCACCTTTTCCGCTGCGCCCGCGGTGACCTTGATCAATCGCTCGTCTCCGACGCGGAATGCGGGAGTTGAGCCCGTCGGATCGGCCCGGGCAGGGGCTGGAGCTGGTGTCTGCGCCATCATATGCGATGCGATTGCGATCGAATCTCGCCTCAAGCTACGCCGGTGGTCTTGGGCCGTCAACCTGTCGCCAGGTCTTTATCGCCAAAGGCGCTCGGCCAGTGGGCACCCCGCCCACCATGCCCAATGCATGTGCCACGTGCCCACAGCAAACATTGCGCTCTTCGATCTTCGCTCTTGAAGCTCCTGCGTCAATCTCCGTGGCGACGGTCGACTGCCAATGTGTGTCATCGTGGCGATCTAACTAAGCGTATTCTGGTGTCAACAATAAGTATCGCGGTGATTTATTTATGCTCTTTGGATCCGCGCTTGCACCACTCGAGACGAACTCCGATCCCGTTCCACAGGTTCAAAGCGAAGCCCCACGAACGCCAAGATTCAGACCTCAGGGGCCTGGGCCTGAGGCTGTAGGCCGGCTAGGCCACACTCGAGCCCGGACGCCACAGAGCAGAAAGCCCGAGCGGGTCTTTAGGGCTCGCGTCAGTTCAGGTGATGGCCTCGACCCGCAGATCCCGTAACGCATTCAATCCAGCCAGTGGCTCGCCCCCACCACGGATCGATCGCGCCCCGCTCCGCCGCTTCGACCCGAACCGCTCCCGGTGCGCCAACCACACCTCATCCACAAACCCCTTCGAGCCCAGCACCACGCCGTCCGTCATATGCCGAATCCTCAACCGCAACACCTCCCCCACGCTCAACTCCCCGCCCTTCTGCAACACCCGCTTAATCTGCTCCCGACTCAACGCCACTTTCCCGCTGCTCCCAGACACCCCCCCGCGCACAAACAACCGCCGCCGATACTCCGCACCCACCTCCTTCCACTCACGCACCCTTCCCTTCCGCGGCTCCTCGGCCCCCCCTGCAACCTGCGCGCCGGCCAAGAACGGAGCGCGGGCATCTTGCCCGCGGGCCCCTGTCCCTTCCTCTTCCCCTGGTGCCCCCGCCATCTGGCCCCCTCCCGCCCCAACCCCAACCCCGCTCTGAGACGCTCCCGCACTCGCACGCGAGTACATGCTCAACAACCCCGACCGCGCCCTCGCATCCCCAGCCACCGCTGCCGCGTACCCACAGTGCCGGTAATCCTTCGGGTCCTCCACCAATCCTGCCCGCACCGCGTTCAAGTCAATGTACGCCGACACCGTCTCCAACACCCCCGTCTGATCCTCGACCAACACACTCCGAAACCGTTCCGCCCACAGCGTCCCAAACCGCTGGTGCCGTATGTTGTACCACTTGCTGAACCGCTGCTTGAACTCCTTCATGAACTCCGACACATCCCCCATCCGCGCCAGCATTCGTTCCCGGATGTCTGCGTC
>VHCO01000024.1 GCA_016871715.1 Verrucomicrobiota bacterium
GAGCAGGCCGGCCACTCGGGGCTTGGCCTTCCCGTAGAGGGCCTTCATGCGCTCGACCAATTCCTCGTCGGTCGGGTTCTGCTCGGCCGGAACTCTCACTAAGACATGAAAGTGGTTGGACATGATGCAGTAGGTGATGACATCGAGGCCGCAGAAGGTGGCCAGGCGCCGGAGGAGCTTGACCAAGGTTTCTTTGCCGAGGTCATCGAGGAGGTGTTGGGCGCCGACGATGCGGGAGACGCAGTGGTAGACGGCCGGTCGCCCTTTGACTTTGATGCGCGTCATCCTCAAAGAGGGCGCGCAGGTTGTCGTGAGGCAACCGAGTTGTCAATGTTTATTTACCTGATCGATAATATGGGAAGACGTTGGGGATCTGCGCGGGCACTTGGAAGACGATGGGGCCATGCTCCGTGCTCCCGTGGGGTGGGGCATAGCGGGCAAGGTCTGCGATCGGCCGAGCTCGACCAAGGCCGGCCGTGCCCTGCCTGGCCAGCAGTCGCACCGGAAACGCTTGCGGTCAGTTCGGGTTCAGCCCATAACCAGACGACATGAACACACCCCCGCGTTCCCGATCTCGGCGTCCTCCGTCTCCCGTTCCTCCGACGATGTCCCCCACGACAACCCCGCGCGTATCACGACGTCGGTTCGTGCTGGCGAGTGGCGCCGCCCTGTCGACTTTCGTCGTCGCGCCGCGCCCGGTGCTAGGCGGGGCAGGCTATGTGGCGCCCAGCGAGAAGATTACCCTCGCCTACATCGGGTGTGGCACCCAGGGTCTACGCGAGATGGTCGACATGCTCGCCCTGCCAGAGGTGCAGATTGTGGCGGTCTGCGATCCGGTCAAGGACGGCCACGACTATGTGGATTGGTCGCGCGATGGGCTCCGCGCTTCTCTGGCCCGGGCGTTAGGCAAGCCAGACTGGCGGCGGAGCGCCCCGGGGATTCCCGGCGGACGCGACGTGGCGAAGGAGCTCGTCGAGACGGTCTATGCCCGCCAGCGGGAGGCGGTTCAGTTCAAGGGTTGCGCGGCTTATGCGGATTTTCGCGAGTTGCTCGATCGCGAGAAGGATGTGACTGCGGTGAAGGTGATCACGCCTGACCATCTCCACGCGACCATCGCCATCGCCGCCATGAAGCGGGGCAAGCACGTCATGATGCACAAGCCGCTCGCCAACCGGTTGCTCGAAGCGCGGCGAGTTATCGAGACCGCCCGCGCGACGCGCGTGGCCACGCACTTCCAGCCGGCCAGCGATGGCGCGCTGATTCGCGCGATCAAGGGCTGGATTGACGGCGGCGCCATTGGCACGCTGCGCGAGATCCATAACTGGTCCAATCGACCGGTGTGGCCGCAGTACGCCACGGTGCCGACAGACACGCCGCCCTTGCCTCCCGGCTTTGACTGGCCGCTCTGGCTCGGGCCCGCGCGCGATCGTTCCTATCACCCGCACTACACCCACGCGGTCTTCCGGGGGTGGTACGAGTTTGGGGGCGGCGCCTTGGCGGACATGGGCCATTACAGCCTCTGGCCGGTGTTCCAACTCTTCGAGTTGGACGCACCCATCTGGGTTGAGTCCCGGCCCAGTCACCTCTGCACGCTGAGCGACCAGGTGGCCGTGCGCGTCCGGAATGACTACTCGTTCCCAGCCGCGTGCACGATCCGCTTCCGGTTCGCCGCCAAGGGTTCGCGGCCGGCCTTGGACCTCTTTTGGTACGACGGCTCGATGAAGCCTCCCACCCCCGATGAACTCGAGGCAGACCAGCAGGAGCTACCGCCAGAAGGGATGCTGTTCATCGGCGATCGCGGCAAGGTCCTGGCGGATTTTCGCGGCGAAAATGCACGCCTCATTCCGGCCCAGAGAATGCGGGATGACCTGACAGCCCAACCGGCGGCGGGCAACCCGCCGCGAGAGCAGCGCCCAGGCCCGACCGAGCGCGCGGCCTCTTGGGTAGCGGCATTCAAAGGCGGGCCGCCCACCTACGGTGACTTCCTTCTCGCCGGGCCAATCTCGGACGCGTTCAATCTCGCGGCGGTCTCATTGCGGCTGGGAGGGCGGCGACTCCATTTCGATGCTGCCCGCCCGCAGGTCACGAACGTCCCGGAGGCCAACGCTTACCTGACCCGCTCGTATCGCCCAGGCTGGGAGCTCTGACCTCGCTCGGCCTCAGGCGGGCCCATTGCTGTGCCCTGAGATTACTCGGCCAAGCTCACCAACTTGAGTGCCCCCAGGCCGCCGGGGTTCCAGCAGGTGAAGAGGACATAGAGTTCCTGTGCCGTGCCCTTCGGTGCGAGGTACCAGGCTGCGTCGTGGATGTGTTGCGCCTCGGTGAAGCCGAGGTCCTCCTTGGGCCGCAGGGTGCTGACAATGGCGCGGCGCTTGAGGTTGAGGATGTAGATTGGGCCAGGGCTGCGGTTGGGGCCGTCGAGGCAAGGGGCAAGGGCGTAATCGCCCCAGACGTCCAGGTCGCAGACGGTGCTGCCCGTGGGCAGGCCCGCCACCTCGAGCAGGTGCCCATGCGCCTTCGACCAACGTTTCACCTGGCCCTCGGGTCGCGCGGAGATCAGCAAGGCCTGCTCCGCCGAGAGGTAACTGATTCCGTGCGGCGTTTGCGAGAAACTCTTGCCCCCATGCCATTGCCCAAGGTACTCGAGTGGCTCCAGGCTCGCGGGCATGAAGTGGGCCCGGCCGTAACCGTCGGTCACGTAGATCTCGCCTGGCCCAACGAACGCCACGTCGGTCGGTCGAAACTCGCCCTTGGCCGCGTACGGCCCCGCAGCCGGCCAGTCCAACACTTGCGCCCTTTGGAACGTGGTATCGGACAGGTAAACCTCCCCTTCAACATTGTCGGCAACTGCAACCTGGGGCAAGTGCCCCGGGCGGGGCTGCAGATCCGCGCCATGGAGGTTGCCGCGGGAGAACTTGGCATCGCCCGCCACGATCGCGGCCTGAGACAAACGATTGCTGAACGCGATCCATCCGACGTTCTCGAGCCCCCAATACACCGTGTCCCGCGGCGCATCCACAATCAGGGTGCCATGGGCTCCGCGCACGAACGGCCGCGCCGCTTCCGGGACGGAGAGGACGTTGTTGGTGACGGCCGTGAACCGCCAGAACCCCTGGCCGGTGACCGGGAGCCCGGTTGGCCCAACTGCCGGCGCCGGGCGCGGGATCGGCCCCTCCGACTCGATGACCAGCGGCAGCGGGGCAGCCGCGACCGGTTCGTGGACATGCCCGGGATCGGTGTCGTGCGCCCGTCCTAGCAACAGGAAGATGCCCGCCAGCGCGAGACTGGTCCGTCGCCACCCCGGCACGCAGGAAGGTAACCCTAACTCGGTTCTCGGTGTGGGTCTTGTCATGTGCAGCTTGTGTGTGTCGCTCGGGTTCGTGGAATCGCAGGCCGGGCCGAACACCCCACCGCACGAGCCGCGCCCCGTGCGGATCTAGGCCCAGGCCTCAATCGAGGCTCGGTGCCGGTCTGCGGTAACACTCCGGCAAACTGAACCGGGTCGAAACCTGACACACGATTCTGGAGATGCCAAGAAAAAGTTGTGATGACTAGAAGCTACCTGCATGATACCTGCGGCGGTGCGAGGCCCCGCCCCAACGCGGCGGGGACGTTGACTCGGGCGATGCGGCGAGGCTCCGCTGCACTCCCGCTGCACTCTGCGATGTCGTCTCCGAGCGGGCAGCCTAACGGTGGTCGCTGCGGCTGGGGGGGGACCGAGCCGAATGGGCTTGCCTTCTCGAGGATCGACGCCAGTGCCTTTTGCTGCTCGGCAACGTTGCATCCGCGGGGGCCACGGGCACCCTGAGAGGCGACGGTGCCGTCGGCGCTCAGGACGAATAGGCGGTTGGGCCAGGCATTGTAAGCGCGAGACACGGTATCGGCCATATCATCCACGAGCACGGGGATGTCGAGCTCGAGGCTGGCGGGAGGCCCAGCTAGCGCGGGTTCTGTCGTGCGGGATTGGCTTTGGGCAGTTGCCACAGGGGATCGGGCACGTGCGCTTCGGTCATGTAACGGCGCAACTGCTCGACAATCTGCGGGTTCGCGGAGGCTAGATCGCGACTCTCGCCGGGATCGGTGGCCAGGTCGTACAACTCGAGGGTGCCCCCGAACGGGATCGCCACCGCTTTCCAGTTCCCTGATCGCACCGCCTGCAGCGTGGGCCGCTCATAAAACTCCCAATACAGGTAAGCATGCTGTTTCTGTTCGGCTGGCCGACCCAGCAGCGTGGGCGCCAGACTCAAGCCATCCAGGTTCGCCGGCCTGCTGGCTCCGGCCAACTCGGCCGCCGTGGGCAGGAAATCAGCGAAGTACCAGACTTGATCGCTCACGACACCCGCCGGCACCCGACCCGGCCACCGGACCAGCGCGGGAACTCGGATACCGCCCTCATAGAGGGCCCGTTTGATGCCGCGCAACGGACCGTTGGAATCGTTGAAATCCGGGTCGTTGCCACCCTCCCGATGCGGCCCGTTGTCGGAGCTGAAAAAGACAACGGTGTGTTCGTCTAGGCCGAGCCGCTTGAGTTGGGCGAGCAAGCGGCCAACATCGCGGTCAAGCCGGGTGATCATGGCCGCGTGTCCTTTCTGCGGCTCAGGCCAATCGGTCTGGGCATACTCGCCCCACTCGGGCACTTCCATGCCTTGTTTGCCGGCCTCGTTGTTGGCATGGGGCAAGGTCAGCGCCCAATAGAGAAAGAACGGCTCGCGCTGATGCCGCTCGACGAACTCGAGCGCCTCGCGAGCGATGAGGTCGTGACTGTACTCCCGACGCTGGCTGGCGATGCCGCCACCCTGGGGGTCTTCGTTGGGCACTTCGTTGCGCAAGAACACCTTGGTCTGGTTGCGCCAGAGAAAGGTCGGGTAGTAATTGTGGGCGTGATGCTGGTTATGGTAGCCGTAGAAATAATCGAAGCCCTTTCGGTTCGGGATGCCTGTCGAGTCCGCTTCGCCCAAGCCCCATTTGCCAATCAAACCCGTGCGATAACCCCGCGTTTTGAGCACTTCGGCCACCGTCACGTCCTCCGGTTGCAGCGGATATCGCGCGTTGCCCCGAATCCGTGTATGGCCGGTATGCAGCCCCGTCATGAGCACTGAGCGCGAGGGGGCGCAGACGGTCGATCCGGCGTACGCTTGTGTAAACCGAATGCCTTCGGCCGCCATGCGGTCCAGGTTGGGCGTGCAGATGCGCTGCTGCCCGTAGCAGCCCAGGTCGCCATATCCCAGGTCGTCGGCTAAGATGAAGACGATATTGGGCGGGCGCGTCGAGTCGGCCGCAGCCAGGCGACCGGCTGGGCTGGCCGATAACAGAACACCGGCCATCCCGAGCCAAACGGCCGGCAACCGGAGGAAGGTCGAGCTGATCGTTTTCATGGGCGGTAAGTGCGGAGGAGTCTGCCCCAGCCTCAGGTCAAGGTCAAACCGGGAACAGCCGAAGCACGGTAGCTTCTGTCAACTACTACTATCCTGTCTTGTTAAGCTAGGCAGGCGGTTACTCAGATGTGCTAAGCGCTTCTCCCGCAGGCAATCCCCTGCTGCTCTCAGCCCCGCCGTGCGGCGCGCAACGCAACGCAATGCAATGCAATGCAATGCAACGCAAGGCCCGGGACGCACGGCGCACGAAGGGGCGCACGGGGGTCGAGAAAGAACTGGCAAAAGCGCCGCCTTCCGCCACAGTCCGACGATGCGGACCACCGGCGCCTATGCCTTGCGCGAGACCACCGGCACCAGCGGGCTGGAGCTGACCCTCCAGAGCGCGGTGTCGATCTTGGCGCATTTCGAGGTGGCACACCTGGTGGTAGGTGGCATGGCGGTGCAGGAGCACGGCTACTTTCGGGTCACGCTCGATGCGGATCTGGTCGTGGCGGACGTGCAGGACGCGGTCGAACTGCTGACCGCGGATCTGTCGGGACCGTTCCGGCGTTGCCCGGGGTGCGAGGACACGGTCCAAGACAAGCGCAATCGGGTGCACATCAATCTGCTGCCCGCCGGGCGGGTGCTGCGCGCAGGTTGTCAGGTTCCCTTCCCGGTCCCCCAGGAGGTGAGTGAGGAACCGCGATTCGTCACCCTCGAGCAACTCATCTCCCTCAAGCTGGATAGCTGGTCCCATAGCCCGCTTCGCCGGCTCAAAGACAAAGCGGACGTCATCGAGCTGATTAAGTACCGCCGGTTGCCGCGCGATCTCGCCGTAGCCGAGCCAGTACGGTCGCTCTACCGCGAAACCTGGGATGCCCTCGCGGCGGAACCGGAAGCCGACCGTTAGGCTTGCCTTTTGGCCTCCCTAAGGTCAGCCATTACAGCCGTCACTATGAAATCGAACCTCTCACTCTCACGCCGCCAATTCCTCCAACGCACCGTCGCCGCCGGGGCTGGCGTCGCCGCCGCCGCTACCTGGCCCGCCGTTGCCGCGACGCCGCCGGCGCTGCCCGAGCCCTCGCCCCAGCGGTTGCCCCGCTGGCGCGGGTTCAATCTGCTGGAGAAATTCAGTCGGCGCCAGGGAGGCAATCCGCCGTTCGTCGAACGCGACTTCGAGTGGATGGCCGAATGGGGCTTCAACTTCGCGCGGTTGCCGATGTCCTACTTATGCTGGACGGACGCGGCGGATTGGCTGAAGTTGCGCGAGCCCGAGCTCGAGCACATCGACCAGGCGGTCGCCCTCGGCCAACGCCACGGCGTGCATGTGAACTTGAACTTCCACCGCGCGCCCGGGTATTGCGTCAACCCGCCGCCTGAGCCGCTGGATTTGTGGACGGACGACAAGGCGCTGGAGGCCTGCGCCTTTCACTGGGCCGCTTTTGCCAAGCGCTACCGAGGGATTCCGAACGCGCGGCTGAGCTTCGACCTACTCAATGAGCCGAAGGACCTGCCCACGGACGCCTATGTGCGTGTGGTCACGCGGTTGGTGGCAGCCATCCGCGCCGAGGACCCGCAGCGTCTGATCGTGGCCGACGGCTTGCGCTGGGGGAACAAGCCGGTGCCGCAGCTCATTCCGTTGAAGTTGGCCCAGAGCACGCGCGGCTATCAACCGATGCGGGTCAGCCACCACGGGGCGAGTTGGGTGCGGGGCGAAAACTGGCCTGTGCCGACTTGGCCGCTCAAGCTGGGCGAGAACGACGTTTGGGACAAAGAGCGGCTGCGCCGCGAGCAGATCGAGCCCTGGCAGGCGCTCGAGCGCCAGGGTGTCGGCGTGCACGTGGGCGAGTGGGGCGCCTATAGTAAGACGCCGCATGCGGTGGCGTTGGCTTGGATGCGGGATTGCCTCGACCTTTGGAAGGAAGCGGGCTGGGGTTGGGCCCTGTGGAATTTCCGGGGCAGCTTCGGCGTGTTGGACAGCGGCCGCGCGGAGGTGACCTACGAGGACTGGCGCGGGCACAAGCTGGATCGCGCCATGCTCGACTTGCTGCAAAGCGGATAGCGCCTGGTTCCAGAGCATGGCTTGGGGAGGACGAGGCCGTTGTCCTGGCCACACGGCGCGTTGCGTGCGACCTCAGGCCCCGGCTGCACCACGATCGTGCGCAGATTCCGCGGGCTGCCGCTGTCTTGAGCCCACGACTGCGCACCGCGCGCGACCCCGTTGCCGGGTGCGTGCGGCTTTTAAGGTTCTGTTGCCAAGCGGTAGAAGCGCTGTTCTGTGTTGGGCAAATCGGTGACGGTGATCGGCTTGCCATCGCCCTCGAGGTAGCGGAGCGTCTGCCAACGGGGTTGGGTTAAGGAGGGGGTGAACTCCAGACGATAGGCCACACCGCGTTGAGCGAAGAAGGAAAGGGCCACTGGCCCGCTACCTGGCGGGGGCGTGGCGAGTTGGATTGGGCTAGTTGGCAGCAAGGCCGGGCTGCGCTCGACCGGTGGCCGGAGGTAATCCTGGATGAACGCCTCGATGGTGGTTATCGTGGCCGGGCTGGCGCCGGTAGGTAGAAACGCTTCCAGTTCTGTGCCTGGTTGGCCGTGGCTGACTGCCAAGACGTAGGTTCCCGCCGGCAGGCTCGGTACGTCCAGCAACACGTACGGCCGGCCCAATTGATCACGCGCAGGCAAAGCCGGCCCTCTGAGCGGCAGGTTTCCGACCCAGGCGCTGGCCAGCTCGACTGCCTGCGTGTTGAGCAGGCCCAGCCGGAGCGAGTCGCCCGAGTTGAGCGCGACGGCTAGTCGGAACGTGTCGCCCCCGCGCCATTCTAACAGGTAGAAATCCGGCGTGGTCACGCGTCCGGCCCCATCCAGTTCGCGGACGATTTCCGCGAAGCCGCGCCGGAAGCGGGCCAACTCGGCCGGTTCAGTGGTCCGAGAGCGGTAGCGCGGGAACCCGAACGCCTCGCCGCCGTTCGGCCAGTCCCAAGGCTGCCCACCCCCACTGCTGCCAAGTTCTTCTGCCAACGAGCAAAGTCGCGCGGGTGGGGCGCGGAAGGTGAGGGTCAACTCATAAGTGATGTACTCGCCGGGCTCGATCGGTCGGAGCCGCAGGATCATCCCTTCAAAGACGAACCGCGACGAAATCCTTGCGGGTGCCCCCCCCAGAACTACGAGCACTTCTTCCGTAATCGGCGCTACCACCTCTAACTGCAGTTCGGCATCCCACGAAACCTCGAGGTCCGGGTGGCAGTTGACCGCTTCGTAGAACTCGTAAGGCGGCAGATTCACGATCTTGAAACAGTCTCGGTCCGCTAGGTTGTGAAAGCTCAGATCGGGCACCCGGATTGTGGAGTCCAGCGGATCGGGGCCGACAAAGCGGGTTTGCCAGGCGAATTCGTCGTTATCAGCCCCGAGGTGGACGGCGCGCCGAGGCGGGTTGTTGTTGGGACGGCTCTCCGGGCGATTGGCCTCGTTGTCCTGGTCGAAGCGATCGCCGGGCGGCGGCGGGGCGGCCCAGGTGACCCAGGCGCTCACCACATAGACGTTGTCACTCGCGACCTCGCCGTGGACCCGAAAGCTGCGCCTAGCCCCGTTGAAGAGCAACGGGCTGACAAACTCGCGCACGGTCTCGTTGGCGCTGGCGGGGGCGGAGCGAGGGTCCACCTCGCGAAATCCGTCGCCGCTGATGGACAATGCGCCCCAACGATTGGTGTCCGGGGTGTGGAGCAGGATGACCGCCTGGTAAAGCCCCTCGGGCCAGCCATCGGATATCGGGGGCAGTGTAAACCTGTACCAATCATGATCCGTGAAGCTCACCCCATGAGGTGCCTCGCCCGGGATGAATAGAATCGTGCCCGTATGCTCCGCCGGCCGAGCCCGCCCGGCGAGTTCATCGAGATCGAAGGCCCTTTGAGGTAGATCATGACTATTGGCGGGCACCGTCTCGCTGAAGTTGAGGGACGAGTCATAGTCTCGGGCGAACCGGGGCAGGGCCTCCGCTCCGGCGGTCTGCATGGCCTGCAGGGGGCTGACCGACCGTTCGCCGTCCGGCAGGAGGGGCTCCGCCGTGTTCACCAGGATCCGGCGCACCCTTCCGGGAATCGCTTGCCGTTGGTCGGCCGCGAGCGCTGGATTGAGCGGATTGAGCGTGGGATTGATGGCCATCAGGTTGGCGATCAAGCCGGTGACGTAGGGCGCAGCCGCGCTCGTGGCGCTGATGCGACGGGGGGTATGGTTTTGCGGGTCCGGCTCGACCGCCTCGAGGGTGGGCGGGCCGTAGTAGCGCGACGGGACCGGCGCCCACAGATCGACTCGTCGGCCGGTGAATTCGGCGTTTGCCCACCGGGGGGGCGGGTCACCATCCTCGCCTGCGGCAATCCACTCGACGGCGCCCACGCACAGAACCCCGTCAATGACGCCCGGGATGATCTGCCAGTGATCCACGCTGATGTTGTCCAGGTCAATGAAACCGCGCACCAGCTCGGGCAAAGCCTCAGGTTCCAGTCGGTTGCCCGCGATGGAAACCACCGGCACACCCTGGTCCAGGGCAAAGGCCACCGCTTCTTCCATCGGCCCGCGCAGGTCGCCGGCGGCGATGAGGGCGGCGCAGACCGGGCCCGATAAATGCACGGCAATTCGACCTACGGTGCATTGCACAGCGGCATCCCAAGCCAGGAAAGGCCCAATGAATGGGACCGCGGCCAGCACGGCTGCTTCGGCGCACACCGCTTCAACCGCGAGCATCAGATAGCCAGTGAGCGCCAGGCAGAAGGCAGCGCGGCCGGCGGCGTCGCAGACGTCCATACCCACCCCCAGTTCGGTGGGAATCCGGCAGGGGTATCCCGCGCTGATGTTAATGATCGCCGCGCCATCCCACACAGCGCGGCGAATGCCCAGTCCGATCTCAAGAGCGTAGGAAGCCGTGCCGAACCGGTAGAGCATCGGCTCGATGACTTGGCCGCCGGTGCCTGCGGCGCCGTACCCATTATTGACAATCCCGCCGGCGACGGTGACCACGCCATTGCCATGCCAGTTCCGCTCGCCAAAGAAGCTGGCCCCAGTCGTGGGAGGAGAGACCGCCGCGCCATCCTGGCAGCGGAAGCCGACCAAGAGACCCTCGACCAGGCTGCCGCCTTCCAGATCACACTGCACGCGCGCCGGGCGGAAGTCCGAGTTGGGCGAGAAACCATGGTCTAAGAACGCCACCGGAATGCGCTGGGTGTCATGGTCCCACAAGGCAAGGTAGCTCCACACCTTCGGGAGTTCGAATGGCTGCGCTCGGAAGCTATCGCGAGTGATGTCATCGCGGAAGGGCTGCGCCTCGGGCTGCCAGCTCGGCTGACCCATCAGTTGCAGCCGCGGGTTGACGCCCACCGGAAAGCCGTTCAGTCGATGTTCGAGGGCGAGCGCACAAATCCTGAGGGCGTCCACCGAGCTGGCCAGCACCGGCCGTGACTTGCCGGCCAAGACCTGGAACTGAGGCAGCAAATCCAGCTTGGCGCGGGCGGGGTCCACCCGCACCAGATAGAGGCTGGGCTGCGTGCGATGGGATTGGTCCTCTTGGAGCAAATCGGTAAGCACCACCCGGCCACCGGTCGCGGCCAGAAACTGCTCCAGTTGCCGCGTGTTGCGCGGGCGGATGACCAACTCTTCGGTGGCGATCTGCACCGGCAAGCCGCCGGGATACGTCACGGTGCCAACCTTCTTGGCGCCGGGCTGCGGTTGAACTTCGTCCTCGGTCAGCGCCAGAGCAGGCCAGACCTGGGGCTGCGGCGTGCCGGATCGCTCAGCGGCGAGCATGGCGAAGTCGGCCACGATGTGTTCGCCGCTCGATGGATCTCCATCCCGTTGAGGATTGGTGAAGTAGAAGGCAAAGAAGACTTCACCGGGCTTGAGCACCAGGAGGTGGTCCCCTGCCCGCACCGAGGCCGCATGCTCGAATCGGCCGATGGGCACCGGCCGCTCGGTGACATAGCGGCGGCCCTCGTCCACGCGGCGAGCCGTGATCACTTCCACATCGCGGTTTTGCGAGCCGACCAGCACTAGGCCAACCTGCTCGCTGAGCAACTGGCCCTGATCGACGAGCAAACTGGCCGCGACCACATCGCTGGTGGCGTAGATCAACCGGTCGAGCTGGACCTCCAGGTGGCCGACCAGTTGCGGGGTAATGATGCGTGTCCCAGGTTCTGCCGGCCTGAAATCAGGCCCCGTGACCAGGCTCACAAAGAGGCCCCGGAGCGTGAACTCACCGCCGCGCATCGTCTCAGCACCGGGCCCCACTGGCGGATCCTCTTGCGGACCGAGAGTGTTGACTTCGAGCTCCTTGCCCTCGACCAAGCCATAGGAGCGGCCCAGGATTCTGGCGAGTCCCGGTCTCAGGATCCGGAGATCCGGGAGGGCAGGCGTGGCGATTTGGTCCGCGCCCCGATCCGTGCGCAACGGTTTTCCCGAGGGGCGCGGATCTTGCCCCCAATGGTCGGTGACGGCCACATCACGCACCTGAGGTGCGGCGTTGGCGGAGAACAGCGCTTCGCGGAGGTGAATGACGTTGTCTCGCTCGGGGCTGAGCGCCGCGGCCTCGACGGCCGCCTGGATCGTGGGGTAGTCCGCCGAGGGCACGCCGAACTCGGCGGATCTGCCCGAGGGACACCCTGCCGGAGTCAGGAGCAGCAGTGACACAAGGGCGAGGGTCGGGCCGCCCTCCCGGACTTCGACACCAGCGGCGCGGTTTCGATGCAAGGGGATCGTTTTCATGGCCAGGCGGGGAGCGGTGCCAACCCTGGGTGCGCATTAGAAGATGACTTCGGTCGTGCGCACCGTAGCGACCCAGCGGGTTGGCGTCAGCGCTGTCCCGGGCGTCACGGCTTTGATGACCAGGGCATCGTTGGCGTCGTCGGCCTCCACCCACACATCCCAAGCCGCGAGGTCTTCGGCCAAGACCGTCTTGGCGGGCGCCCCCACCAAGGCCGTCGCGCCGAGGTGGTTGCGGACCACTCCGCTGAGCCGATAGCCGGCCGAGTTGCCAGTACCGGTTCGAGCCGCGACTAAGATGTCGAAGGTCCAGGTTCCCTGGGCGGGGATCTTCATCCGTTGGGTGGCGGCGTCGCCGTCCAGGAACAGCTCCGTCGCCGCCGCCGTCGTCAGCGTCCGCCGCAACACGTAGAGGGAGAATTGAGCCTCGCCGGCACTGGCCCAAGCGCCGCTGGCGTAAGCCAATTGGCCGTGGTTAGAGACCCGAGCGGCCTGGCCGCCCGGGACGGTGCCCAAATCGGCGCCCTGCTCGATCACGTTGCGTTGGCCACCGCCAACGGAACTACTGGGAGCTTTGGCCAGGATCGTGTTGTTGTCTCCGCCAGCAATCGTCGCGTAAGCGCTTTCGGTGGCTATGGTATTCTTGTTGCCGCCGCTGATCGTGGCAGAGTAGGCGGCGCGGTTGATGGTTTGGCCGCTGCCGCCGCCGACACTCCCGTAGTTTTCGCCGATGTGGTTGACCGCACCCGGCTCGCCCCCACCGCCGATGTTCGCCCCCACCACCCCTGCCAGAATCGAGTTGCCGGAAAAGCCGCCGACAATATTCGGCGTAGGCCCCGCCGGCAAGATGCGCAGGGCGTGGACATTGTTGACGCGAAACTCGAGGGGATCCAACTCGCCCGCCGTGGTGCCTAGGAAGTTCACGCCGGCTCCAATGTTGCCATTGCCCCGCAGGTTCCAGTAACAGTTGGTATAGTCGGTGCAACTGCGTGCGACCGCAATGGCCAGTCCCTGGGCGTTTGGCGCCAGCGCGATGCCCTCTCCCGCCAGCAGCTTCAGACCAAAGGCAGCCTCAGGGTTTTGCTCGGTGGCCGGCGTGTACTCCAAGCCGGGACTGGTCCCGAACCTCAGACTCGTGGCCGCCGCGGCATTCAGCGCCATCACGGTTTCGGTTGCGAGGTTTCCGGGCATGACCGCCTGCGCCATGATATGCTCCGGCCCGACCGCGGCTACTTGGAGAGCCTCCGGCCCGACCGAGCCCATCCCCAGCTTTTCGGCCGTCACGGCGCCATCGGCGATCTTCTCCTCGGTCACCGCGTCGGTGGCTAGGTTCACACTGGTGACGGCGCCGGTGGCCAGCTTGGAGCTAATGATGGCACCATCCGGAATCGCGCCTCCGCCCGGTAGAACGCGTTGGCCATCGAGCCACAGGCCGGCGCCATCGGTCACAAGACGGACTCCGCCGTAGGCGCACACCGCGAATTCGTTCCGGTAGCTCGAATGGAACGGATTGGATGTGAAGCCCGACCAGACGAACGCGCCTTCGTGCATGGCTTTGGCGTGGTAGCCGCCCGCAAACGTGTAACTGGCCCGCGCTTCGTTCCCCGTGCCGCCGGGTATCATCGCGTACTGGGCATTCGATTTCACGATGTTCTGATGCCCACCCCCGATGAAGCTCCAGCGTCCGTTCGGATCAATGCGGTTCCCCGTGCCACCGAAAATCCCACTCTCGCCGGCCAACGCCTTGTTCCCCCACCCGCCGCCGATGACGGTCCAGTGGCCGGAATCCACAGGACCAGAGCCTCCAATCTCGTTGCCGCCGCCACCGCCAATGTAGCTATTCTGTCGTCCGACTATTTTGTTCGGTCCGCCGCCCCCGATGAACGAGCCGTCGGAGCCAGGCAAGATTTCACTGCTCCCACCGCCGGCGATGGTGGCATACGAAGCGAAGATCTTGTTGTTATTTCCACCGGCAATCGTGCTGGAGATGGCATTGTTGCGGACCTGATTCGCGGACCCGCCGCCGATCGTCGCATTGTCAGCATGAGGCCCCACGTTATTCCCCGTGCCACCCCCGATCGTTGCCCAATCGGAATCCGAGATTCGGTTCCAATATCCTCCGCCAATGATGCAATAGCCCGATGGGTCGATGTTGTTCCGCTCTCCGCCGCCGATGACGGCTGCCACGCTGCCAGTGGAAACAAAATTGTAATGGCCGCCCCCAACCACCACCAGATCGGCCAGAACCTGGTTGTTGTCCCCGCCTGCGATCACCCCGCCTGAGACCTCAGGTCCTACAACATTGTGGCGCCCGCCACCGATCAGGCTCGGGCTCACCAACGAACTGGGCCTCTGCGGAGGGGGCTGCAGCCGCAGCGCGCGCTCGGCGCCAAGGCGCAACTCGAGGGCGTGGCCGATTTGGATCGGCCCCATGATCTCGGTCACCCCGCTGACGCTGCGCCGCCAGAACTGCGTTGCGTCGTGACCGTCAAGCAAGGCGGCGTTCAGGTTGTCAACCTTTTGCGTGCTGCCGCTGCCGACCCGGAACGGCAGACCCGAGACCGGGTTGAAGGTGGGCGGCGCGGTGAATGTGTTGGGCTTGTCAAAGAAAGACGAGGCGATCGCCACCAGGCCCGTCGGACCGACCGCCGCAGCCACACCCGCCTGCAGGGCATGCAGGGCCGTGGGCACCGGTCTGACTTGTTGGCGGGGCAAGAGGGTCTGGAAGTCGGTCGGGCTGCCCGCTCGCCGCGCGGCCAGCTCGACCCAGCGCGGCTCGGCGTTGAACGACGGCCCAAAATCCACCTCAGCCGTGAACGCGCCGGTCGGGTCGGTCACGGCGGTCTGGCTGGTGACTTCACCCAGCAGATTCCCACCCGTGGCCGCGTCGTACAGGCGGAACCGCAGGTCGAAGACTCCTGCCCCTGGGACGCCGCCCAGCGTCAGGCGAGCCTGGTAGGCGATGGTTGTGGGGGAGGATACTTGGGCCTGGGCTGGGCCCAGCGTCAGGAGGAAGCCCACCAGCAGTGGCAGTATGCGCTGATTCATAGCTCGTTGCGGTTGCATTGCGGCTGAGCCGGTTCATCGGCCCACCTTGCATCAATGGGGCGCGCCGCCGAATCTTTCACCCAAGCGGCGAATTATTTTGAAAGAAAGGAGCGCCCGCCGCATTGATGAGGTCAGGACTGGGCGGGACGCGCCCAGCCAGCGAACCATGTCGGCCGAGCAAGACGAACTCATTCCCACGCGGCCCACGTTGCTGGAGCGGTTGAAGGACCTCGACAACCACGCCAGTTGGCAGGAGTTCTTCAACACCTACGGCCCCCTCATGCGCAGCGCCGCCCGGAAATGCGGGTTGACCGAAGCCGAGGCCCAGGATGCCGTGCAGGAAACCGTCATCGCCGTGGCCCGGCATCTGCCTGGGTTCGTCTACGATCCGAAGGTGTGCTCGTTCAAGAGCTGGCTGCTGCTGATCACCCGCCAACGCATTGTCTGGCAACTCCGCAAACGTTCGCCGCCCGCCGCGCGCCGCGCCACTGCGCCGGACGACGCCACCGGCACCGCCACCATCGATCGGGTTCCCGCTCCCGCCGAGGCGGAGTTGCCAGCGTACTGGGACGCCGAATGGCAGAGGAACCTCCTGGCGACCGCGGTCGAGCGGGTCAAGCTCCAGGTGCGCCCCAAACAATTCCAGATCTTCGACCTGTACGCGCTCCAGCACTGGCCTGCGCGCGAGGTCGCCCAGGCCCTGAAGGTCAACCTGGCCCAAGTCTACCTGGCCAAGCACCGAGTCACGGTCCTCCTGAAGCGGGAAGTCGCCAGACTCGAGTGCCCACGGGGACACGACTAGTCGGCGCTGCTCGGCTGGCCTGCTGAGCCAGGTGACAGGTGACCGAGGCGGTTGGGCTGCGTTTGGGCGTGCAAAAGCCCTTCGGCGAGGGTAAACGCGCTCTTGTGAATGGCCCCCCGCCCAGGCGGCTCGACCTCGCTGCCGACTCTCCCGTGGGCCCCAAACCCCGACCGGGTGCCCAGGGCGTCCCGTTGGGCGCGCGTGTCGCGCCGGGGATTCCTGACCACCAGCTGTTGGGCCGCATTGGCGCTGGGAGTTACGGCGAGGTCTGGCTGGCGCGCAACGTGGTGGGCACGCGTCGAGCCGTGAAGATCATCCACCGCCAGAGCTTCGAGCACGACGATCATTTCGAGCGCGAGTTCAACGGGATCAAGACCTACGAACCCGTTTCCCGCAGCCACCCTGGCTTGGTGAACATCCTCCAGATCGGGCGCAACGACGAGGTCGGCTATTTTTACTACGTCATGGAACTGGCCGACGCGATCGTTCCGGCCGGCCAGGGAGTTGGCGGCGGGGCCGAGTCGGCGCAGCCTGAGTTGCTGGCTGGCTATGCGCCCCGAACCCTGCGGGCCGAACAACGCCAGCGGGGTCGCTTGCCGTTGGGGGAGTGTGTCCAGATCGGCCTGACGTTGAGCGCGGCGCTGGCACACCTGCACCAACGCGGGCTAGTGCACCGCGACGTGAAACCCTCGAACATCATCTTCGTCCAAGGCATCCCCAAGCTGGCGGACATCGGCTTGGTGGCCCAGATCAGTGAAGCCAAGTCCTTCGTGGGCACCGAGGGCTTCATCCCCCCCGAAGGCTCCGGGACCCCCCAAGCCGATCTGTACGGCCTGGGCAAGGTGCTCTACGAGATCAGCATGGGCCGGGACCGGCTCGAGTTCCCCCAGCTCCCCGGCGGCCTACGCGAGCTGCTCGAGGCCGAGGGATTGGTGGATCTGAATGAGGTGGTCCTCAAAGCCTGCGAACCTGAGCCCCGGCGCCGCTACCGGCGCGCCACCGATCTCCACGCCGACCTGTTGCTTCTGCAACATGGGAAATCGGTCCACCGACTCCGAGTCGCCGAGCGCCGCTTGAAGGTCCTGACCCGCTTGGGGTGCATCCTGGCGGGGCTCCTGGCGGTCGGCAGCTTGCTCTATCTCGGTGCGATGCGCCGTGCGCACACCACCGCGCGGCAGCTTTACGGGGCGGAAATCAACCTCGCCATGCAGGCTTGGGAACAGGGCAACCTGACCCGGGCCCGGGAGCTGCTCGCCCGTCAGGCTCGCAACCGAGCGGTCCCGCCCGGATTCGAGTGGCGTCTGGTCCACGGACTTTGCGCGGGAAGCGAAGCGCCACAGATCTTGCACCCAGAGCAAGGGACCGTCTGGACGGTCGCGGTCTCGCCCGATGGCCGCCGGCTGGTGACCGGCGGCGCCACGGGTGTCGTCAAGGTCTGGGATCGGGTCACCGGCGACTGTCAAGCCACACTCGCCAACCACGTGGGCATCGTGGGCGCAAGCGCTTTCTCCCCAGACGGCCTCTGGTTCGCCACCGGCGGACGCGATGCAACCGTTCGGGTCTGGGATGCCGACTCACTGCAACTGCGGCACACGCTCCGCCGCCACACCGATGCCGTGCGCGCCGTGGCGTTCTCCCCCGACAGCCGTTGGTTGGCCAGCGGCGGCGAGGACGCTTTGATCGTCTTTTGGGATCCGGCCAATGGGGCGGCCGGCGACACGCTCACCGATGGCGTCTATCTCGAGCGCCTGGCCTTCTCGCCCGACGGCCAAGTCTTGGTGGCCAGCGGCGCCGACACGCGCGCCCGGCTCTGGGATGTGCCCCACCGTCGCAAACAACGGGATCTCGAACTCCACCGCGCCAACCTGCTCGACGCGGTCTTCTCGCCCGACGGCGCTCTGCTGGCCACCGCTAGCTTCGACGGTTCGGTCCGCTTGTGGGACCTCCGCGCCGACCGGGAATGGGGCACGCGCGGCCGGGGCGCGCCGGCGCGGCGCCTGGCGTTCTTGCCCGATGGCGCCACGCTCGCCGTGGCCAGCGACGATAACCTGGTCCGCCTCTGGGCCGTCGGGCGCGACCGCCTCGTGGCGACGCTGCGGGGGCACACGGGCGGCATCTTGGCCCTGGCCGTTTCGCCGGATGGCCAAACGCTGGTCACGGGGGCGGCCGATCAGACCGTGCGACTTTGGGACCCTGCCCGACTGCCGGAGAAGCGGGACGTCCTGCCCCACCGCGGCATTGTGGATTCCCTCGCCTTCGCACCCGACGGCCAACAGCTCGTCAGCGCCGATTTCACCGCCGACACCCTTCGCTGGTGGGATACGGCCGCCCGCCAATCGCTCGCAGAGTGGACGGGCCCGAAAGGCTCGATCTGGTGCGTCGCCGCTTCGCCCGTGGCCGGCCGCTTCGCCGCGGGCGGCCTCGATGGCCTGGTGCGCCTCTGGGGTGCGAGGCTGGACCGGGAGCCCCTCGTGCTGCCGGGCCACGTCCAGGCCGTGGACGCGCTGGCCTTTTCGGCGGATGGCAAGCTCTTGGCCAGTGCCGGACGCGACGGCGCCGCCCGGCTTTGGGACGTGACACAACCGCGTCAGCTTCGCCTCTATGCGCACGGCCAGACCCTGGTCCGCAGCGTGGCCTTCTCCCCAGACCAACGAACCCTGGCCACCGGCGCCCGCGATGGCCGAGTCCGGCTCTGGGAGTTGAGTTCCACCAACCTCCTCGGGCTCCTACCGGCCCAGGCCGGGGAGATCCGGTCGGTAGCGTTCACCCCAGACGGCCGGCGTTTGGCCGCGGGCGGAGATGATCAAACCATCCGGTATTGGGACTGGAGGCAGGCGCGTGAGTTGGGCCGTTTGCGAGGGCACACCGCCCAGGTCAGCGCCCTGGCGTTCTCCCCCGACGGCGAAACTCTGGCGTCGGGCAGTTGGGACAGCACGATCAAGCTTTGGAGCGTCGGTCTGCAGCAGGAGTTGGTGACGCTGCGCGAGCACACCGGACAGGTCACCGCCGTCGCTTTCTCCCCCGAAGGCCATCTGCTGGCCTCGGCCAGCGCCGACGGCACGGTGCGCTTATGGCAGGCTGCACGGTCCGTCCCGGTCCCCCACCGGCCCACGGATTCGTAGGGCTCGAGGTCACTATCGAGTGGATCGGCGAAGTTGTTCGAGCCGTTCAGAAACAGGATTGGACCGTGCTGCCAGTCCCCCAGGGCGTCTCCCAGGCGGACGCGAAGCTTGCGGGAGATCTTGCACGCTCAACACGGTTTGCTATAATCTTTAACGTTCAAATTAGCCGCGCTCACGGTTCGGGCTTTGCGTTATTAGCAGTCGCGAACATGCAATCCTGGCTGAGCGTGGCGGAAGGGTCACGCGCATGAGCCAAAGAGCGACGACGATGAGCCGGCCGAGGGTGCCACCAGCAGCGCCGGAGGGCCCGTCTGGAGTCGATGGGGACCGTCGAGGAGGGAATGGCCTGGCCAGTCAGGTCGGGGAAGCCGGACAATCGAGCCCGACCACGCCGCCGGAGGCTGAGGGTGCCTTCGAGATCGTGGCGCGCGAGGACTTCTCGGATACGACGTACCTGCTCGAGGTTCGGCACGCGCGGTTGGCGCAGGCGGCTCGGCCGGGCCAGTTTGTGATTGTGATGACGCATGCGGAGGGGGAGCGGGTGCCGCTGACGATTGCGGACTACGACCGGGAAAGGGGCACGATCACGATGGTGGTGCAGGCGGTAGGCAAGACGACCCGCGAGATGCAGCGTCGCTGCCGGGTAGGGGCGCGACTGTTCAGCCTGGTGGGACCGATGGGGCAACCCACCCACCTTGGGACGGCGCGGAAAGTGGCGTGTGTGGGCGGGGGCCTGGGCGTGGCACCGGTGTTCCCGCAAGTGCGCGCGCACAAGGAACGGGGGGCGTATGTCATTGGGATCATTGGGTTCCGGTCGCGGTCGTTGGCGTTCTGGGAGGAGAAGTTTCGGGCGCATTGCGACGAGTTGATCTTGTGCACGGACGACGGTTCGGCTGGCTTGAAGGGGTTGGTGACGGACGGCCTGCAACAGGCGCTGGCAGCGCACCCGGATTTGGGGGAAGTGATTGCGATCGGCCCGCCGGTGATGATGCGGGCCTGTGCCGGCGTGACCCGCGCCCGTAAAGTGAAGACCACCGTGAGCCTCAACCCGATCATGGTCGATGGCACGGGCATGTGCGGCGGCTGCCGCGTGTCCGTGGGCGGCCAGATGAAATTCGCTTGTGTGGACGGGCCGGACTTCGACGGGCATGCCGTGGATTTCGACGAGTTAATGCGGCGGCAACGGCGGTTTGCCGAGGACGAGCAATTGGCGACCGCTCGGTGGCTGGAGGCATGTCGCCTGGCGCAAGCGCCAGAGGCCGCTCGTCCAGCCGAGGGCCTGGCGGGCGCGGTTGGTGGCTCCACGGCGGCGGGGCGGGGCCCGGGCACAGCTTGAACGTTATGACTCCGAAAACGATCCGGACCATTCCCCAAGAGCGGACGCCGATGCCCGAGCAGGCCCCGGTCGAGCGGGTGCGAAATTTCTCCGAAGTCGCCCTGGGCTATGCTTTGGGGGATGCGCGACGGGAGAGCGAGCGTTGCCTGATGTGCAACGACCCCAAGTGCATTGCGGGCTGCCCGGTGGCGGTGGACATCCCGGGGTTCATTCGCAAGATTTGCGCCGGCGATTTGCGGGGCGCCTACGACGTGCTGACGGGGGAGAACTTGCTGCCTGCAGTCTGCGGGCGGGTCTGTCCCCAGGAAGAGCAGTGTGAGCAAGTCTGCACGGTGGGCGACTCGTTGGCGCCGGTGGCGGTGGGTCGGCTCGAGCGTTGGCTTGGGGACTTGGCCATCGAGCAGGGCTGGGCCAACGTGCCCTATCGGGAGCCGAACGGGTACCGGGCTGGGATTGTGGGGTCTGGCCCGGCGGGGATTGCGTGTGCGGCGGACCTGGCGAAGGCGGGGTGCGAGGTGATCGTCTATGAGGCGTTCCAGGCGCCGGGGGGCGTTTTGCGCTATGGGATTCCCGAGTTTCGGCTGCCGAACTCGGTCATCGACGCCGAGATCAACAACCTGCTGAAGCTCGGGGTGAAGATCGAGTGCAACACACTGGTGGGCCGCCTGTTCACCATCGAGCAGATGCTCAACGAACTGGGGTTCCACGCCGTGTTTATCGGGACCGGCGCCGGCTATCCGAAGTTTATGGGGATCCCGGGCGAATCGCTCAACGGCGTCCTGTCGGCCAACGAGTTGCTCACCCGATGTAATCTGATGCAGGCGGGCAAATTCCCCCAGTTCGACACCCCGCTGCATCTGGGCCGGCGGGTGGCGGTCATCGGTGCCGGGAACACGGCCATGGACGCCATGCGCGTCTCGCTTCGGCTCGGCGCGGAGAAGGTCTACTGCGTTTATCGTCGCAGCCGGGCGGAATGTCCGGCTCGGGCCGAGGAGCTGCTGCATGCGGAGGAGGAAGGGGTCGAGTTCCACTGGCTGACGGCGCCAGTCGAGGTCCTAGACGACGGGCGCGGCAACGTGCGCGGTCTGCGGAATCTCCGGATGGAGCTGGGCGAACCGGATGACTCGGGTCGGCGGCGGCCGGTGCCGGTGGCGGGGAGCGAATACGAGTTCGCGGCGGACATGGTGGTGTATGCGATTGGGACCAACGCCAATCCGATCATCGGCCAGACCTCGAAGTTGCGGCTCAACAAGTGGGGGTACATCGCCACCGACGAGAACTTGGCCACCTCGCTGGCGGGGGTCTATGCGGGCGGCGACATTGTCACGGGCGCAGCGACGGTCATTCAGGCCATGGGCGCCGGCCGACGCGCCGCGCGCAGCATCAAGGCGTATTTGGGGCTGGTGGAGACCGACGTGGTGTACCGCGCAACGCCGGAGATGGCGGAGCGCAGCTTCGGCGTCGAGCCGTGGGCGAAGAACTTCGCCCGGATCCGGCTTGCGGCCTAAGGCGAGCGGGCAGGAGAGAGGCGTTTTATGGTGAGCAACGAAACATCGGCACCCGGCGGGCGCGGCTGGCCCACGAACGGCAAACCCGCCCTGGAACTGAAAGAGCACGTGGTCGAGGTGATCAGCGACTCGGGCGAAGGGGCGCAGAAGTGCGCGCAGTCCTTTGCCGCGGTGGCGGCCAAGATGGGCAACGGGGTTTGGACTGTGGAGATCATCCCTGCCGAGATCCAACCACCGGCGCGCAGCATGGCCGGCGCCAGCGGCAACCGGATTCGCGTCGGTTCGTTTTATGTGACCAACGGCGGTGACCAAGCGGACTTGGTGGTGGCCTTCAACGAACAGGTGTTGCTGGGGCGGTTGCAGGCCGCCGAGATCAAGCCGGGCGGCATCATCTTGCTCGAGAGCAAGTGGGCGACGGACCCGGACGCTCAGATTGCGCACACGTACTGCGAGGTGCGAGACCGGTTGCGGAGCGAGGGGTACTGTTTGTACGAGGTGCCGATGGAGACGGAGTGCCTGAAGTGCGTTTCGGACGCTCGGCGCGGGAAGAACATGTTTGTGCTGGGCTTGCTCAACAGCCTCTACAGTCAAGACCTCGATATCTCCCAGCAACAAATCGTCCAGACCTTCGGCAAGAAAGGCGCCAAGGTCGTCCAGGCCAACCGCAAGCTGCTCGAGGCGGGCTATCAGTGGGCCGAGGCGAACCTCGACCTCAAGTTCCGGATTCCGCCGGCTGGGATCACCGAGCCGCAGATTGTGGTCAACGGCAACACCGCCCTCGCTTTGGGGATCATCGCCTCCGGCATGGAGGTTTGCGCCATGTATCCCATCACCCCTGCCACCTCCGCCTCGCATTACCTGAGCGACGTGTTCGAAAAGGCGGGCGGGGTCGTGCACCAGGCCGAGGACGAGATCGCCGCCTGCTGCTTTGCCATCGGGGCCTCGTACGCGGGCAAGTGCGCCGTCACCATCACCTCCGGGCCGGGCTACTCCCTCAAGCAAGAAGCCATCGGGTTGGCTGCGATGGGCGAGATCCCGCTGGTCGTCGTCAATGTCCAGCGGGGCGGGCCGAGCACCGGTCAACCCACCAAGATGGAACAAGGCGACCTGTTGGCCGCCTGCTTCGGCACCCACGGCGACGCCCCCAAGGTCGTCATGGCCGCGGCCTGTATCGAGGATTGTTTCTACTCGATGATCGCCGCCCGCAAGATCGCCGAAACCTACCGCTTGCCGGTCATTGTCCTCACGGACGCCAACCTGGCTACCGCCCAGCAACCCTTCGTGCGCCCCAAGTTCCAGAAAGAATGGGTCGCGCCGCCCATTGACCAGAGCCCCGTGCCACCGGGCGTTCGCCCCTACGAGTGGGAGGCGCGGACGGGCTTGTCCGAGCGGTTCATTCCAGGGCGCCCCGGCGGCATTCACACGTTGACGGGTCTGGCGCACGACCGCCAAAGCCGCGTTGCCTACGACCCCGAAGTGAACCAAGAGGGGATCCACCATCGCAGCCTGAAGTTGGCGGCCTTCCAGCAGACGCTCAAGCCGCCCGGAGTGCATGGCGAGGACGAAGGCGACCTGTTGGTGGTGGGTTGGGGGAGCACCCGCGGGGCAATCGAAGAGGCGGTGGACCGGTTGCGGGCCGAAGGCGAGGCGGTCTCAGCGCTGCACTTGACCTTTCTGTGGCCGATGCCCTCGGGGCTGCAGGAGATCTTACGGCGCTTCCGCAAGGTGCTGGCGGTCGAGGCGAGCTGGTGCGACCGGCTCGAAGACGACCTCGTGACCGAAGACAACCGGCGCTACTCGAACTTGGCCTGGCTCCTCCGCGCCCGGTACTTGGTAGATGTGGACTGCTGGAGCGAGGTCAAAGGCCAACCCATCAAACCCGGCTCGATCGAGGCCGCCCTCCGCAGTCGCCTGGCGGGCATTCCCCATCGCTCCCTCGACCCCGCGCTGACGCCCAGCATCTGACGCCCGCCGACCCCTGATTCACCGAAAACGCCTACCCTATGAACCCCTTCCTCGACGAACGCTGGCTCGCCGCTCATGACGAGTATCACCGGCTTGAAGACTACCAGGGCAGCACGCCGCGTTGGTGCTCCGGTTGCGGCGATCACACCATCCTCACCGCGCTGCTGCGGCTGTGCCGCGACGAACAATTGCCGCCCGAGAAGACGGTGTTTGTGTCGGGCATCGGTTGTTCGAGCCGTTTTCCTCACTATTTGAAGACCTACGGGTTTCACAGCCTGCATGGCCGGGCGTTGCCGGTGGCGGAGGGCATCAAGTTGCGGCGGCCGGACCTGCATGTGTTTGTGACGACTGGGGACGGCGATTGCTGCAGCATTGGCACCGCGCACTGGATCCACGCGATCCGCTACAACATGAACCTGACGGTGATCATGCACGACAATCACATCTACGGTCTGACCAAAATGCAGGCCTCGCCCACTTCGCCCCGAGGCCTCAAGAGCAACACCAGCCCGCGCGGCGCGTACCTCGATGCCCTTAACCCCCTGACCACCACGCTAGGAGTCGCCAACGTCTCCTTCGTCGCTCAAGCCGCCGACTGGATTCCCGAGGTGCTCCACCAACTCCTCTCCGCCGCCTACCGCCACCGAGGTTTCTCCTTCATTCGGGTGCTTCAACGCTGCCCCAACTATCTGCCCACCCACTTCGACGCCTGGCTGCAGGATCCGAACCGCATCCTCCTCCTCACCCATTCGCAGGGTCTGCAGGCGGATGCAGCCCTGGCACGGATCTATCGCAACCAATGCGAACACGACCCGGCCGACCTCAACCGCGCCCGCGAGCTGTCGTCGCACCCGGAGCTCATGCCGATCGGCATCCTTTACCGCAACGAACAGGTCCCCTGTTACGAAGACGTCCGCCGGCGGACGCAGACCTTCACCCCGGAAATGATCGCTCGCGTCCTCGACGAGGAGTTCGACCAGTTTACCGTCGAGCCATGGGTGGGAGCGGCGACGGTTGCGGAGCCGAACCCACCCGCGCCGGCGCGCGCGACCTCGCCCTCGCTCAACCTCGAGGCTGGTCCGGCCCAGCCCCGTCTCGAACCTGCCAGCGAAGCCCGCTCATGAACGCCCAAACCAAAGAGCTCCTGGCCTTCCACGTCGCAGCCCGGACGCGTACGCCCAGTCAGCGCGCCGCCGGCGGCCCCGAACTCTGGCCGGCCCTACTCCGGGGCTATCGCGAGCTGGCGGCTCTCCGCCATGACGATCCGTTGGTGCTGGTCGAGCACGGGTCCTGTCGCGGCGTCGAATCTCTCTCGGCCTTGGTCAACGCTCTGCTCCAGCGTATCGCCCCCCAGGGGCCCAGTGGCGAGACCCTCCGTCGCCAAGTCCTCAGCCTCGAGCGTGAACTTCGCGCGCTGACGCTCACGCAGCCGTTCGACTCGCTCGCTGCGGCTTGGCAGGCGGCTGCGGCTAAGCTGGCTGGCCGCGCGGACCTCACCGAGGCGGATCGACAGTCGTTGAGCCAAAATCTCGAGCGCGCCCGCGCGGCGCTCGAGGTCCAGGGTCCGTTGCTGCGGTGTGGCGCGGACACGGCGGAGGTCGTGCTCCGGCATCTCTGGAATCGGATCCAGCGCGCCACGGCCACCCGGGTGCGCGCCCAGTTGGGTGAGCTCAAGGTTCGGTTGGCGGAACTCCTCGAGAACGACTACCAGCAGTCCCTGGCGGCCCGCAGCCCAGCGGCGCTCGCCGCGGGGTTCGGAACTCGCTTCGACTCTCTCATCGACTTCGGAGCGATGTCCCGCACTCTGCTGGCGGCGTGTCCCGAACGGCGGATGCCCGCCCCGCGGCGCGAGCGCATCGCGTGGGCCTTGTCCGTGCTCGAAAACGAGCGCTTCTTCGGAACTGGCGACGACGGCGCCCGTTATGAATTCGAGTTTGCGAGCGGCGCGTCGGCCCTGGCTGAGTTTCGACGCCGGCTGCCCCAGATGGTGGACTTGGTCAAGGCGATCCGCCTGTCCGCCCTCGAACTGGACAATCGCTACCGCCCGGAAGTACATGAGACCTTCTTTGCCGGGTTCAATGCCGACGCCCTCACAGCGGAGGACCTGAGTTGGTTCCCTGCCTATTTCGTGTCGGTGACCGAAGAGGACGGCGAGCCGTCGAGCCAAGCGGCCTTGCTCGAGATCCTCGCCTCCGATCTGCCGGTCAAGTTGGTCGTTCCGACACGCCGGCTGTTCCCGGACCCGGCCTCGCCAGCCGGCGCCCTTGGGAACACGCTTTGGCGGACCTCGCTGGCTGCCATGGCAGTCAACTTGCAGCATGCCTTTGTGGTCCAGACCACGAGCGCGAGCTTGTGCCCGCTCGCGGACGCCCTAGTCCAGGGCTTGGCGGCGCCGGGCCCAGCCTTGTTCAGTGTGTTCTGCCCGGCCGAGGATTCCTACCCGGGAGTAGCCCCCTACTTAGCCGCCGCGGCCGCCCTCGAGTCGCGCGCGTGCCCCGCGTTGGCGTTCGATCCCCGCGCGGGTTCTACATGGGCAGAGTGCTTCTCGCTGGCCGGTAATCCGCAGCCGGAGCGCACTTGGGTCTCGCACCCCTTTCGCTACGAAGACGAAGCCATGCAGTCCGTCTCGGCCACGCTGGCGTTCACTGTCGTCGATCTCCTCGCCTTGGATCCGGCCTGGGCCGAGTCTTTCCTTCCCGTTTCCCGTGACCAGTGGACGGACGACCTAATCCCGCTCGTCGAGTACCTCGAAGCCAGCGATGACCAAAACCGCGGTCGCATCCCGTATCTCCTCATGGTCGGCCCGGACGACACCCTGCGCCGGGTGGTGGTCAAGTCAGCCGCCCTGCGCTGGGCACGCCGCTGCGCCCGCGTCTGGCGGAGCCTGCAGGAACTAGGCGGGATTGCCAATTCCCACGCCCTGCGTGCGCTGGACCGAGCTCGGCAGGAATGGGAGGGCGAGAGGGCCAAGCTAATCGAGGCCGCGCGCGCGGCCGCAGCACCAAGCCCGGCGGCGCCGATCTCCGCCGCCGCCGAACCGGCCGCGGCCGCGGCGGAAGCTGCGAAGGCGGCGCCGGCAGCCCCGGCGGCGCCTGCGGTGTCGCGGGATGAAGCCTACATCGAGACGGCTCGTTGTTCGAGCTGCAACGAATGTGTCAACCGGAACAACCGGATGTTCAAGTACAACGAGAACAAGCAAGGCTACCTGGCCGATGTCCGCGCCGGCACCTACCGGCAACTGGTCGAGTCGGCCGAGGCGTGCAAGCTGGCCATCATCCACCCGGGTCAACCGTGGAACCCAAATGAGCCGGACCTCGAGGAGCTACTCCAGCGCGCCGAACCATTCCGCTAGGCCCGGAGAGGTCGGACCGGCGCCCGCCGAGGGGGCCTGGCGCGGGAGTCGCTCCTCCGCACCGAGCGACCGGCCAGCCGGCCAAACAGCGCTTGTGCGCTCGGCCAATTCGGCGTAGAAACCCACCGCGTGAACGCCCGCTGGGCCAGGAACGGCCGTCGCCACACCCGAGCGGCGACCACGGAGCCGTGCCATTCTGTCGCCTGGCGGGTCGAGCGAACATGACTATGCAAACCATTTCTCGCATCCTGACCTCCTGGGTTGTAGCCGCAACGTTGTCGAGCGTGGCCTTGGGCCAGAGCTCACCGGCGGCGGCTGCAGCCAGCGGCTCCACCTCCACCCCGGCCAGCACGCCACCCAAACCCGACTTCCCGCCCCACACCGACGTGCTGAAGGACTTCGAGCAGGTGGTCTCGTCGATCGACAAAGTGCCGTCCCTGCTCCAGATCTGGGTGAACCGGAAGGAGAACCAGATGTTGGCCGTGTTCCCGGAGAAGTTTGCCCAGAAGAAGTTCTTCATCGCGCTCACGGTGGCCAGCGGCGAGCGCTATGCCGGCCTGCAAGCCGGCGATATGTACGTTTACTGGCGTCGCCACGAGAAACGCATGGTCTTGCTCACGCCCAATCTCGACGTCCGCTCGACGGGCGAAGCCGAGTCCAAGGCGAGCGTCCAACGGCTCTTCACCGATCGGGTGATCGTGGATGTGCCGATTCTGGCGCTGGTGCCGGGCTGGGGGCCGGTGATCGATCTGGACGCCCTGTTGGTCGGGGAGGCGAGCAAGTTCTTTGGGTCCGTTGTGCGCGGGGCGCGGAACCAGCTTGCCAGCATCAAGACGGCCAAGGCCTTCCCCGGCAACGTCGAGCTGGCCTTCGAGTTGCCTATGGCCGACGGCCTCCTCAAGACGCTGCACTACTCGATCAGCGAGATCGCTCCCAACCCCGCCTACAAATCCCGCCTGGCGGACGGGCGCGTCGGCTATTTCACCACCAGCTTCGCCGACCTGGGCAAGTACCAGGCCGACGAGAACCAGGTGCGGTACATCAACCGCTGGCACCTCGAGAAGGCCGATGCCAGCCTCAAGGTCAGCCCGCCCAAAAACCCGATCATCTTCTACCTCGAGTCCACCACGCCCATCCGCTACCGCCGTTGGGTGCGCGAGGGCGTGCTGATGTGGAACAAAGCCTTCGAGAAAGTCGGTTTCGCCAACGCCATCGAGGTCTACTACCAAGACGCCACCACCGGCGCGCACATGGAAAAAGACCCGGAAGACGTGCGCTATAACTTCGTCCGCTGGCTCAATAACGACGTCGGCACAGCCATCGGCCCCAGCCGGGTCGATCCCCTCTCGGGCCAGATCTTGGACGCCGACATCATCTTGACCGACGGTTGGATTCGGCACTATTGGAAGCAGTTCAACGAGATGATTCCCACCCTGGCGATGGAGGGCATGAGCCCAGCCGCACTTGCCTGGCTCCAATCCCGGCCCCAATGGGACCCGCGCGTTCGCCTGGCGTCGCCCGCGAGCCGCGAGGCGATCCTGACCGAGTTGGCCGCCCGCGGCCCTCAACTCCACGGAGGTCACCCCATGGCCGAGGTCGATCCCACCCTGGTCGGGGCCAACGATTATGATGGGTTGGTGGGCCGGACCAGCCAGTTCAACGGCCTGTGCCGCGCCGCCGAATGCAAGGCCCTGGACCTGTCCGTCATGCGGTTTGCGTTCGACCTCATGCTGGACGCCATGCCGCCGGAGTTGGCCGACCTCAAACCCAAGGCCGCCGAGAAGAAGGACGGCGACAAGAAAGAGGAGCCCAAAGAGCCCATGCTCGACGGCATTCCCGAGTGGTTCGTGGGACCGCTGGTGGCGGAACTCGTCGCCCACGAAGTCGGCCATACCCTGGGGCTGCGCCACAATTTCCGTTCCTCGAGCATCTACACCCTGGCCCAGATCAACAGCCCGGAAATCAAGGCCAAGAAACCCTTCGCCGGGTCCGTGATGGATTACTTGCCGGTGAACATCTTCGATTGGCAGGAGAAAGACCGGCAAGGCGATTACGGCATGATCGACATTGGCCCGTACGATTTTTGGGCCATCGAATACGGCTACACCCTCGCGGACAAACCCGAAGCCCTCAAGCCCATCCTCAGCAAGGCCTCCCAACCCGAGCTCACCTATGCCACCGACGAAGACACCTTCGGCCCCGATCCCCTGGCGCGCCGCTACGACTTCGCCGCCGACCCGATCAACTACGCCAAGAAGCAAATGGACTTGGCTCGGTTCCACCGCGCGCGGTTGATCGATAAGTTCGTCAAAGAGGGCCAGAGCTGGGCGCACGCGCGGCGCGGCTACGAGATGACCCTCGCCGTCCAGACGCGCGCCCTCACCATGATGGCGTCCTGGTTGGGCGGCGCCTTTGTCAACCGCGACAAGAAAGGCGACCCCGGCAACCGCGCCCCGATCGAGGTCGTCCCGGTGCAAGACCAGCGCGACGCGTTGGAATTCGTGCTCGAGCACACGTTCCGCGACGCCGCGTACGGCCTGACGCCCGAACTGCTCCGCCGCATGACGGTGGACAAGTGGCTCGACCGCTCCTCTTCCTTCGACGACCCAACTTGGCCCGTGCACGACCGGATCATGGGTATTCAATCCATGGTGCTCACCCGCTTGCTGAACCCCAGCACGCTCGGCCGCGTCTACGACAACGAATTCCTCACCCCGGCCAAGGACGACATGGTCACCCTCCCAGAAGTGCTCACGACCCTCGAAACCGAGATTTGGTCGGAACTGAAACAGACCGGCGGCGAGTACACCAACCGCCAACCGCTGATCTCGAGTCTCCGGCGCAACCTCCAACGCGAGCACGTCGAGCGGCTCATCGACCTGAGCATGCCCGAGAGCTGGCGCCAGGCTTCCCATAAGCCCATCGCCAACCTGGCCCTCATGCACCTGCGCCAGTTGAGCAGTCGCCTCGGCAAGCTGCAAGGTCAGGACGGCCTGGATGCCTACACCCACGCCCACGTGTCCGAGACCAAGCTCCGCATCGACAAGGCCCTCGACGCCGGTTACCTGCTCAACGGCAGCTCCGCCGCGGCCGCCTCCGTCCGCATCGTCGTGAGCGGCCAAACCAATGTCACCGCCTTCGCCCGCTGAGGCCGCCCCCGCGCCGGCTGCCCGCGCAAGCGCCCCTCGCGATCTGCAGGACTGGGTCCCGCAGGAGCTGCAGTCGATCGCCACTCCGCAAACTGCGATCCCGGCCATCGCACGGGACTCGCGGTTGTTGAGTCTCATCGACCATGCGGTGCGTGCGATCCCCACCAAGCATCGGTTGTTCCTTCGAGATGCGCGCACCCTTGACGGGCTAAGCCCGGCATCGGTCCATCTGGTGTTGACCTCCCCGCCTTATTGGACGCTTAAGGAATACCGGCCCTCGGACGGCCAACTGGGCCATGTGTCAGACTACGAGCAGTTCCTGACCGAACTCGATCGCGTGTGGATGCATTGTTTCAACGCTCTCGTACCGGGAGGTCGGCTGATCTGTGTGGTTGGCGATGTATGCCTCTCGCGACGCAAGAACGATGGCCGCCACACGGTCGTGCCGCTGCACGCTTCCATTCAAGAGCACTGCCGGCGAATCGGGTTCGATAATCTCGCCCCGATCATCTGGCATAAAATCGCCAACGCCGCGTATGAAGTCGAGGGGGGGGGCGGGGGCTTCCTCGGAAAACCCTACGAGCCGAATGCCGTGATCAAGAACGACATCGAGTTCATCCTCATGGAACGAAAGCCCGGAGGCTACCGGCAACCTTCGCTGGCGGAGCGCGTGTTGAGCGTTATCTCGGTCGAGGATTACCAGCGGTGGTTCCAGCAAATCTGGAGCGGACTGACCGGGGCCTCGACACGAGATCATCCCGCCCCCTACCCGAGGGAGCTGGCCGAACGGTTGATTCGAATGTTCAGCTTTGTCGGCGATACGGTGTTGGATCCATTTCTGGGAACGGGCACAACGAGCGCGGCAGCCGCTCGCTGTGGCAGGCACAGCATCGGCTGCGAGGTCGAGGCGCACTACTTCGACATGGCCGAACGGCGCCTACGCGACGAGACCACTGGCCTTTTTTCCTCGGCTGAAATCCAGGTTTGCCGGGGGTAGCTTCAGGACGATGGCCACGAACCGCAGGAAGCTGCAGCGACAGGTCCAGAGTGCGGTCAGCCATTTCTGGCGTACGCGGGCTCGACAGTCCCAGGCGCAGGGAGCCAAGTCGGGGCGCCGGGATCGGGGAGCGAGGAGTGCGGTTACCGGCGGTGCCCACCTCGATGGCTTCGCCGAATTGCTCCGCGTGCTCATGGTCGAGGCCGGCTTGAGCGCTACCGCCATCCACCGCCGTACGAGCGTCGAGTTGCCGGGGTATTATCGCGCCGAAAAGAAATGGGATCTGGTTGTGGTGGTCGACGGTCGGCTCTTCGCGACGATCGAGTTCAAGGCTCAAGTTGGCCCCTCCTTCGGGAACAACTACAACAACCGGACCGAAGAGGCTCTCGGGAACGCCACCGACTATTGGGCAGCCTTCCGCGAAGGTGCATTCCGGGGATCGCCCAGGCCTTGGCTTGGTTACCTCATGCTCCTCGAGGACGCCGAAGGCTCGACCCGACCGGTCTCGGTCGCCGAGCCCCACTTCCCCGTGTTCGAGGAGTTCCACGAGGCCTCTTATGCCCAACGCTACCAGATCCTGCTGACCAAGATGGTGCGCGAGCGGCTGTACGATGCGGCGAGCCTCATCCTTTCGCCCAGCGATCAAGGTCTGAAGGGCACATTCTCGGAACCGTGCGCAGAGTTGACGTTCGCGAACTTCGCCGAGAGCTTGCTGGCTCGAGCGTTCGCCTACTCGAGAACCCAGAAGTGACCCGAGCCAATGACCGCCTTCGCGGAACCGGTCCGCACGTGGTTTGCCCACGCGTTTAGGCAGCCGACCGAGGCCCAGACGCGCGCCTGGCCGCCCATCCTGGCGGGCGAGTCCACGTTGCTGTTAGCGCCAACCGGCTCGGGCAAGACGCTGGCGGCGTTTCTGGCCGGAATCAACCGGCTCATGACCGCTCCGGTGCCGGCTCGTAACGAGCGGTGCCGTTTGCTGTACGTCTCGCCGCTGAAAGCGTTGGCCGTCGACATCGAGCGGAACCTGCGCGCTCCGCTCGCGGGCATCGCTGCTTTGGCTCACGAGCAATGTGCGCCTCTCCACCTGCCGACCCTCGCCATCCGCACCGGCGACACCCCGGCCGCCGACCGCGCCAGAATGGCCCGCACGCCCCCAGACATCCTGATCACCACACCCGAATCCCTCTACTTGCTCCTGACCTCCGCCGCGGCCGCCATCCTGGCCACCGTCGAGACCGTCATCATCGACGAAATCCATGCGCTGGCGGCGACCAAGCGTGGCGTGCACCTGCTGCTCTCGCTCGAGCGGCTCGAAGAACTTCGCCGCCGGCGCGATGCCCATGCCCGCCCCGTGCAACGCCTCGGACTATCGGCCACCCAACGGCCCCTGGACGAAATCGCCCGGCTGCTTGGCGGCGGCGAGATCCGCCAGCCAGGTCACCTCACGGGAAAGCCTCAGCCCGACCGCGGCAAAGAACCGTTCCATGGCGTGGCGCCGGTATCAGACCCAGGCGAGTGGCTGCCGCGCCCGGTTACGGTGATCGATGCCGGGCGAAAGAAGACCCTCGAGTTGACGGTCGAGATGCCCATCGAGGAGCTCGCCGCCTCGAGCACGGGGCTAGGATCGGCGCCCAACCCGGCGCACGCGGCTGACATCGACCACTCGATCTGGCCCTCGATCTACCCGCGCTTACTCGAGCTGGTCCGGGCGCATCGGTCGACATTGATCTTCGCCAACAGCCGGCGGTTGGCCGAGCGCTTGGCGAGCGCACTCAACGACCTGGCTGGCGTCGAGTTGGCGCTCGCGCACCACGGCTCGCTAGCGCGCGAGCGCCGCCAAGAAATCGAGCGCCGGCTCAAGGCGGGCGACCTGCCGGCAATCGTGGCCACTTCGTCGCTCGAACTGGGCATCGACATGGGCGCCATCGACCTGGTGGTGCAAATCGAAGCGCCCCCCTCCGTGACGTCGGGCCTCCAACGCATCGGGCGCGCCGGCCACCAGGTCGGGGCAGTCTCGCAGGGTGTGATCTTCCCCAAGTACCGGGGCGATTTGTTGGCCTGTGCCGCCGCCACTCAACTCATGCACGAGAGCCGCGTCGAGACCACCCGTTACCCACGGAACCCGCTCGATGTCCTCGCCCAGCAACTGGTGGCCATGTGCGCCATGCGCCCCACGCGCGTGGACGACCTCTATGCCCTGGTCCGGCGGGCCACCCCCTTCGCCGAACTGCCCCGCCCCGCCTTCGAGGGCGTCCTCGACATGCTCTCCGGCCGGTATCCTTCGGACGAATTCGCTGGCCTGCGGCCGCGCCTGGTGTGGGACCGAGTCGGCGGAGTCGTGCGCGCGCGGGAAGGCGCCCGCCACCTCGCCGTCGTCAACGCCGGGACCATCCCCGACCGCGGACTTTATGGCGTGTTCCTGGCGGGTGCGGACCGGCGGCGTAGCCGCCGCGTGGGCGAGTTGGACGAGGAAATGGTGTTCGAGTCGCGCGTGGGAGACGTGTTCCTGCTCGGAGCCTCGTCGTGGCGCATCGAGGAAATCACCCACGACCGCGTGCTAGTTTCGCCGGCGCCTGGCGAGCCGGGCAAGACCCCTTTCTGGCATGGAGACCGCCCCGGTCGACCGCTCGAGTTCGGACGCGCCATTGGACAACTGGTCCGCGCTCTGAACGCTGCGCCCGCGGCGGAGGCTCGCCGCTTGCTGCGTGAGGCTCATGGCTTGGCGGATCAAGCCGCGGACAACCTCCTGGCCTATCTCGACGATCAGGCTCGCGCCACCAGCCACCTTCCCAGCGACCAGACCGTGGTCATCGAGCGGTTTCTGGATGAACTTGGCGACTGGCGGGTGTGCGTGCTCTCCCCATTCGGCGCGCCAGTCCATGCGCCGTGGGCAACCGCCGTCCAGGCCCGTTGGCAAGAGCGCACCGCCGGCCAGATCGACGCCCTCTGGTCCGACGATGGCATCGTCTTTCGACTCCCGGAAGCGGACCGGCCACCGCCCAGCGAGTGGTTCCTGCCCGAGCCCGATCGGGCGGAAGACCTCGTGACCCGCGGGCTGGGCTCGACGACCTTGTTTGCGGCCCGGTTTCGCGAGAACGCAGCGCGCGCCTTGTTGCTGCCCCGACGCAGGCCCGGCCGCCGCACCCCGCTCTGGGCCCAACGAAAGCGCGGCGCCGACCTCCTCCGTGTCGCCGCGCGCTACAGCGCCTTCCCGCTCCTGCTCGAGACCTATCGGGAATGTTTGCGCGACGTGTTTGACTTGCCCGGCCTGGTCGAACTGCTGCGCCAAATCGACCGCCGCGAGTTGCGCGTTGTCACAGTCGATTCCCGGACGCCCTCCCCCTTCGCCGCGGCGCTCCTGTTCTCCTACGTTGCCAATTTCATCTATGACGGGGATGCACCCCTCGCCGAGCGCCGAGCCCAGGTTCTGTCCCTTGACCAGACACAGTTGCGCGAGCTCCTGGGCGAAGCCGAACTGCGGGAGCTACTCGATGGCGAGACCATCCGCGCACTCGAGGCTCGGCTGCAACGGCGTGAAGGCCCACCCATTCGCCACGCGGATGATCTGCACGATCTGCTGCGTGCGCTGGGTGACTTGTCTCAAGCGGAGATGGCAGAACGGATAACGTGCGGAGACCCGGCGCCTCCGCCCGCCGCCACAACCGTCGCGGATTGGCTCGGCCAACTCGTGCGCGAGCGCCGCGCCGTGCCCGTAACCATCGGCGGCGAGACGCGCTTCATCGCCGTCGAAGACGCCGCCCGGTACCGCGATGGCGCCGGGGTCGTCTTGCCGAGCACCATGCCGGCGGCGCTCCTCGAAACGGCGGCGGACCCGATCGGCGATCTGGTCGCGCGTTACGCGCGCACGCACGGGCCGTTCCGAGCTGAGGCAGTGGCTGCACGGTTGGGGGTGAGCATCGAGGCCGTCCGGTCAGCCCTGCAGCGGCTCGCCGCCGGGGAACGAGTCTGCGAAGGAGAGTTCCTTCCCGGCGGCACAACTCGCGAGTGGTGCGAGACGGAAGTCCTGCGTAGTCTCAAGCGCCAATCGCTCGCCCGCCTGCGCCGGCAAGTCGAGCCGGTTGAGCCCGATGTGTTCGCCCGCTTCCTAGCTGAGTGGCAGGGTGTCCGCCACCCAGGCGCAGCCGCCGAGACCTTGCTCGCCGTGGTCGAACAACTCCAAGCCACCCCCATCCTGGCCTCGGCACTCGAATCCGACATCCTGCCAACACGCATCGCGGACTACCTGCCGGGCGACCTCGACGCGTCGTGCGCTGCGGGAGAGGTCGTTTGGCGTGGCGTCGAGTCGCTGGGGCCCGAGGACGGCCGGATCGCCCTTTACCTGTCGAGCCAATACCGGTTGTTAGCCGGGCCGGCCCAGCCGGCAGGCGGCGAACTCGCCGCTTCCGTCCGACAACTGCTGACCCAACGCGGCGCGTTGTTCTTCGCGGATCTGTTGGCCGAGACCGGCGCCTTCTCCGTCGAGCTCCTATCCGCCTTGTGGGCTATGGTCTGGGCTGGTGAAGTCACCAACGACACGCTGATGCCGCTACGCTCGCTGATAGGCGAGCCGCCGCCGGCCAAGCAGCGGCACCGGCCCCACCGCCGATGCCCACAGCCCCGCGCTACCCTGCCCGGCAGCGAAGGCCGGTGGTCGTTACTGCCGCGAACTCGGGCGGTCGAGCCAGACCCATCGGACACCGAACGGCGCACGGCTCTTGCACACCAATTGCTCGCGCGGTACGGAGTGCTCACGCGCGAGGCCGTGCTCGCCGAGGGCATGCCGGGCGGCTTTGCCACGGTCTACGAAGTGTTGAAAGCCATGGCCGACCGTGGCCAGGTACGCCAGGGGTACTTCGTGGCTGGCCTGGGAGCCACACAGTTCGCCCTGCCCGGCGCCGAGGAGCGCCTGCGCGCCCTGCGCCGAAAGCCCGAAACACCGCAGACCCTCACCCTGGCCGCCGCCGACCCAGCCAACCCTTACGGTGCCGCGCTGCCGTGGCCGCAGCGAAGCGGCGAGACCCTCGCGCAAGCTGCGGCTCGTGTGCCGCCGGGTCCAGTTCCGCCCCCGCCCGGGGATCCCCCGTTGGACCCGATCGCCCTGGATGCGAGAGTGGGTTCGGAGGAGCGCAAGGACCCGGCCGGGATCGGGATAGGAGCACGCGCGCAGCGTGCCGCAGGGGCGCGCGTCATCCTTGTGGATGGTGCGTTGCGAGCCTGGATTCCCCGCAGTGAAAACAACCTGCTGACCTTTCTGCCACTCGATGAGCCCGAACGCAGTCAGTTCGCCGCCATCATCGCCCAGGCACTGTCGGCGCTCGTCACCCGTGGGCTCCGCCGCGCGTGCCTGATTCCCCTCGTGGACGGCCAACCGGTCGAGCGATCGTTCCTCGCCCCCTTCCTCATCGAGGCTGGGTTCACCGCGGGCAGCCGCGGATACCTGAGGCGGCGCGGACCGTAGCCGGCGTTGTCGGACGCGCCGCCGCCCTATGCGCTCGACGCCAATGGTGCGCGATCACTCCTCCACCACCAACGCCTCGTGCACCTCGAGCCGCGGCAGCCGCACGCTCGCTCGGCCGTCGTGGTACCGGAAAGGGAGCGCTTCGCCCGACGGTTGGCGCGTGATGGACTGGGGTGCTTTGGCTAAACGAAGGTGGATCGTCAGCGGTCCGACCGGCGGGATGTCGTCGAAGACGTACTGTTTCTCCTGCTCGTGCGGGCCGGCGGTGTTGACGAGGTTGAGCACCAGCCGGCCATGGTTCCGGCGGAGCGAAACATCCACGTGATGGGATCCGGTCACCTCCACCAGGGGATCGGGGTATAGCTCCCGCACGACGGCCTGCAGAAAGTCCCGCGCGACCGCCGTCCGACCGTTGAGGTAGCGCTCGCCGAAGTTGAACCACAGCACGCCGAGTTTGCCTTCGCCGAGCGGCATGAGGGTGGCGGCCGTCTCGGAAGGACTCGATGGGTCATCCTGGACATGGAGCCGCCCCAACGATCGAGTGGCAGAGGCTGTGGTGATCTTCTGTCTGAGAGTGTGTAAACCGGCGAGCCAACCGTCGTGCTCGAGGTAGCGCGCCGCGACGGCCGTCTCGCCCTCGCGCTCATCGACCGGCACCGCCACCTGTGGCGAGGCCGCGGCAGGAGCAGCGGCCGCTGGAAGGCTGGGGGGCATGCCGGTTTCTTGGGCGAACAGAGCTGCTGCGGCCGGGCCAACCAACAAGAGGCTGCCCCCAGCCCGTGCGTAGGCGGCCAACTCGTCGCGGAAGCCGGACTCGAGGTAGTCCCACTCGGGAATCACGATCAACGGCCAACGCGACATGCGACCGGTCAAGTGATGTTCGCTGACAATCTCGACCGAGTTCTGGGCCTCGATCAGCGCTTGCAGCACGCCGCGCAGGGCCTGGACGCCGGCACTGCCCCAGGGCGCAAACAGCCGCGGACTCGAGCGGTAATGCGCCGCCCGCGAGTAGAGCAGAGCCACCTGCGGGACCGCCTCGGACCGATGACACACCGCCTGACGGGCACGACAGAACTTGGCTACCTCGGCCATGAGCCGCATCTGCCAGTCGTAAATGGAACCGTCGCGTTTCTGACGGAAGTAGGCCTGGTACCCGCCGCCTTGAGCCAACACAATGGCCGCTTCTTGGGCGAGTTGCGGGATGGACTTCAGCGGGCGCACCGGATGGCCTTGGGGTGCGCTGAACGACCAGGACATCAGGTCCCAAGGTTTGCCTTGGTTCTCGAGGCAGCGCGCGGAGAACCGGGCGGAGTTGAGGCTGTTTTGCGGCGAGAAATCCCCCGACAGGAACGCAACCTTCGCCGTCACCGGCTCGGGCATGTGGTCGCTGAAGGCCCAGTTGCTGGCAATCTCGAAGTCGGGGTGGCTCCTCCCGAGTTCATCCACGTAGTGCCGCAGGTACTTGCGGAAGGCCTCACGCTGGAAGTCCATCCACTCGACCCAGTACGCGTCGCTGGCTTGGCGCGGAACGGTCGAGACCCCCGTTCGCTCGCGAAACGCTCGAACGGCCACCTCGCCGAAATCGGGGATGGTAGCCCAGCACTCTCCGTCCACCCACATGCCGTCCACGCCATAGTCCCCCGCCAGTTCCCTAAGCTGCGGGATGAGCAACTGGTCGACATACGGCCCGAAGACCGAGGTGGCGTTGGAGTCGGGCTTGCCGTCGGCACGCACCGCCGCCCATTCGGGGTGTGCGCGCACCGCCTCGGAATCCCACACCCCTGAGTAATGCATGTAAAGGGAGACGCCGTGTGCGGCGGTGATCTGGCGCCAGAGGCGGAGGGGATCGCCCACGAAGCCCGGGGCCCGGTTCCCGACCTTGGTCGGGTAACTCGACAAGCCCGGATGCCCCTTGCAGTCGATCTGGAGGTAATCCGGCCTGACCTGCTCGAGGATATTCTCGATCATGGCCGGCGTGGTGTTGCGGCCGATCTCAGTGCAGTCGCGCCCAGCGTGGAAGTCGAAGTGAATCCCCAGGAAAGCCTGCGACCGCTTCAGCCGCAGCGGATCGCTGGCCGGCGCTGAAGGCGCACCCAGGGCCGCAACCGAGGGCGCGGGGCCCCCGGCCAGTAAGGCTACCCAAGCCAACAGGCTGGCGACCAACTGCCAAGCTCGATGCTGGGTGCGGTGCCGGTCGAACGAGGGCAAGGGCAAGGGCAAGCGGGTGAGCTCGCGGGATCGAGGTCTTCGCATGGCCATAACGACAACAACGACAGTATTAGAATGTGGATGAGCGCTGGCGTTAGCCAACCACCGAGCCTGCGGTTGCGTCAAGGCTGGCCAAGGCCAGGAGGAGTGGGGTGAGGCGCGTGTCAAGTTCTATGATGCTGTCGTATAATCTCGACCTCAGTCGCTTCGTCTAGGCCCGGACGGCCTTCTTCCCTGAGCTTTCTTGCTGCACTTACTGGAGGTGGAAGTCGGGGAACGCGGCCTTGAGTTCGAGGGGGTCCCCCGTCTGTCGTTGGAGCGCAAGCAGTTGGGCGAACAACCGCTGCATCCGGGGCCGATGCTCGGGTCGTGCGGCCAAGTCGACCCGTTCGAGCGGGTCGGTCTGCAGGTCGTAGAGCCGGGCCTTGGGGATCTTCGGGTAGAGAATCAGCTTGTAGCCCTCGCTGGTCACGGCGCGTTGGAGCCCGAGGTAGGCGCCGTAGATGGCGTCGTAAGGCGAGCGGTCAGTCTGGCCACGGAGCAACGGCAAAAGGCTGTGAAACTGGACGTGGTCAGGCTTCGGCAGGCCCGCCAATTCGAGTGTGGTGGGCATAATGTCCTGCAGGTACACCGGGGCGGCAATGCGCCGCCCAGCCGGGATGTCGGGTCCGACCACGATCAGCGGCACGCGGACGCTGTGATCATAGAGGTTCTGCTTGCCGAACAGACCGTGCTGACCTACCGCCAGGCCATGGTCGCTGGTGAAGAAGATGTAGGTCGTGCGCGCCTTGCCCGAGCGTTCGAGAGCCGCGAGGATGCGCCCGATTTGGGTGTCCAGGTGGGTGATGAGGGCGTAGTACTCCTGGCGGTGGACCTGGACCGCGTGGGGCGTGCGCGGGAAGGGCGCCAACCGTTCGTCGCGCAGTTGTTCGCCGCATCCGATGTCGTCCTTGTACGGGTACAGGGGCAGGAAGTTGGCGGGCACCTGGATGGCATCGAGGGGGTACTTATCGACATAATCCTTCGGCGATTGGCGCGGGTCGTGCGGAGCGTTGAACGCCAGGTACATGAAGAACGGTTCAGGTCGGTCCGCCGCCATCGCTAGATAGTCCGCAGCGTCGTCGGCCACGGCCTCGCTCCAGTGCTGGCCTCCTTCCCAGAACCCGCCGAACTTCGGGTCCCACGGCTTCCAGGTATCGGGGCGCTCTGGGTGGGGGCGGTTATACCCTTCCGGGGTGTCCTTGGGCATACCGGCTCGGACATGGCGTGTGACGGCAAAGACCTTCCGCGCGTCAACGTTCACATGCCACTTGCCGGTGAAATAGGTCGTGTAGCCGGCGCGCCGCAAGGCCGGCGCCCAGAGTCGGCCTGCCTGGCGCTCCTCCTCGAGCTGCCGCTCGAGCGTTTGGATGGGCCAGAGGAATCGGCCCGTGTTGAGCATGGTTCGGCTGGGCACGCAGACCGCGCCGCTCCAAGAGCCCATGTTATAGGCGTGAGTCAAGGTCGTCCCGGCGGCCGCCAGCCGGTCCAGGTGCGGCGTCTGGACCTCAGGATTGCCCAGCGCACGAATCGTGTTGAAGCACTGGTCGTCGGAGAAGATGAAGAGCAGGTTGGGGCGCGGCGCGGGTGGTTCTCCGGCCTGGGCGTGGAAGTGGGCCAGGACTAGGGCCGAGGTCGCGAGGGCCAACCGCAAAGGTCGCGCCGAGCGGAGGCGAACTAGTGGAGTCATGGGCAAGGAGGTGACGGCGATGGTGGAGTGGTTAAGCCGAGAAAGATGGGGCGCAAGTGCCGTTCGAGGAGGTTGCCGGTCACGTTGCGCGCAATCACGCTGGCGCACGCGACGAGCTGATCGAGGTAGCGGTCGCCCATTTCGGCGGCCACCTTGAAGCTGACGTGCAGCAACTGGCGCAAGTGGGGATTGAACCGCACCTCGAGCGGGTCGTGCCGCAACGCCCGGACATACTCTTCCGCGCCCCACCGTTGAACCTGGCCAACCGAAGGCAACCGGGCACGATCGAGGTCTAGCACGGTCGCGTAGGGCGCGCACAACTCGTCGACGCGCGCGCTAGCCCTGGCATAGAGTTCCTTGGCTAAGGCGAGCCCCTCACCGCCGGACTCGGCCAAGCCGATGACCTCCTCGAGCCACGAGGTGCCGGCGGTCTTCACGTGGACACCGGCCTGGAGGCGAGCCAGGGCGCGATGCAAGGCAGGGTAGAGGGAGAATTTGTCGCTGCCGGAGTGGATGCTGAGCTTGAGCGCGGGGGGCAAACCGTAGCGTTGGACTGCGTGAGCGAGCACGCGGACATCGTCGCTAAACTCACGCTCGAACTGGGCTACTGCGCCAGCGTAATCCACCCCCTTATTGAAGCGGCCTGTGAACTTGGGGGCGATGGTCGCCAGCGGGACCTGCTCGTCGGCTAAGGCGGCCAAGATGACCAACAGCTCCGGCGGCGTCTGGGGCTGTTCAGTTTCGTCCAGCGAAACCTCGGTTACGAATGTGCCTGGGTCCTTGGCTTGGGCGATGTGGCGGTAGAGCTCACCGGCCGCCTGGACGGCGCGGAGGTACTGGGCCGCTATCCGTTCCAGCTCGGCCTCCGTGAGGGCGAAGGCGCGGTCCAGGCCTGCGATCTCGATCCGACTCCCGACCAGTTCCGGGTGCTGACGCCGGAAAGCCGCTACCGCTGCCGGGTCTGCCCGCTGCCCGATACTCTCCGCCACGTCGATGGTGAAGAAGTCGGACGCCGCCAAGGCCTCGTCCACCGTGGCTCGCCGGATGTGGTCGGCGTCGACGAAGTACGACCGGGTCCAGCCCAGCGCTTGCACGGCGGCATCTGCGGCGGCGCGCGTGCTGGCTGGGGCGGTACCGATCAGACGGTGTTCGCGGTGGGACTTGTTCCAGACCGGAATGAGGTCCACGCCATCGGCGACGGTCTGGCGGCAGGCTTGGAGCTGGGCGTGGGCTTGCCGCCCAAACCGGTCGCCGAAGCCAAAGGAGAATCTGCCAAGTGAACGTGGCGGATGCATAGGCGCGCGCGCCCATCCACCAGACACGGTGTGTGGGTAGAAGGCAAAACAAATTCGGGTGCGCGCGGATTTCCCTTAACCCGAAGCGGGATTTTTGCGATGTAGTGGGGGGATGGCCGACGGATTCGTCAGGAGCATTGTGGTGGAGCGCTTCCTGAACTCGCTCCTGGTCAGCGTGTTGCTGCGCCAGGTGTGGTTTCGGTGGGTCATGGTGGTGTTTCTTCTGGCCGGTCTCGTCCTGGCCATCAGCGTTCCCAAAGTGTGGGTGAGCTCGCCCCCGGGCATCCACCCGCCCGTGCGCGTGAGTCTGATTGACTTGGCCCAGGCCTGGTCGTTGCGGCGCACGGCCGATCGCGCCACCGACGCCGGCCATGGCGCGGAGGCGGCCAGCGCCTGGCAGGGCGCCATTTCGCATAATCCCGGGGACCTCAGCCTCCTGCGGGGCGCCCTGAATCACCTGGTCCAATCTGACGTTGCCGTTACCGGGGCCGTCAACCGTATCCTGTTTCACACGGCCTGGCTGCTGCGCCTGAGTGAAGGGGACCGGGCCGATGTGGGTCTCGCGGCGCAGGTGTACGATCGGTTCGAGCTTTCGGCTGGGGTGGTGGCCTTACTCGAACCCCGAGCGGAGTCCCTGACAGCGGCTGAGGAGAGAGTCTTCCTCATGGCCTTATTCCGGGAGGGGCGGATGGACGAATTCGGGCGGCGCTGGGCGCGGTTGGCGGAGGCTGCCCAGGCCGATCGTGAACTCGAACTTTATCACGCCGCGTACCTCGCCGGGTGGGGGCCACCCGGAGGAAGTCAAGCTGGCCGGGCGCGGCTTGAAGAGGCCCAGAAAGACCCCGACCTCAAGGTGCTGGCCTGCCGCCTTAAGCTGGCTGTCAGCGCCCAGTACCTGGATGTCGAGGGTTACCAGGCCGGCCTGCAGCGGCTCGATCGGGCGAAGGCGGACCGGTTGACGGATCGGATTTGTTATTGGCTGCTGCTGCAGAGCGTGGGCCGGCTCGATCGGGCCCAGCGCGAGGCGGCGGCGTATCGGAGGACGCCGGTGACCCCCACGGAACTGCTGCGCTTGGCCGAGGCTTACGTGAAGTTGGGGCTCAAAGGCCAGGCGCTCGAGCTCCTTAAGGTGCACGCAGTCGAGTTTGGCGTCCCGGGGACGCTTTCCGGGGCGGACCTATGGAAGTTCTACACGGACTTGCTCGTCGAGATGCGGCAGTGGGCGGACTTACGGGCGGCGGCATACCAACTGCGCGTGTTGGACCAGGCCAGTCAACTGCTGACGGGATTCAGCTTCTTCATGGAAGCGCGCGCGGAGTATGGCCTAAACCATTTCGAGCAGGCGCGGTTGGTGGTCGCCCAAATCGCGGAACACTCGTTCGAAGACGCCCACTTGGCTTTGCAGATTGCCAGCAACCTGGTCTTGATGGGCTACGCCGCGGCGGCCGAGCAGATCCTCGCGCGCGAACGCCGGTTGACCGAGGACGTCCGGTACTGGAAGACCTTGGCCGAAGCCTACGATGCTCTGCGGGATCCGTTGCAGTTCTTTCGCGCCGCGGGTCGAGCGCACGGGCTAGCGCCTGACGATCCGCTGATGGCCCAGTTGTATGCGCGAGCGTTGGTGATGGGCCGGCTGCTGCCGGAGCAGGCGGTCCTGTTGACCCAACGCTACCTCGATCTCGATCGCGCGGCGGCGCAACCGCGTGTCCATCACGCCTTGGCACTGGCCATGAACCGGCGGTTTACCGAGGCGGAGGAAACCTTGCGGCCGGTGCAGCCTGAGGAGTTGGTTGGACGCGACCAAACGCTCTATTACCTGGCGGCCTTCGAGATCTCCGTGGGCCGGCAGCGTCCTCAACTCGCCCGGGAAGCCCTGGACCGCATCCGCCCCGAGCATCTGTCGCCGAACCAGCTCAAATGGCTGGACCAACAGGTCACGCGCCTGGCCCCCATCTAGCCCACCGCTGGGTGCGTTGGGCTGGGAGGCAAGCGGGGCCCCCGCGGACACTGGCCGGGATGCGGACGCGCGAGGTGGACGCGCGGCGCTTGACGCCCCTAACACCCTCATCTACGTTCTGGCACACGCTAGGAATTCATGAACGCGAAGAACTTCCTGATCCCGATGGTGGTCGAGCAGACGGGCCGCGGTGAACGCGGCTACGACATCTACTCGCGCCTGTTGGTGGACCGTATCATTTTCTTGGGGACGCCCGTGGATGACACGGTCGCCAACGTGGTGATCGCCCAACTGCTCTTTCTGCAGATGAACGATCCGAAAAAGGACATCCACCTCTATATCAACTCGCCCGGCGGCAGCGTCACGGCGGGCCTGGCCATCTACGACACGATGCAGTTCCTCACTTGCGACGTGAACACGTACTGCATCGGCCAGGCGGCCAGCATGGGCGCGGTCTTGCTGTCGGCGGGGGCCAAGAGCAAGCGCTACGCCTTGCCCAACGCGCGGATCATGATCCACCAGCCGTGGGGCGGAGTGCAGGGCCAAGCGACCGATATCAGCATTCAGGCCAAGGAAATCCTGCGGCTCAAAGACCGCCTCAACGAGATCCTCGCCCATCACTGCGGGCAATCCATCGAGGCGCTCGCCCGCGACACGGACCGCGACCGGTTCATGTCCGCCGAGGAGGCGAAGACCTACGGGCTGGTGGACGAGGTGGTGAAATCGCGCAAGGAGATACCGGCGCTGGTCAATGCCGACGCCGCCAAGCCGGCCGCGTTGTGAGCGATGCGGTACGCGTCCTGACCCGAACTCCAGCCCCAGCCTCGCATGGCTCGACCAACCCAACTCACCATGTGCAGCTTCTGCGGCAAGTCGCACGCCGAAGTCCGCAAGCTGATTCAAGGCCCAGGGGTTTACATTTGCGACAACTGCGTCGTGGTCTGCAAGAGCGTGCTCGACAAAGAACTGCGGGCGGAGGAACGCCGGCAGGCCCACCGGCTCACCGTGCCGCGTCCGGCGGAGATTCGGGCTTTGTTGGACCAGTACTGTATCGGCCAGGAGCATGCCAAGAAGACCTTGGCGGTTGCGGTGCACAACCATTTCAAGCGCATCCAGGCGGATCTGGGCCTGACCGACCAACCGCCCGAGCAGGCGCAAGCGGAGGTCGAACTCGAGAAGAGCAACATCCTGTTGATCGGCCCGACTGGCTCGGGGAAGACCCTCATGGCGCGGTCCCTGGCCAAGGCCCTGGATGTGCCTTTTGCCATTGCCGACGCTACAACACTCACCGAGGCCGGGTATGTGGGTGAGGATGTCGAGAACATCATATTGCGGCTGCTGCAGAACGCGGATTACGACGTCAAACGGGCGCAGGTGGGGATCGTGTACATTGACGAGATCGACAAGATCGCGCGCAAGACGGAGAACGTCTCGATCACGCGCGACGTTTCCGGCGAAGGCGTGCAGCAAGCCCTACTCAAGATCCTCGAGGGGACCGTCTGCAATGTCCCCCCCCAAGGCGGCCGCAAGCACCCCCAACAGGAGTACATCCGGGTGGATACCACCAACGTGCTCTTCATCTGCGGCGGCGCCTTCGTCGGGCTGGACAAGATGATCCACCGGCGGCTCGGCAACCGCGTCATGGGCTTCGCCGCCGTCGACCAAGGTGTCCAAGCCGGGTCCCACTCGGCCCGCGAGGTGCTCAAGCACGTGGAGCCCGAAGACCTGCTCAGCTATGGGTTCATCCCCGAGTTCATCGGCCGGTTGCCCATGGTCACCGTCCTGGACGAACTGACCGAGGCGCAATTGGTCGAGGTGCTTACGACGCCGAAGAACGCCTTGACCAAGCAGTTCGCCAAATTGATCGCCATGGAAGGCGTGCAACTCGAATTCTCGCCCGATGCCCTGCACGAACTGGCCGCGCAAGCCCTCAAGAAGGGCACCGGCGCCCGAGCCCTGCGCGGCCTGATCGAGAAGTTGATGCTCGATCTAATGTACGAGCTGCCCAGCGCCAGCGATGTGTGCGGCGTTACGCTCACCCGCGCAGCCGTGCGGGGCGAGGATCAGCCGGTCATCCGTCGTAAACCCGACCAGGCCGCGGCCTAGCACGCCCCCCCGAGCCGCACTTTTTCCTTTTCCGCTGCGGTCTTTTCCTTTTGCCTGTGGCGCGCATGAGTGCGCCTTGCCCCGTCGAACGCTTTGTGGCCGACCACGTCCGAGCCATTCCCCGCTCGGGCATCCGGGCGTTTTTCGACATCGTCCAGAGCATGCCCGAGGTGATCTCGTTGGGCGTCGGCGAACCGGATTTCGTGACGCCGTGGCACATTCGGGAAGCGGCCATTTACGCCCTCGAGCGGGGGCGGACCAGTTACACCTCGAACCTAGGCTTGCTGAAGCTGCGCGAGGCCATTGCCCGGCAGGTCGAACGGGCCTTCCAGGTGCGATACGATCCGCGCACCCAGGTCCTCATCACGGTGGGTGTGAGCGAGGCCCTCGACCTCGCATTGCGCGCCCTCATCAACCCGGGCGACGAGATCATCTATCACGAGCCCTGCTACGTGAGCTACTCACCGAGCATCGCCCTGGCGCACGGCGTGCCGGTCGCCGTCTCTTGCCGGCCGGAGGACGGCTTCGCCCTCACTGCCCAGGCCATCGAACGGGTGCTCACGCCCCGCAGCAAGGTCTTAGTCCTGAACTTCCCCACCAACCCGACGGGCGGCACCATGGTCCGGGCCGAACTCGAGCGGATTGCCGAGGTGGTCCGGCGCCACGGGTTGCTGGCGATCACGGACGAAATCTACTCCGAGCTCACTTTCGAGGGCGAGCATGTGAGTCTGGCGTCGTTGCCGGGGATGGTCGAGCGCACGATCTTCTTGCATGGCTTCTCGAAGGCCTACGCCATGACCGGATTCCGCATCGGCTACGCCTGCGGTCCGGTGGAACTGGTCGAGGCGATGATGAAGATCCACCAATACTCGATGCTTTGCGCCAGCATCCTCAGTCAGGAGGCTGCCCTCGAAGCCATCCGCCACGGCGAACCGGACACGGTGGCCATGCGCGAGCAGTACCGGGCCCGGCGCAACTTGATCGTGGGCGCGTTCAACGCCATGGGCTTGACCTGCCATCTCCCGCGGGGCTCCTTCTACGCCTTCCCGTGCATCCAATCCACCGGCCTGAGCTCGCAAGCGTGCGCGGTCCGGTTGCTCGAAGAAGAGAAAGTGGCTTGTGTGCCCGGCAACGCCTTCGGCCCGACCGGCGAAGGGTATCTGCGCTGCTGCTTCGCCACCGCCCTGGACCGCATCGAGCTCGCCGTGGAACGGATCGCGCGGTTTGTGAAGCGGCTGCGCGGCTGACCGCGGGGCGGGACATCCGATGCGTCATGCAGCCGACCCCATCGCGCACCTTCGCGCACCGGGCCGCAGCTCCGCGCTCGGCCTCGCGAAGTCGGAGTCGACCTTTACTGCATCGGCAACGCCAACTGCAGTCGCTCGCCCTCGCGCCACACCGTGGCCGGAATGCTCGCACCGGCCGACTGGTTTTGAAGCAGCCAACCGATCAGTTGGCTCTCCGTTAGGCGCTCGGTCTTCCCAGCCACGGCTACGATCAAGTCGTCCCGTCTGAACCCGGCCCGCTTGGCAGCCCCGTGCTCGCCGTACTCGCCCGCATGTTGGACCAGCAGCCCCATCTGCTCCGGCCCTAGGCCAGCCCGCTGCCGCACGGCCTCGGTCGCTTCTCTGAGCCGCAGCCCGCCGGTGACCATGCGCCGCAAATCCCACGTGGTGGCGCGCCAGGAGATGTCGCTGCGCCGGCGCCAGTCGGCCGGTAGGCGCAGCGTGACCTCGAGAAACCGGCTCCCGCGCTGGAGGCGCGCCTCGAGGGTGGCGGGTGCCGGGGCGTGGTGCAGGACCCATTGGACATCGGCAATCGAGAGCAACGGTTGCCCTTCCAGGCTGATGAGTTCGTCGCCGGGTTGGCAGCCGGCCTGAGCGGCGGGGCTGCCAGGGACCACGCGGTGGACGCGGGCTTTGCCCCCCGGGTCCAACTCGAGGCCGATTGCCTGGGGCATCGGCCAAGGATAGATCACCGGCTCAGGCATCGGCTCTTTGGCCTCGCGCCACCAAGTCCGTTCAGCCTCGCCCACCTGGTGGCAATGCAGACAGCTCTGGACCACCTTGCCCTCATAATCCAAATCCGGCAGGTACCGCCCGCGCAGGCTGGGGTAGCCGTCTGGAGTCCTAAAGCGCGTCGGGCGGCCTTGTTTGCCCGCCAGCGCCCCGCGGTTGGCCGGATACTCCCGGTGCAGGTCGAGGGCAGCCTCGAGCGCAGCGCGGAAACCCTCGATCGAGATATCCCGCTCGGCGTGGGCAGCGTCCGAGCGCGATCCGTATCGGCCGTAGACCGTCCGGTCCGCGTTCATGAGAAAGACGGCGAAGGTCAGGTCGTAGTCGAACTGAAAGAGGCTCAAGTCCAGGCCATTGGCGCGCACCAACCGCACGCAAACGAACTGGTCCATCAGGTCCGACACCTTAGGATCGTGACGAACAACCTGCTCGTCGAAGCTGCGACAGCCCAGTCACGGCACACAGCGAAACACGACCAGCATCGGCTTTCGCGTGGCGGCGGCGGTGGCCTGGGCTTGGGGAAAATCGTTGTAGAACCAGCGCGCGTCGGCCTGCACCTCGCGACGATCGGCCAACACCCGCTCCCGGCGATCCTCGGCGGCGGCCAGCGAGCAGGAGCAGGTGGCAAGGACAAGGATACTGGCACAGAGGCTGAGGTTAGGTCGATTCATGGACGACATTCAGCACCCTCGTGTTGGGGCAGTCAAGGTCGCAGGGAGGCAGGGAGGCGGCGCTTGCGGGCAAGGGCAAAGCGAAACTGTAACTGGCGTTGCCCGGCTGGGGGCAGGGTTTGCCGCTGCCGCCGGCGGCGATCACCAGGAATGGGCAGCCGCCCGCCTTGCGGTCTCCGTGCGAGAATGGCTTCCGAGTAAGGAGCCCCGAGGGCCACGTCCGCCAAGCGGGTCTGGCGACCTGCGCCCCGCAAGGCGCCCGCCAGACCTCACCCGGGGAGGGCAGGCGGCAACTACCTTGCTGAGGATTCGAGCAGATTTCGGAGGTGGCGTTCCGAGCCGTTTGCTGGGCAGAGTGCCGCAAGTCAATCTATGGCACTTGGGTACATCGCAATCGGGCTCGGCCTGGTCTGGGGCGCGAGCGCACTGGCGGAACCGGCCTTCGCGAGCCGTTTCATCTTTCCGCCGCAGGAAAAGCACGTGCACGCCAGCAGTATCGTCGAGTGCCCGAACGGGGACCTGCTGGCTTGCTGGTTTCACGGATCGGGCGAACGTTGGGCCGACGACGTGGTCATCCAGGGAGCGCGTCGGCCGCGCGGAGCTAGTGCCTGGGGACCGGTGTTCGTCATGGCCGACACGCCGGGATTCCCGGACTGTAACCCGGTGCTTTTCGTCGATCCGCAGGCGCGGCTCTGGCTTTTCTGGGTGTGCGTGGTGGCCAATCGCTGGGAGCATTCCCTGCTCAAGTACCGGCGCGCGGAGGATTACCTCGGGGCCGGCCCGCCGCGCTGGTCTTGGCAGGATGTGATCGTGCTTAAGCCGGGGGACGACTTTCCGGCGGTGGTCGAGGCCGGGTTCAAAGCCCTCGGGTTTGACCAGGCGTGTTGGGCGGAGTATGCGCTGCCCTACGACCGGTTGGTGGTCGAGGCCGCGCGCGAGCCCTTCAAACGCCAGAAAGGCTGGATGACCCGCAATCATCCGACGGTGCTGCCCTCGGGCCGGATTCTGTTACCGCTCTACTCGGACGGTTTCAACCTGTCACTGGTCGCCCTCTCAGACGATCGAGGGGAAACGTGGCGGCCCAGCGCACCCATGGCCGGGGTGGGCCCCATCCAACCCAGCATCGTCCGCCGGCAGGACGGCTCGCTGGTCGCCTACTTGCGCGACGGAGGCGGGCCCCCGCACCGCGTGCAAGTCAGCACATCGACCGACCAGGGCGAGACTTGGACACCGGCCGTAGACACCGAACTCCCCAATCCAAGCGCGAGCCTCGAGGTCTGCCGGTTGGCCAGCGGCCGCTGGCTCATGGTCCACAACGACACCGAGCGCGGTCGTCATCGGTTGGCGGTGTCGCTTTCCGCGGACGAGGGCCGCAGTTGGGCCCATACGCGCGCCCTCGAGCAGCAACCGGGCGGGTCCTTCAGCTACCCCTCGATGATCCAGGGTGCCGACGGGCGCATTCACCTCACCTATTCTCACCGGGCGCCGGGCGGTGGCGCCACCATCAATCATGTCGAGCTTGAGGAAGGCTGGGTGAGGCTTCCCTAGCCCCCACTCGATCGGGGCGGTCGTTGACTCCTGTGACGGCAGGGCAGGTTCCGTTGCGTTCTGTCCCTATTCGCCAGGTTAGAAGTGATTGACAGGACATCGCACCCTTCCATTCGCCTAGCGCTAGCCCACTAGCTCAACGCCTTAGGGTCCATTCCATCAAGTCATTAATCGCCAGGCACAAAGAAGTTGACACTCTACGGGGAGAATTCGAGCTTCCGGCAAGTAGGAAACCACCGTCCGGCGTCGCGATCGCGGCTCTCAGGTATTCGTAGCTATCACCACCGTACGATTGGTCCCAGAGCTTGTTCCCATTCTCTTCGATGGCAACCACCCAAAACTCTCCGTACCCTCGGAGCGGGGCTGTCCGGCCAGGCCCGGGCGGTGAGGTTGACCGCCCAGCTAGCACGTATACTCCTGGCGATGCAACAAAGGCTTCGCAAACCTCAGAGGCCGAGCCGCCGTAGGCTCGGTCCCACTGTTGACGGCCTTGGCTGTCAACTTTCACGACGTAAAAGTCGCTTTCGCCAAAGCTCGGGACTGTCTTGGTGCCGTCGGCTTTGGAGGCTGAGCCTCCCGCCAGGAGCAGCCCACCGTCCGCGGTTGGCGCGATCCCCCTCAATCCCTCGCCATCTCTGCCGCCAAAACTTCGGTCCCAAAGGATCTGGCCCTGCGCGCCGATGCGGACCAGCCAGTAATCGGCGCTCGGATAGGCGGCGCTCCCATAGTTGGGCGCCGATTTGTTACCGCTCGGCCAAGAAGAGGATGTTCCCCCAATCACGTACCCCCCGTCGGCGGTTTGTACGACGGCTGCCACAGCCCAGTCCTCCCCGGTGCCACCGTAGCTGTTGTCCCAGCGTTTGGCGCCCAGTTCGTCGATGCTCACGACCCAGAAGTCTGTTTGACCATAGTCCGGAGCACTCTTGTCCCCACCTCGGTCCACATTCGACATGGCGCGCGAACCGCCCAGCAGCAGGTAGCCCCCCTCGATCGAGCGGATGATCGCGTAAAGGTAACTGTTTCCTATGCCAGTGTATCCTCTCTTCCACTGCCTGATGCCATCGGAATCGATCTTCAACACGTCATAATGGCGCGGGCTGGTAAACTCATCGTAAGTGCCTCCGACCAAGTAGCCACCGTCCGCCGTGGGCAAGATGCACGTCGGAGTGTCATATCCGGCGGTTCCATAGACGCGCTGTCACTCGCCCGAGGCCGCGATGGCCACCATCGCCACCCCGGCCCATGCGCCGGCACACGATCGAGCGAGCTTGGAGGTGAGGCGGCGCGGTGTGGATTCCCTCCAGGTGTGGGGCAGGGCTAGTGCAGAAGGGGGGCAGCCCCCCATGGAAGTTGCGGGGGCCCGAGGGTTGGGTCGGTTGGCTCTTGGTGTCATAGCATTGACGGTCAGGAAACGCACAGCAGAAGAGGCATAAACCGTGCCGTCGTTGGAACTCGTGGCACCGGGCAGGCAGGTGGCTTCCCAAAGGCCAGGGTCATCCCAGCGCTCGGCCTTCCTGCCGATTTCAGGGGAGTGCCTGGGCGTTCAATGGGAGTTGGCCTGGGCAGTGACCAAGCTGGTCTGGCCCGCTTTTCCGGAAGGCCTTGCGCCGGCAGTTCGCCGCGCGAGCCAGAGGTCGATCGGCTTGTTCACGCCGGTGGGGCGGAAAAGAAGGGTGACCTGAGCACCCAGAGCCGCGGAGTGATAGCCAGCGTACAGGGCCTCTTGGACCAGGCGGCCGTCTTCGCCATAGACCTCGATGCGGTCTTCCATCCCGCCACGACCTCCGCTTCGTCGGGCATGAGCCGAAAAGACTCGGCGTGAATGTCGGCCCGGAATTGCGAACCGACGATGCCGACCTTGACGCGTCCTTCGGGTTTCATGGTAGGGCGCGACCGCTGGGCGCGCCGAACAAGCCAGGTCACCGGGCCCGAACGGCCGGCCCGGCGGTCCGGCCCTACCTCTAGCTGGCGGTTCATGAGGAGCGTTGACGCCAAGGTGGTCGGCGCTCATAGGGGCCATACACCGGCAGGGCGCGCAGTCCCCTGCGCGCCGCCA
>VHCO01000025.1 GCA_016871715.1 Verrucomicrobiota bacterium
CCCTGCGCGTGTGCCTGCTGGCGCTTAAAGTGGACCTACACCCCGAGCCTTCCTGGCCAGAACTCCAAGAGCGCTGCCAGCACGATCCCCAAATCCCTTTCCGCGCACTCGTCAAGCACCGCTCCAAATGAAAAGACCGTGTCAACCTCCTGTAACGCCGGCGCGTGAGCCAGGCCGCGCCACAAACCCCGGTATACCCGCGCGGCACCGGCGCGCCGAGGGCTGCGCACCCTACTTCGATCTGTCGGTCCGCATCGGCGACTCAAGAGGCTCCAACCACTGGACCCGATGCGTCTTGGTTACTGCCCTGAGCGTGCGGGGCGGCCGCGGGCACACGGAACGCGATCGGGGCAGGCACGGTTTCATTCAGGCTACCGCGACGATAGCCCAGCAGATCCAGGGTGACGTGGGAGTACCCCAACCGGCGCAGGGCCTGAGCCACCTGTTCGTGCGCGCCGTTGGCCAGGAGTTTAGAGAGTTCGGTCGGTCCCAGCTCCAAGCGCGCCAACTGACCTTGTTTCAGTTCATGATGTCGCACGCGCACGTCGTAGAACCCCAAGTCTCGCAACACGTACTCCGCCTCTTCGATCAGCTTCAATTTTGCGGGCGTGACCGCCTCACCGTACGGGATACGCGAGCTCAGACATGCCATCTGGGGTTTGTCGGCGGTAGGCAAGCCCAGTTGGGCCGACAAAGCGCGCACGTCGGCCTTGGTGAGGCCAGCCTCTTTGAGGGGAGCGCGGACCTGGAACTGGGCCGCGGCTTGCGCCCCGGGCCGGTGGTCGCCCACATCGCTAGCGTTCTCGCCGTACACAACGACGCCGAACCCTTCGCGCTGGGCGAGCGGAACTAACTCGGTGAACAACTCGTGCTTGCAGAAGTAACAGCGGTTGTTCGGGTTGGCCAGATAGTCCGGGTTGCTGAACTCCTGGGTGCGCACGACACGGACCGGGAAACCGAACCGTCCCGCCAAGGCAAGGGCATCCGCCAACTCACGACGTGGCAGGCTGGGCGAATCGGCGATCGCCGCCAAGGCGCGCTCGCCAAGCGTTTGGTGAGCGACGTAGGCAAGGAACACCGAGTCCACCCCCCCGGAATAGGCCACCACACACGAGCCAAAAGAGCTCAGTAACGCGCGCAAATTGTCCAGTCTAGCCGCCAGCACGTCGACACACTGCCATCAGGGCGCGCGGATGTCGAGTGGGTGCCGCCGGGTGACTGCGGGCGGGGTGCTCGACGGCGGGGCCGAGACTGCGGACTTCAGCTTTCTGGCGATCTGGACGATACTACGTTTAGGCCAGGTCGCGAGACGCCGCCGTCAGGTCCCGGGAGAGGGCCCACTGCCCTCGTCGGCGCCGCACGCGCCTCGGGGCCGGGCAGATCATGAACCACCACGTTGCGATCGGCTGGGGAACTGGCGGCCCGGCTCGAGTGGGGCGGCGCCGGCTCGGCGTGCCTCTCGGCCTCAACGGCCCACGCACAGCGTCCACGCTGCGGGCGGTTGGCCTGGCGTTGCTGTGCCATCTGCTCGGTGCGGTTCCCAGCCGCGCTGCCACGGAACCGCCTCGTGTCTCGGGGGGACGTCACTACCTGTTCCTGGTGGACACTTCCGCCTCCATGAAGCCTCTAGCTGAGGCCAACCAACAGCTTGTCCACACGCTGATAGCGGACGGCCTGGGCGGCCGGATGCAGTCGGGCGAAGTGGTCGAGGTCTGGGCGTTTAACCAACAAGCCCACGCGCAGCGCGGCCCGCTACAGGTCTGGCTGAGCGAGTTGAACCTAGCCGGTGCGGGCCGCGCCGCGGAGTTTGTCCGCAATCAGAAGTACCAGAAAGCGGGCCGGCCGGATCGGGCGCTGGCGGAGGTCCTCCTCGCGCGGGGCGGGGTACTGGACCTCACGCTCCTGTTGATCACCGATGGTGAGCAGGGCCTCAGCGGGACCCCGTTCGACCCCTTGCTGAACGGCGCGCTCGAGGATCGTCGCGCCCAAGCCCGCGCCACGGGCCGACCCATCATCTGCCGGTTCGGATTGACCACGGGCCGTTTCGTCTCGTGGTCGATCCACCTTGCAGGTGAACCGTTCTTGTGGCCGGAGAATGCGGTCCAGGCTCGCTCTTCACGAGCGCCCGTTTCCTCCCCCGCTTTGGCTTCGACACCGACGCCTCTCCCCATTCCCACCTCCGCGACTGCACCAACCAACCTCGCTGTTGCAGCCGAGGCCTCCGCGCCCGATTCACCCCCACCACCGCCGCCAGCGCCACCCCCCCCGACACCGGCGGCCATCGAGGTTTTTCCGGAACCTGCCACCGAGCCTGAACCTGCACCCGAAGCGCCGGCCCCGCCACCCACCACCACCCCGCCGGCGCCGAACGTTGCGCACGCCCCGATTACCGCGGTCGGTCCGACGGCAGCCTCGATACGACCAGCGTCCTCCACGCCGCAGCCATTCGAACCCCATACGGCGCCGCCCCTTCAACCACCCGCGCCGGAGAGTGCGCCCGATCGTCCGCCCGAGGTGGAAGGCGCCGTGAAAGCGCAGAGCGCTCGGACAGCCGCTGAGCCCCAACCCCCGCCCGCCGCATCGCCCGGGCACAGCGAGCCTGGGGGTCAACCCACCGCCGTAGACACCCCGAGGTCGAACCTGGCCGCTGTAACCGTCCCGCGACGCGTACTGCGTCTACGCTGGGCCTACTTGATAGCTGGCGTCGCCCTGCTGGGCGTGGGGATTGGCGCGTCGGTTTGGCTAGTGGCCCGGACCCGGCCGCGGCGCGGTCCGAGCATGATTTCGCAAGCGCTGGGGCACTAGCCCGCACGTGCCCTGGGTTGGGCGGCGCGGGGCGCCAGACCCATTGGGCGGCTGTGGCCATCCGCGCTTCATCCGCGCTCCGTCCGCACTCCGTCCCCGCGAAGGATTCGGGGCACCCCCGAGTCCGTGGTTCGGCATTGACCGGCTGGGCCGCGGCGCGCTTTCCTAAGGCGCGTGACCACTGAACCTGATCCGCCTCGTTCATCCCCCTCGGCTCCGGCCTCTGGCCCTCATCTGGAGCGCCGGTTTGGTTTGCTGCAGGCGACGGGGTTGAACATGACCAACATGATCGGGGTGGGGCCGTTCATCACCATTCCGGCGTTGATGGCGGCGATGGGCGGGCCACAGGCGATGCTAGGTTGGTTAGTGGCGGTGATGATCACGGTGCCCGACGCCATGATTTGGAGCGAGTTAGGGGCGGCGATGCCCGGCTCGGGCGGGACCTATGTGTATCTGCGCGAGGGGTTCCGGCGGCTGGGTCTGGGGCGGCTGATGGCCTTCTTGTTTGTGTGGCAGTTCATTCTCAGCGGCCCGCTCGAGATCGCCTCCGGCTACATCGGGTTTGCGCAATACACCAAGTATCTTTGGCCTGAACTGGGCCCTTGGGGGACGCGGGCGATCATCGGGGCTGTCGGGCTGCTCAACATCTTGTTGCTCTACCGCCAGATCAAGTCCATTGGCACCATCACCGTCAGCCTGTGGGTGGGCACCTTGCTCACCACCTTCACGGTGATCGTGTCCGGCGCGATCCATTTCGATGCCGAGCGCGCCTTCGATTTCCCGCCGAATGCCTTTGAGTTTTCGTTCGGGTTCCTGCTCGGGTTGGGCGCCGCCACGCGAGTCGGGGTCTATGACTATCTGGGCTACTACGACGTCTGTTACATCGGCGAGGAGGTGCGGAACCCGGGCAAGACGATCCCGCGCTCGATCGTTATCAGCATTGTCGGTGTGGCCCTGATTTACTTCACGATGAATCTCTCGATCATTGGGGTGGTGCCCTGGCGTGAGTTTGTGCCACCCCCAGGTGCCGAGTTGCCCGATCCGCCCCCGCCCATCGTATCGTGGTTTATGCAGCGGCTCTATGGCGGCGGCGTGGCCAACGTCTTCACGTTGATGGTGCTCTGGACCGCGTTCGGATCCGTGTTCGCCTTGCTGCTGGGTTACTCGCGCATCCTGTATGCGGCCGCGCGGGACGGTTGTTTCTTCCGCGTCTTTGCCGGCCTGCATCCGCGCAAGAACTTCCCGCACCGCGCGCTCGTGTTGGTGGGCGTGGTGGCGATTCTGTGCAGTTTTCTCCCGTTACTCACGGTGATCGATGCCTTGTTGGTCACGCGGATTGTGGTGCAGTTCATCGGTCAAATCGCCGCGGTCATGCTCCTGCGGCGGCACGCCCCCCAACTCCACCGCCCCTACCGCATCTGGTTCTATCCGTTGCCGTGCTTGCTGGCCTTGGTCGGTTGGATCTTCATCTTTGTGACGACGAAACCTTTCCTGATCGGCTACGCCATCCTGAGCCTGGCCCTCGGCCTCGGAGCCTATTGGCTCTGGTCACGTTGGGTCCGCCAGCCCGCGGAACCAGCCGCCTGAACCAGGCCGTCATGGTCGGCCGCGGCCCCAAGCGGGGTCGAATGCAGCGGCGGATTTGTAATTGCCTCGGCCCAGGCAAACCGCCACAAGTCGAGCCGTGAAAACGACAGGCGATTGGTGGCGGGACCGCTGCACGGCGCGGCAGTTGACCCTCGTGATGCTCATCCTCTCGACCGCAGGGTTGCGGGCCCAAGCGCCCCCGGCAGCCGGGCCCGAGTCGGGGCAAGCCGGACCGGCGCTAGTCGCCCGGGCCGCCGAGGTTGCGAGCGTTTGGCGCCCCGACCAGCGCTTGTACGTGAAAGGCAACCTCGGGGTGGGCGCGTCGCCACTGGCGGAGTTCGAGCAATGGCTGGACACGCACGCGGCCCACTGGGTGGTGGTGCTCGTCGAGCAGGCCGATGACGAGCGTTACACCGACGCCGAAGGTCGTTCGTACCAGGGGGTCGAGGCCGTCAGCCAGGCGCTGGGCAAGGGTCTGATGAACCAGACGGCCTTTGGTCAACAGTCCCATCCGCGCACAGGCGAACGCGACGCGGCCTTCTTCGTGCTGCACCTCAAGGAACGGCGCCTTTCTTACTACGGCTCGGAAGCGCAGGACCGACGCGGCTTAGGAGAAGAACAGTGGATCGGGAACCTGGACGGACCGGCAATCGCGGCGATGCGCAGTGGCGGGCGCGTGCTCGATGCCGCCCGGGACACCATCACTCACATCAGCCGCCAACTCGGGGCACGATACCAAGACCTCGCACAACGACCCTCTGCCACCGCGGCCCGGTCCTCGCTGGAATCTGCCAGCGCCAGCCTCCAGTCGGCGCGGGCCAGCCACCGCCGAGCCGACTCGGGCTACGCTGCCCAACTGATCGCCGCCACGCGCGCCCTGGATACCGTCGAGGCCAGCCTCGCGGCGGCGGCCCGTGCGGCGCAAACCCGCCGCACCCTGGCCGGGGTGGGCGGGCTAGCGGGTCTGCTGTCCTTGCTGGCGGTCGGCTTGGTACTGAACCGGCGCCGGCTCCCCCTCAAGACGGCCGCCGAAGCCCTCTGCGCCACCTGGCAGCGCGGTCTCGACGAAAAGAAGGACGCCCTGACCCAGTTGTTGGACCGGCGCGCCACCGTTATCGGCCTCTCGCGCGACGAGGCGGCCCAGCGGTTCAGCGGCGAAACGCTCCGACTCGGCGAGCAGATCATCCAAGATGTCGACCAGTTGTTCATTATGGCGGCCTGTGCCGGTCGGGTGTTAGCCGATGCCACCGCGTTGCTCGCCCCGCCGAGTCTCTGGGCCCGCGCGGCCAATCGGCTCTTCAAGGGCCGCTACACCCGCGCCCTCGAACTGTTGCGCGACCAACCCATCGCCTTCCGACCCGACGAAGGCCTCGCCGTTGTCGTGCGGGGCCAGCGCACCGAACGGGACCGGCTGGCTGGGGACCTCGCGGCCTACCAGCCTTTCAAGCTGAGCTTCAACGAGCTGATCGCGGGCTTTAACCAACGCGCCGAACGCGCCCTCGCCAACCTTGATACCGTGGGGAAGAGCCTCGCCTCGGCCGGCGATACGCTCGCCCAAGTCCAACAAAGCCTCGCCCCCCTGCGCGCCGCCGAGACTGACCTCACGGCCGCCGCCGAGCAAGACGGCCTCTTCGGACTTCGGCCCGTGTTCGACGACCTCATCCCCGCCGCCCAGCGGGCCTTAGACCAGGCTGCCGCGCTGGCTCTCACCGATCCGGTGGGCGCCTTGCAGGGCGAAGGGGCGATCGGTTGTCGCCAGGCCGCGGAAGCGCACGCCCTGGTGCGGTGGGCACAGCAAGCGCGCCAGACCTGGTTGCCGGCCCTGCTCGAGAGCGGCGAACGCCTTGTCCAAGGCGGCGTGGCCAGCGAATGGATCCGAGAAACCTTGGGCCAGTGCTCGCTCGCCACCGACGCCACGGCAACGCGCGCCTGCCAAATGGCCGCGCACGAGGAAATCGCCGCCCGACGCTCCGAACTCGAGGCCCTCGTCCAACGCGCCGCCACGGCGGTCCAGTTGGACCTCGCCCGCCGCGACGAGGTGCAGCCGCGACTCGCACAAGCCCAGGCGGACCTCGAGGAATCGCGCCAAAGCCTGGGTCAAGCCCTGGGCCTGCCTCCCGCACAACTCCTGCACGAACGCGAGGCCGACCCCGACGCGGCCCTGGCAGACGCCACCGAACAGACCGCTGCGGCGCTGGCCGCGCTGAACCGTGGCGCCGTGGCGGGGGCCGAGGCCGCGCTCGACGCGGCGCGTCAGGCAGTCGGTCGAGCGGAAGCCATTCGCACCGCCACCAGCCAGGCCCACCAATCACACCCGGCCCGCTGGGCCCACCTGGGCGCGGAGACCGAGCGACTCGCCGGTCTAGTGCCCGAACACGAAACGACGTTGCGCCGCCTCGATGCGCAGTACGCCCCCAGCGTGCTGCTCCTCAACGCCGGAGACCCCGCTCACCCGGACGCCAACGGCACCATGGCCGACAATCTGACCGAAGTCCGGGACCACCTGGCGGCGGTGCGGAAGTTACTGGCCGACTCCCAAACGGCGTTCCGTCAGGGGCGCCTGCTCGAGGCGGTCGGGGAGTTGGACCAAGTCGAGGGCCGACACGAGACGGCAAAGCATCGGCTCGCCGAGATTGTCGAGAAGGCCGAACGCTTAGCCGCTACCGAGTCGGCCAACGCAACCACCCTGAGCGACCTGGAAGGGCGCCAAGCAGAGTGCAATCGGTTGGCGGCGCAGCGCACCACGCAGACCCCAACCGTGCAAGCCGCGGCGGCCGCAGACCAACAGTTGGCCAGCATCCGCTCGGCCATCCGAGCTCCGGCCGGCGATCCCTTCGCCAGTGCGGCGCAGTTGGCCGCCCTGCGCCAAACCCTCGACGCCGTTGCAGATCAGGCCCGGTGCGACCTCGACCTGTACCAAGAAGCCGAGCGCAGCGTGCAGGCGGCTGCGGCGCAATTGACCCAAGCGGAGCGACTGCTCTCGACCGCCCTGCACGATGAGGTGGCCGACAGCGATGCCATTCGCCGGGCGCGCCCCGAGTTGGCCGGCCTCACTAACGCCCTGGCCTCCGCGCAGGCTCGCCTCCAGCAAGATCACGGAGACTGGCCCGCCGTGGACGTGGACGCGGACCGGATCGCCAGCGCCGCCGCCGCTCAGGCCGCCACGTTGCGGGGCGAACTCGAACACGGACAACAGGCCGTCAGCGCCCTGGCGCAGGCCAGCGCGGCAGTCCGCGCCGCCGCCGGCTGGACCGGGAGCCTGGGCGTGGCCATCTTCGGCGCGCCTGGGTCCGAGACCTTGAGCCGCGCGCGCACCTTGTTGGAGAATGGCGCCTATGCCGATGCTCGGCGCATCGCCGACCAAGCGCGGCAGTCCGCCCTAACGGCCGTGGCCCAAGCCGAAGCCGAACTGCGCCGACGGCGTCGCGAGGAAGAGGAACGCCGCGAACGCGCGCGCCGCCAGCGCCAAGCCGAGGAAGCCCGGCGACGACAGAGTTGGGCCTCATCCACCTCGAGCTGGGGCGGCAGCGCGAAATTCGGTGGGGGCTCCTCCTGGGGCAGTTCAGGCTCGGGCGTGCGCTCCTCGGGCTTCTCGAGCGGCTCGGGTGTCCGCACCTCGGGTTGGTAGGTCAAGTTGCAGGCGTGACAGGAACAGGGAACCGGTGTCCAATCGAGGTGCAACTCGTGGCCGAGCTTGGCAGTTTTGATGCGCGACTCCCGGGGCCGCAGGCGGAAACCGCGGCTTGGGAGTACCGTGGCTTTGCCGGGGTCTACGCCGAGCACGCCCGGGCGATCTACTATCTGGCGCTGCGCTTGCTGGGCGACCCCACCCAAGCCGAGGACGCTACGCACGATGTGTTCCTGAAGGCCTATCGTAAATTCGCCACCTTCCGTGGCGACGCCGCGGTCCGAACTTGGCTATACCGGATTGCGATCAACCATTGCCGCAACCTGCAGCAAGCCTGGCAAGCCCGCACCATGCGCAGCAACGCCGACGAATCGGTGTGGGAACAGGCCGCTAGCCCCGCCGAGACCCCGCTGCGCATCCTCGAAACCAAGGAGCTGGGCGAACGGATCCAGCGCACGCTCGAGGCGCTCCCGGCCGAGTACCGGCTCCTTCTGCTATTGGTCGCCGACGAACACCTCAGCTACGACGCTGTCGCCCAACTCACCGGCCAGTCGGCCGACGCGGTGAGGGGCAAACTGCATCGCGCCAGAAAAGTCTTTGCCGCCGCCTTCGCCAAGACGGCTTGAACGTGTCTATGGACCCTCGCCCACCCGCTTCCCGGCTGACCCAGCAAGAGCAACTCGCCGAACAACAGCAAGTCGCCCAAACGACCGCCGCCGCGCACGAGGTCGGTTCGCCGGAGGAACTGCTGCGCCAGGACGCCCGTCATACCACCGTGCCGGAGCGCGTCCGCGACCGCCTCCAGCGGTCCATCGCCCAGGAACCGCAGCCGAGGAAGCCTTGGTGGCGCCGGCTTTTCGGGCCATGACACGGTCCGCGCGACGCAGTTTTCTGCAACGGGGCCTCGGGTGGGTCGCTCTGGGGGCGCGGGCGCCTCGGCGCCTGTGGGCTGCTGGCGGCCTGGCCTTCGATCCGGCCCAGCACCTGATCCCGGCCCCGGCAGATCCGGCCGATTGGCCTAGCTTTCGCCAACGCCTCCAGGAGTGGCGGCGAACCGCGCGACAGCAACTCGAGTACGATGACGCGCTTTATCGGCGACCCGACTTTGGGTGGGTCCCCCGCACCTTTGCGTGCCATTTCGTGATGCTCAACGATGAGCGGTTCTACGAATGGCGGCGCGGGCGCTCGACGGTCCAGAGCTATCTGGACCTTGCGCAGCGCGAGTTTGGCGGCTGCGACGCCCTCGTCCTGTGGCAGGCTTACCCCCGCATCGGACTCGACGATCGCAACCAATTCGACTTCTACCGCGACCAGCCCGGCGGCCTGCCTGGCCTGCGGACCGTCGCCGCCCAATGCCACCACCGCGGCGTCAAGGTGTTTGTGGCCTACAACCCCTGGGACACCGGCACCCGCCGGGAGCCTGTGGCCGACCTCGAGGCCCTGGCCGAGTTGGTGCGTGCCCTGGATGCGGATGGCATCTTCCTCGACACGCTCGACCGCGGGGCGACCGAATTCCGGGCCCGACTCGATGCGGTGCGGCCTGGCGTGGCGCTCGAGGGCGAGATCGCGCTCCCGCTGGACCGCGTCTGGGATCACCATCTCTCCTGGGCACAGTGGTTCTCCGATAGCCAGGCGCCGGGCATCTTGCGCAACAAATGGTTCGAGCGCCGCCACATGCTGCATCAAATCCAGCGCTGGAATGCCGATCACACCGCGGAACTCCACACCGCCTGGATGAACGGCACCGGGATGTTGGTCTGGGAAAACGTGTTCGGTTCCTGGGTGGGCTGGTGCGAACGCGATAAGACCCTCCTGCGCATCATGCTCCCGATCCAACGGCGTTTTGCCGATTGGTTCAGCGGCGAACACTGGACACCCCTGGTCCCCACCCTGCACCCCGATGTCTACGCCAGCTTGTGGGAGCAAGGAGACGCCCGTTTGTGGACCCTCGTCAACCGCAGTCGCCAGACCGTTGCCGGCCCTTTGCTCGCCCTCCCCTCCTCCCCGAGCAGCCCTCCCGGCGAACGCTTCGACCTCGTCCGCGGCCGTCCCCTGACCCGGCCTCGCACTCGCGCGCTCGACGACGGCCCTGCGGCTGCTCTCGCCGGCTCGATTCCTCCGCGCGGGCTTGGCTGCTTCCTCGAGGCATCGCCCGCGCGGTTAGGCGCAGACTTCGATGAATTCCTCGATCGGCAACGCGCGATAGCGCGCCAGGCCAACCACCAAACCTCGCCGGTCCACCTGACCACGCAGCCCCTGTTGGGCCCGCCGAGCCCGCGGGTCACCGCGGCGCCTAGCGGCATGGTCGCAATCCCAGCGGCGACGGTCGTCCTCAAGACCGTCTTCCGCATCCGCGAGTGCGGCTTCTACGAATCGTCGCCGCCGAACCCGGTCATTTGGCAGCGGCTGCACCGGCGCCACGAAATCGAGCGCACGGTGCGGTTGGGCCCCTTCGCCTTGGACCGAACGCCCGTCACCAACGAACAGTTTGCGGCCTTCCTCGCGGCCACGGCCTACCGCCCGCCGCAACCGGAGAACTTCCTCAAGCACTGGGCTCAGGGGGCGCCGCCACCCGGCCAGATGGATCACCCGGTCGTGTACGTGGACCTAGCCGACGCGCGGGCTTACGCGCGCTGGGCCGGCAAACGCTTGCCCGCAGATGAGGAATGGCAGTTCGCCGCGCAAGGCACCGATGGCCGGCTTTATCCTTGGGGCAACGAGCCACCCGACGAACGCTGTAACACCGGCGCCACCGGCACGACCACCTCCGTCACCGCCTTCCCCAGCGGCCAGTCACCCTTCGGCTGTTACGACCTCTGCGGCAATGTCTGGGAATGGACCGAGAGCGAGCGCCGTGACGGAGCCACCCGGTTCTGCCTGCTGCGTGGTGGCTCCTTCTACCGCGCCCGCGGCTCGGATTGGTACATGGACGGCGGTCCGCAACCGTGTGTGTTCGCGGCGAAGTTTCTGCGGCACTGGCCCGGCTTGGACCGGTGCGCCACCCTTGGCTTTCGCTGTGCCGTGGACTTGGCCTAACCGCGACCCTGGGAAGCAGGCAGGAGGCTAGGCGAAGATGCGCAAGAACTGGACCTGGCGTGACAACGCGTCCTAGCTCAACCCTCTGAGCTTGCGTGTGAGCTCAGTCCCTGCCAGGAACCGCGCCACCCGAGGACCTCACTGTTGGTGGGACGGCCACTGCCAACACCGAGATCATCGCCAGGTCCAGCCTCGCATCCGGCATGTTGATGCCAGACAACCCAAACCAACCGTCCGCATGTCTGTTTAGCAGAATCGGTGCCGAACTCAGTCCGGCCCAGCCGCACCCCAGATCTCCGGCCGACCGCACACGAACCGGGGCGCGCCAGGGTGCGAATTTCACGCGCGATGCGTGAGCTTCGCGCAGGCTTGTGCCCAGCGCCGCGCCGCGGCGTCAATCCACGCGTACTAACAGCAAGAATCTCAGGGGCGCACGCTCGGCCAACGGCGGCTTGCCGGCCGCCCCAACTTCCGGCACGCTCATCGCACACGGTCAGCACTGCAACACCATGAAATTCGCCATCTGCAATGAGATCTTCCAGGGCTGGGACCTCGAGACCGCCATGTCGTTTGCCGCACGCTGCGGCTACGACGCGATCGAGCTTGCCCCGTTCACCCTGGCGAATGACGTCACGGAGATTGCCGCCGCCGACCGCCAGCGCATTCGCGCGGCGGCGACCGACGCGGGCCTCGCCATCTCCGGCATCCACTGGGTCTTGGTCAAGGCCGAGGGCATGCATCTGACGCACCCGGACCCGACGGTGCGCCAGCGGACGGCGCGGTACTTGGTGGACTTGGTGGATTTCTGCGCCGACGTCGGCGGGCGCACCATCGTGGTGGGGTCGCCTAAACAGCGGAGCCTGCTGCCGGGCGTGACCTACGCGCAGGCGTGGGACTGGGCCACGGAGACCTTCCGCGCCTCCGTCGCGCGGGGCGCGGCGCGGGAGGTGACGCTCTGCTTCGAACCGCTCGCGCCCGCGGAGACCGATTTCATCAACACTGCGGCCGAGGCCGTGCGCTTCATTCGCCAGCTCGACTCGCCCAACTTCAAGATCATTCTCGACGTGAAAGCGATGGCGTCCGAGTCGCTCTCCATCCCGGAGATCATCCGGGCGTCCTGGCCGCACTTCGCGTATTTCCATGCGAACGACCGCAACTTGAAGGGGCCAGGCTTTGGCGATGTAGACTTCAGACCCATCGCCGCCGCTTTGCGGGAGGTCGGTTATGCGGGCTATGTCTCGGTCGAGGTGTTTGACTTCGACGAAGGAGCGGAAGTCATCGCCCGTCAGAGCCTCGAGTATCTCCGGCGCGTCTTTGGTCCCGCGCCCGCCGCCTGAGCGGCCAAAACCAGGGCGCTAGCTACTGGGTCGCGGCCTGTTCTTTGTAGCGCTTAAGGTTCGCGGAGAGCTGCTCGCGCATGTCCTGGTCCGCGGCCAGTTGCAGGGCCTGTTCTTGGCGGCGGATGGCCTCCGCGATCTTGCCCCCGTCGAACAGGGCGCGCGCATAAGTATCGAGGATGTTCGGGTCTTGGCTTTGGCTAGCGTCGACGGCCGCTTTGGCCAGCCGTATCGCGAGGTCCACGTCGCGGTGCTTGACTTGGGCGTCGGTCAAAATGCGCCATGCCATTTCATTGAGGAGCATCGGATTCCTGTCGGCAACCGCCTCGAGCTCCCCCCTCAACACCGCGGCACGCGCCGCGTCGGGTTCTGGGCCGACGGCACGATAATACTTGAGGAAGACGGCCTGCGCCCGCAGGTCTTGCTTGACCGCGTTGAAGTCCAGCCCGGGAGGCGCGAGCGCCTCGGCCCGCTGCTCGAGTTGGGGTAGATCGGCGGGAGCTGCCTCGCTGAAGATGGCGCGTTGGTATTCGCCCAGGGCGCGATTGAACTTGGCCTGCCGCCGGACCTGCTCCGCCTGGAACGGTTGACCGCGAATCAGACCGCCCACCTCCCGGTCGAGCGCATCGAGCTGCTGGCCGAGTTCCTCGAGCCGGGCCGACTGGGCATCGTCGGCTGCCAACGCCAGGAATTCCTCGAGCAGCTTTTGGCCCGCGGCACGCTTGCGGGCCCGGGCCAGATCGTACCGACCCGCCACCACCTCGGTGAGAGTCTCCTCCAACTCCGCCATCGGATGGCCTTGCCAGACAATGCGACCCTGCGTGTCCACCACGAAGGCATGCGGGATGCCGCCCACCCCAAACGCCTCGAGATACCGGCGCGCGGTCTGGCGGTCCTGGTCAATCGCCACCGAGTAGTTCATGCTCTCCGCCAACTTCGCGACGAAGGGCTTGACCACCGCCGGGGCTTCGTCGCTGATGCCTACCACCACCACTTGCCGGTCCTTGAACTTGGCCTGTAGCTCGGTCAGATGGGGGATGCTGGCCCGGCACGGCGGACACCAGGTCGCCCAAAACTCGATCACGAACACGTGTTTCCCCCGCCCGTCCGCCAACCGCACCGGCGTTCCCTTCACCCACTCGGCGATCTCGAGTGCGGGAGCCGGGTCGCCCAACTCCGCCGCCGTCCCAACCGGCCAGGCCAAGGGTGTCGAGCCAACCAGCAAACAAGCGAGCCAACGAGTGTTCATGGGCGCATACCACCACGGCGGCGTGGGGGGGGAGTGTGCGTGTGCCGTTCCACTTTTCGCCCAGCGTAGGTCGCCCGCGCCCGACCGTCAACCTTCGCCCCGCGCCTACGGCCCGCTCGCGCCCCCCAGGTCGCCCGTGGCCAACCTCAGTCCGTCCGGCGCGACCGCCAACGCTCGCACGACCGGCACGGCGAAGCTGCCGAGCTGGCGACCGTCGGCTAGCGCCCACACCCGCAACGTGTGGTCCACGCCCCAGGTAAAGGCGCGCGCGCCTTTAGGCCCGAGCGCGATCGCCGTGGCCTTTTGGTGCGGGCCAAGCAGACGCAGGACCTTGCCCGTGGCAATGTCCCAGAGCTGTGCGGCCCCTTGGTCGCTGGTCGTCAGGAACTGCTTGCCGTCCGGGCTGAAACAGACGTTGGGGCGGAACCCGGGGAATTCGGTTGCCGTCCACAATCGTTTGCCGCCGGCCACCTCCCAACCGCGCGCCCATTCGGCGCGTGGGCCCACACTGACCCCGCTCCACGTCAGCAAAATGCGGCCGTCGGGCGAAATGGCCGCATGATCTAGGGCGCCCTTGCTGATCTCGCTCTGGTCGGGCAGCGTTGCGGCAAAGACCTGGGCGCTGGTTTGCGCGTCCCACCAACTCTGGGCTTCGCCCCCCACCAGCAAAGCGTAGAACCGCGTCCCCCCCAACCGGGCTTCCTCGACCACCCGCAGCGTTTGACCCGACTCGACATCCCACCAATACACCGACGCCTCATCCGCCTTCACCCCGATGGCGACCCGGCCATCGCCGGCGAAAGCGGCTGCCCGGAAGCCCGGCATCGGACCCGTGAACTCGCGGAGCAACCGGCCGGTGCTGACCTCCCAGACCGCTACCGTGCCGCGGTCCCGCGCGGTGATCAACCGCGTCCCATCGGCGGAGAATTGCACCGACCGGATCCAGCCCTCGGTGGCGAGGTGACGGTCCGCTCGGTACGACCTCAGTTCCCGGCCGGTTGCCACCTCCCAGAGCCGGCACTCGGGTGTGCCGCTGCCACTAGCCAACCGCTGGCCGTCCGGCGAAAAGGCAAGGGCGGTCACCGCCCGTTCGTGGCCGGAGCAAGTCCGCAGCTCGAGGCCGGTCGCCACCTCCCAAATCCGGATCGACACGGCGGAAGCCGCCACCGCTTGCCCTTGGCTCAACAGCCAAGCCACGCACCCCGCCACCGCCAGCAAGCCGCTCCAGCCTCGGCCCCTCCATCTCTCCAGCCGCTGGCGATGGCATCCGCTCCCGGTCGTCTGCGCCGTTTCCATGCGGCCGTTATAAGCAGGGTGCGCGCCACACGCCAACAAAAATGCCATCCGCCCGAGCCGCCGACGCCGCTTCAGGCGCGCTCGCCGGCTCCTTGACGGGCGGCGAGCACGCGGCGCGTGGGCACGTACGTGGCGGCGAACTCGCGCCGGAATTGGGCGAATGTGCCGGCGGTAAGGTGGGCGCGGATGTCTCGCATGACTTGCAGGTAGAAATGGGTGTTGTGGATGCTCACCAACCGCAACCCCAGAATTTCATTCACATTCAGCAAATGCCGGATGTACGCCCGGGTGAAGTTGCGGCAAGCGTAGCAGTTGCAGCTCTCGTCGATCGGGCGGTGCTCCGCCTTGCAGGCCCCCCCTTTGACCGCAAAGGTCCCACGCCGCGTGAAGGCGGTCCCGTTGCGCGCCACGCGCGTCGGCAGCACGCAGTCGAAGAGGTCCACCCCGCGCGCGACTAACTCGACCATCTGCGCCGGCGTCCCGAGCCCCATGGCGTAGCGCACCTGACCCGCCGGCAAAAACGGCTCCGTGTACTCGATCGCCCGCATCATCTCCGGTTCCGGTTCCCCCACACTCACCCCGCCGATGGCGTAGCCGTCGAACTCGAGGGCGACCAAGGCGCGGGCGCACTCTTCACGGAGGGCGGCATCGGCGCCGCCCTGGACAATCCCGAAGACCTGTTGGCCGGGCAACCGGGGTTGATCGCGGCACTCGCGCGCCCAGCGGATGGTGCGCTCGACGGCGAGCCGTTGCGCCTTGGCCGGGGCATCGTGCGGAGGGCACTCGTCAAAGGCCATGGCCAAGTCGGCCCCGAGCTCGCGTTGGATTTGCATCGCTTCTTTCGGCCCAAGAAAAAAGGCCGAGCCATCCACGTGCGAACGGAACTCGACCCCGTGCGCCTTCACCATTCGAATCTTGGCCAAGCTAAACACCTGGAAGCCGCCGCTGTCGGTCAAGATCGGATACGGCCAACCCATGAACGGATGCAGCCCACCCGCGCCCCGGATGATGTCCAACCCAGGGCGGATGGTGAGGTGATATGTGTTCCCGAGCACCACCTGCGTTCCCATCTCGAGCAACTCGCGCGGGTCCAGCGCCTTGACACTCGCCTGGGTCCCCACCGGCATGAAGACCGGCGTGTCGATCGCCCCGCGCGGCGTGAGCAGCCGCCCCAAGCGGGCCTTCGATGCAGGATCGGTCTGGAGTAATTCAAACATGGCGCCTGGACGCCCCCAGGCCCTTGCCCCGCGCCGCGCGGCGCGCTCGCCTCGGCACCGCCCGACCGGCGTCACGCCCTGCAGCATGGCAAAGGCGGCCACGCGCGCAACGTTTTGCTTTTCCGGTGGGGGGATTGGCGCTATCAAAGCCCAGTGTATTTGGAGTACTTTGGGCTGACCGAGCCGCCGTTCGACCTCGCGCCGAACCCGCGGTTTCTCTTCTTCAGCCCCAAACACCGGGAGGCGCTCAATCATCTCCTCTACGGCATCCGGGAGCGGAAAGGATTCGTCCAACTCACCGGCGAGGTGGGCGCGGGCAAGACCACCCTCTGCCGCGCGCTGCTCGAACAACTGGACCACCAGCACGCAACGGCCCTGATCCTCAACCCGGTGCTAGACTTCGAGCAGTTGCTGCGCGCGATCGCCGTCGAGTTCGGGCTCGAGGTCCAAGGTCTCGACCGGCTCGCGACCATCGCGGCGTTGAACCAGTTCCTGCTCGGACTCGCCCACGAAGGCCGAACCGCCGTGTTGCTGATCGATGAAGCCCAAGACCTGACCGACCCCATGCTCGAGCAAGTGCGCCTGCTCTCGAATCTCGAGACGGACCGACACAAGTTGTTGCAGATCGTCTTGTTGGGCCAACCCGAACTCCGCCAGCGCTTGAACCACGCCCGACTCCGCCAACTCCGCCAACGCATCACCGTGCGCTATCACCTCGAACCGTTGCGCCTGCGCGAGGTGGGCGAGTACATCCAACATCGGCTACACTTGGCCGGCGCCAAGGGCCTCCCCACCTTCACCGCCCCGGCCATCTGGCGCGTGCACCGCTATAGCCAAGGCATCCCACGGTTGGTCAACGCCGTCTGCGACCGCTGTCTCCTCGCCGCTTTCGTCCAACGCCGCGACCAGGTCGACTACCGCCTGGTGCGACTCGCCATCCGCGAACTCGAAGGAGCCATCGGCGTATGAGCCTCATCAACGACGCGCTCAAGCGCCTCAGCCACACCCCACACACCTCCGCCCCGCCCGCGAAGCCTCGCCTCGCCTCGACCCTCGAACCCGTCGCCCCTACCGCTCCTCGAGTCGGCGTGCTCGCCAAGCTCTTCGGCGCCCAAGCCTTGTTGATCGTCGTGGCCGGCGGAGCTTGGCTCATCTGGCGCGCCCTGAACCCGGTGGAGACTGGTCCATTGCCCTTGCCCGTCGCACCGCTGAACCTGGCCGCCGAGGGGATGGTCCCAAGCCAACCGGGCACCGACCAAACCGACGTTGCCCCCGCCGGCATAGACGCCCAGAAACACCCCCTCAGCCCACCCGCAACCGCTGGCGCCCAACCAGGCGAGTGGCCCGAGTTGCGCTTGCAGGCCATCTTCATCCGGTTGTCCGGCTCGACCGCCCGCATCAACGGCCGCACGGTCGCCACTGGGGACACGATCGCCGGCGCGCGTTTGGTGGCCATCCAGCGGGACCGGGTGACCGTCGAATGGCAAGGCCAACGCAAGACGCTGCCGCTGGGGTCGGTTCCACAGGAGGTCGGGCAACCGTGAGCCCGTCCGCTAGACGATCTGTTCCCGCACCCGATCCCATCGTACCATGCACCGTTCTTGCTGGGCCTTCAGCGACACCAGAGCGTTCAAGGCGAAACCGAGCCGCGAACCCGTCAGGCCCTTACGCTACGCTTGACGCTTCCAACAGTCGATCGACTTGGACCTTGAACCCCTTGAGGAGCCGAGAGGCGGCTTGCTGGCCGGGTCGCCAGCGGCCCGCGAGTTCGTACTCGCCGCGTTCAAGCCAAAGCACCTCCACCGTATGGGCCTCGGGATCGATCAGCCAGTATTCCCTCACGCCGTGCTGTTCGTAGAGGTCACGTTTGTCAATGCGGTCGCGGCGGCGGGAGCCGGCAGAAACCACCTCGCCCACCAAGTCCGCCGCGCCCTGCACGCGTTCGCCGATCAGGCCAAGCCGTTCGTTCGAGATGAAGATCACGTCGGGTTGCACGGCGCGGTGCGGCGTCAGAACCATATCCAGCGGAGCCAGAGCCACCTTGCCCAATCGGCGCCGCGCCACCCAGGCATCCAGCAGTTTGTAAAACCGGGCAACGACCTCCTGATGGAAGAAGGAAGGGGCTGGTGACATGACAAGTTCTCCGTCCCACAACTCCGTGGGGAGGTTGGTCTCCGGCAACTCGGCGGCCAGCTCTGCAAAGGTCCACCGCCGCGGTGGCGCAGGCCGGGTCGGGGCTCTGGATCTGGTCGCGATCACGATCCGAGTCAACTGCGACTGGTGAGCGACGTCAAGGGCCTGCTGCGCCCCCTATCGGTCCAGACTCAGGCTAGGGCCCCATGAGCTCAGCCCGCCGCGGACGCCTCCGCCCCGCGTTCGGCTCCAGGCACCTTGCGTCCTCGAGGTTTCGTTTTGCGATCCCGCGGATCGACTTGCTAGTGTCGCCGCGTGTCAAGCGATCGACCAACCGAGCCAAAGTGTGAGTCGCGACCGCCCATCGCGCTCCTGCGAGCCAAACTGGGCGCGTCACCGATCTTGGTGCGCGTGGCGCCCTTGGCAGTGTTCATCCTGTTGACGGTGCTCCAGGGGCGACTGGGTGAGGAGTCGCGCTACTGGATTTACCTGGCAAAGACCCTGGTGGGAGCGTGGTTCATCTGGCTGATCCGGCCGCTGGTGGCCGAGCTGCGGTGGGCGGTGAGCTGGGAAGCGATCGCCGTGGGCGTGGCCGTGTTTGCCGCCTGGGTGGGTTTGAACGACTTCTATCCCAAACTCGGTGGGGCCGGCACACCCTGGAATCCCTTCGCCCACTTCGGCGCCGGCTCGGCCCTGGGCTGGCTCTTTGTGGTCGTGCGGATCGTTGGCTCGACCGTGGTGGTGCCGCCGCTCGAGGAGGTCTTTTACCGGTCCTTCCTCTACCGCTACCTAGCCAAACCCGATTTCCTCTCCGTGCCCTTGCGCAGCTTCGCCCTGGTGCCGTTCTGCGTGTCGGCGGGCATCTTCGGGCTGGCCCACTACGAATGGGTGGCTGGCATCCTGTGTGGGGCGGCCTATCAGGCCCTGGTGCTCCGCAAAGGCCGACTCGGCGATGCCCTCACCGCCCATGCCCTCACCAACCTCCTCCTCGGGTTGTGGGTCGTTGGCCGCGGTCAGTGGCAATTCTGGTAACCCGCGGCCCCGGAAAACCCCCACCTACTCGACCAACGCCGGTTTCGCCTTGGGTCGACCCCGCTTCGCCGCCGGTTTTTTGCTGGCCGGCGCCGCTGGGTTGGCGGCTGGCGCCGCCGGCTCAGGGCAGAGCAACAAGTAACGGGCGCAATTATCGCACATGGCGATGTCGTCGTCCCGGCGCAGGGCGGCAAACGGGCCGGAGGCAAGTTTCATTTGGCATCCGGTGCAGACGCCATGGCGAACCAGCGCTACGCCTTTCTTGCCGCGCGCCCGCAAACGGTCGTAGTGGCCCAGGATCGGATCTGGGATTTCCTTGCGTAGGTTCTCAGCCGCGCGGCGGTTTTCCGCCGCCTCAGCCTGAGGGCCCATCTCGAGCTCTTGCAGTTCAAACAGCCGTTCAACAACTTTCATGACCAGGCACAAAACGAAGTCCAGGTGGCGACCCGTTGCCAGTCATCGTCGCGGCTCGGTGGCGAGAACGCCAGCGAAATTCTAGGTGGACAGACCGCTGAATGCTCTAGATTAGCTCAGCCAGACTCCCGCAACTCGCCTCGATCCCGCAAGAAAACGGCCGATCCGGCCGGCAACCGCACCGCCCCCGCGCTCACCTCGATCGGTTGGGCCGAGGCCAGCAGAACCTCGCGCGAGCCTGCCCGCAAGGGGATTGCTTGCGGCGCCGGCGCCAGGTTACAGGCGAGACTGATCGGGCCCCGCTCCAACACCAACCACCGCGCCGCTTCGTCGTAGCGCACCGCGACACGGTCCAGGCAACCATCGCTCAACGCCGGCTCGCGTCGCCGGAGGTGGATGAGGCGGCGATGCCATTCGAGCAGTTCGGCGTGCGGGCTACGCTCGAGCTCGGCCCAATCGAGCTTCGAGCGCAAGAAGGTCTCGCGCGCTTGGGGGTCAGGCACCTCGTCCGGTTTCCAGCCGAAGGCGGCAAACTCGCGGCGGCGACCCTCGCGGACGGCCTGGGCCAACTCGGGTTCGGGGTGATCGGTGAAATACTGAAAGGGTGTCGTGGCACCCCATTCCTCGCCCTGGAAGAGCATCGGGACAAAGGGCGAGCCGAAGACCAACGCGGCGGCGACCTTCAGGCGGCCGGGCGACAGGAGGTGGCTGAGGCGATCGCCCTGGGCCCGATTGCCGATCTGGTCATGGTTCTGCGCATAACCCAGGAAGCGATGGCCGCTCAAACCGGTCGGCGCGCGGCCGTGTCGGCGGCGGCGATGGGCGGAGAAGCCGCCGTCGTAGACATAGGCTTGGCGCAACGCCTTGGCCAGGTCGGCCAGCGAGCCGAAATCCTCGTAGTAGCCTCGCCGCTCGCCCGTGAGCACAGTGTGCAGCGCGTGGTGGAAGTCGTCGCTCCATTGTGCGTCGAGGGCGAACCCGCCCCGCTCACGCGACCAGAGCAGCCGCGGATCGTTCAAGTCGCTCTCGGGAATGAGGACCAAGTGCCGGCCAGTGGCGGCCTCGAGTTGCTCGACCTCGATCGCGAGCTGCTCGAGGAAGGGTTGCGCCGAGGTGTCCAGGATGGCGTGCACAGCATCGAGCCGGAGGCCGTCCAAGTGGTAATCGCGTAGCCACATCAGGGCGTTGTCGCAGAAGAACCGCCGCACCTCGTCGCTGTGCGGGCCGTCGAAATTCACCGCCTCACCCCAGGGCGTGGCGTAGCGCGGGTTGAAGTAGGGGGCGAACTTGCCGAGGTAGTTGCCTGCGGGGCCGAGGTGGTTGTAGACCACGTCCAGCAACACGGCCAAACCTCGGCCATGACAGGCGTTGACCAACTGCTTGAGCCCGTCGGGCCCGCCGTACGCCTGGTGCGGGGCGAACAGGGCCACGCCGTCATAGCCCCAGCCGTGGTCGCCAGAAAACGCGTTCACCGGCATGAGCTCGACGTGCGTCACGCCCAAGCGCACCAGATGATCCAACCGCTCGATCGCCGCCTCACACGTGCCCGCCGCGGTAAACGTCCCCAAGTGCAGTTCGTAAATGACCGCGCCCGACAAGGGCGGCGCCTGGAAACCCGCGTCCGTCCAGCCAAACCCAGTGTGGTCAACGCGCCGCGAGAGCCCGTGCACCCCCGCCGGCTGCCACGGCGAGCGCGGGTCGGGCAACGGCCCTTCGCCATCCACAAGGAACCCGTAGTCGGCACTGGCCTTCGCCTCCGCCACCGTGGCGGACCACCAACCGTCCGCGCCCCGTGCCAATGCGACGGTGCGGCCCTCCAGGTGGAGCTGGACTTGCGTTCGCGCAGGCGCCCAAACCCGCCACGTGGGGGCGGAGCCAGGGGTCGAGGTCGCTGAGGTCGAGTCGTGAGGATTGGACATGGTTCGCGCTTGGGTTGGTTGGGTTGGGGCGGACGCAGCCGCGGCCCGCACGTAGTCGAACCGGGGAGCGCACGTCATTTGAAAGGCGACCTCGCCCCGCACGGTCTGCACCCGGCGTGCCAAATTGTGACAGGGCGGCCCATCTTCGACCGGCATGAAATCGCAGACCTCGGCCATCCCGTCCTCGGACAAGAAGCGGGTTAGCAGAATGTTCGAGTCCGGCAGGTGAATCTGCTTGGTCGGCACCCGACCCAGCACCGGCGCGATCTGGAACACGCCGCCGCGGACGTGGTCCAGCAGCCCGGCAAAGATGGTCGGCGAATCGAACCGTGGGAAACACATGAAGTCGATCGCCCCATCCATGCCCACCAAAGCCACCGTGTGCAGGTCGCCAATGACGCCGTGGTTCTCGATCGCCTGGTAATTCATGCGCGCGCTAGCAAGGCCACCGGGAATCGGGCCAGTGCCTCCGCCAATCGTAGAGCTCCCCCGTCCGCCCTCGCCTCAACCGCCACCGTCTCCCCCGTCAAGACGTTCACGTAGGCCCCCTGCCCACAACCGGCCGGCACTTCGACCTGCGTGTCGCCCCAAACGGCCCCGCCCACCGGCCAAGCCCCAGCCTCGCCCCCCAAGCCGAGGAGCTGACGCGGCACCACGACCACCGCAACCCGAGCGCCCAAGACCCGGGCAAAGGCCACCACCCGAGCGGCCTGTGGCCCGACCGCCCGCAGCGGCACGTACTCGCCTCGGGTGAATAGATCCGGATGTCCCTGCCGAAAGCGCAAGACCCGACAGATCAGGTACTGCTTAGCCGCCCCCGCCTCGTCGACCAACCGCCGCAGGTCGGCCGCGGCAGGAACTGTCCCTGCCGGAAATCGCCGCTCGACATCCGCCAGGGTCGCGCGCCGCAGGGCAAAGTCCACCGGGCGACGGTTGTCCGGATCAACCAAGCTCAACTCCCACAGCTCGGTCCCTTGGTAGAGGTCGGGTACGCCGGGAGCCGTCAGTTTCACGAGGGTTTGCGCCAAAGCGTTGAGGCGGCCCGGGCCCACCAACGGCGCCACGAACCGTTCGAGATCGTCCACAAAAGCCGGATCCCCCAACGCGCCGCTCACAAAGTCCCGCAACGCGGCTTCGTAAGCTGCGTTGCGGCGGGTCCAATCCGTGTGTTGTTTGGCTTCACAGGCAGCCTTCTCGAGGTAGGCCAGGGCGCGCTCGACCGGCCAGGGCCAAGCCCCCACCGCCGTCTGGTAGAACAAGTACTCGAGATTGCGATCCGGCCAACCGTGTCGCCGGCGCGGTTCGTTGAGCGCCGACCACCGCCGCACGGCGGCAAACCAAGCCCGCGGGATCTCCGACAGTAGCCCCAGACGCGCGCGCACGTCTTCGCTGCGCTTGGTGTCGTGCGTCGAGGTGGCCAACATCGCGGTCGGCCAACTCGCTTGCGCCTGTGCGCAAGCCCGATGAAACGCCGCCGGGTCCACCCCGAAGCGGGCGGGGTCGCCCCCAACATCGTTGAGCGCCACAAACCGGTTGTAGCAGTAGAAGGTGGTGTCTTCGAGCCCCTTGGCCATCGCCGGCCCGGTGAGTTGCTGGAACCGCAGGCTGAACTCGGTCTCGACGTCGCCCCGCACCTCCCGCCGCAGCAGCGCCCCCACAAACTCGACCAGCCCAGAATCCAAATCGGGCCGTTGATGCCGCACCGCCGCCAACGCCTGCCCCAAGCAAGCCGCGTCCGCCGCACTCACCACGCTGCGCCCGGCCTGCCCGTAGGTGCGATACACCGGAAAAGCTGCCGCCCACTCGACGATCGCCTCGCGCAGCTCGCGCCGGCGGCAGTCGCGGATCGGCCAACGATGAGCCGCCAGGTGCAGCAACAGGTGGGTGAGTTGCTCCACCTCCGCCGCCAACAGCTCGCGCAGCACCGCCCGCTTCTTCTCCCGCACCAGCCCGGCAGGGTCCGTCGGCTCACCCGTAAACTGCGCATAGAACTCTGTAAAGGCCGCCTCCGCCTCCGGGTCAACCCAGAGCCCGGCGACCCAGTTGAGGAAGTCGTAGCCGGTCGTGCCCGCCACGGGCCAATCCGCGGGTAGCGCCTCGCCTGGCTCGAGGATCTTCTCGACCACCACCCAGGCGCCCGGCGCCGCGGCGCGCAACCGCTCGAGGTATTCCTGCGGATCCCGCAGGCCATCCGGGTGATCGATGCGCAACCCCTCGATCCAGCCGCGCTGGCACCACTCCAAAATCCGGCTGTGCGTATCGCTGAAGACTCGGGGATTCTCGACGCGGACCCCCACCAAAGTGGTGATGTTGAAGAAGCGGCGGTAGTTCAGCTCGCTATCGCCCAACCGCCAAAAAGCCAGCCGGTAGTGTTGCTTCTGCACCAACGCATCCAGCAAATCCGGGCGCCGATTGACTTCCGCCACGCCGGCCCCGGCCGCCTCGGTCCCTTCCGGGCCAGTGCCCGCGGCCAGCGGGAACCGGTGGTCAAAGTAGGCGAGCCGCACCGCCCCCCCCTCCTCCACCAGCCGCAACTCGCCGCGCTCCAGCACCCGCTCGTACCGATCGCCCAAGACCGGCAACAGGACCTTGCCGCGCAAGCGCGGATCCGGCGACTCCCAGTCGATGTCGAAGTAGCCGGCCAAAGAACTGGCCGAACCGCGCGCCAGCACATCCCACCACCACGCGTTCTCCGGCCCGCCAATCCCCATGTGGTTGGGCACAATGTCGAGCACCAACCCCAGGCCGTGTTCCCGCAGCGCCCCCACCAACGCCTCGAGATCGGCCTCCGTCCCGAGTTCCGGATTCAACTGGGTGCAGTCGCAGACGTCGTAACCGTGCGTGCTGCCCGGGCGCGCCTTGAGCAAAGGCGAGGCATAGAGATGACTCACCCCGAGTGCCGCTAAATATGGCACCAGCTCGAGTCCATCCCGCAGCTTAAACCCGGCGTGGAACTGCAGCCGGTAAGTCGCACGCGGAACCTTCACTGCCGCAGGCCCGGTTCCGATGGGTTCAACAGACTTCATGGGCAAAGACTCTGCCACCACTTTGTCTACCGCCGCCGTCGCTAGCCTGCTGATGACTCACTGAGATGGACTACAACTCGGCGGTAGGGCGCGCAGTCCTCTGCGCGCCGCGGTTTCCTGTGTCCACAGTGGTTGACGGCGCGCAGAGGACTGCGCGCCCTGCAATGTGTCGTCTATCCCGACCTCTCATCAGTAAGCTCCCAGCCCTTAGCTTCCTTGGCCGGCCTCCGGCGGCGTCCGATCCGGCGCCTCGGCGTCGCCCGCGCTGGCCGAACTACCCGCGTTGGACGCACTCCCCTCGCCTCCAGCCCCTTCACCTTCCTTCGTGCCCCGTTCCCTCCCCTGAGCGGGCGGCTTGCCCGTTAAGACATACGACATGCGCGGTTTCAGCGCTCCCCCAGGCCGGGCACGCTGGCCCTTCGAGGCACCCGGCGTCGCACTCGGGCTGGACGACTCCGCCGCGCTGCCAGCCGCGGAAGATTCCTGGGCCGGCGCAGGCGTGACCGCGACCTCCGGACTCGACGGAGGCGCCTTGGGTGTCGCCGCTCCGCTGTCAGGCCGAGCGGGCTCGCCTCGCCGCACCAGTCTTGCCCTGGGCAGTTCCCCTTCTGCCGCTCCCGCGGCAAGCGCCTTTGGAAGACTGAGCTCCGATTGGCACACCGGACAAACGCAGCGAACCTCCGCCTCCGTAGCCGTCGGTAACGCTATTTGCGGGCCGGCCGGCGCCGGCTCCACACGCTCGCGCCCCGGCAGGGCCACGGCCGGAACAGCCGCTTTGGGCTTGGACGGCTCCAGACTTGGCGAAGTGGGCTTGGCCAATCCAGTCGGAGCGGCCTCCTTCTTCGGCAGCGACACGCTCGGGCTGCCCTTATCTTCATCCTTCTTGGGCAGTGCGACGCGTGGGCTTTCCTTGGCCGGAGTTGCGGGGGCGGGGGCCGCTTTCTTGGCCGGGAGCGCCTGAGACTGCTTCTTGGCGGACGCGCTGTGGGCGGGGCTTGGCGCCGCGACCCCTTTCTGAATTGGCTGCGTCTTGCTCGGCATGGCCGCGATCAATTCCGCCCGCGGTAAAGGTCCCTTGGTCGGGCCCGGCGCGAGCTTGGGGATTTTGAGTTGGGAGTGGCACGTTGGGCACGACATCTTCCGGCCCACGTGGCTCGAGTCGCACTTGATGTGCTGGCCGCAACTGGGACATGCAAACTTGATGTCAGTCATGGGAATAACAGGGTTGAGGGTTCGCCACATCAAACCAAGACTAAAAGCCAAACGCCGCCTCGACCGACCCGCCAGACGCCGGCAACCCGCCGGGTGGCAACTCCCCACCCGCGCCCCGCGCGCGTAGTCGCTTCGCCCCGCTTGGCTGGGTGGCCCGTCCCCTTCACGTGCCGGAGGGTGCCGGTGGCGACTCCACCGCGCAGTGTGCCTCGACTTGGGGACTGGCGCAGAAGCCGAGGTTGTCGCCTAACTTGGCGTACTGCGCCAGCCATTCGCGCGCAGTCTCGTCGCCTTGCTCGGCGCGCTGCTGCACCTCCGGGCGCACGGTGCTCAACATGGTGTAGTAGAGGTTCTGGGGCTTCCACAGGTTCACCTCGAAGGGCATCAACCGCACCAGGCCGGCGGCAGCCTCGAGTTGTCCCAGGAGGGCCAAGTCCTGCGGGGCCTGCTCGTAGCGACCGCCCAATCGGTCCAAGTGCCCTTTGAGCGCGTAGCCGAGGGTCTCGGCGTCCAGAGGCGTCTTGTCGCGTTCGCTCTCCTCGAGCAAGGCGCGTACCCGCTCCAGGTCCAATTTGTCGCTTTCGAATTGGCGCCGCAACTCGCTGTTCAGGACGAACTCCTTGGCGAGCTCGAGCGCCTTGGGCGCCGGCGCGCGCAGATCGGACAGAAACCGCAGCAAGGGCGCATGCCGATCGGTCAGCAGGCGGTAAGTGCTGTGAATCTCGTCCCGGGTCGACTCCAAGATCCGGTTGAGAACCTTGCGTTGCTCGTCGCGAAAGAGGTTCTTCAGCGAGTAGTTGGATTCGCCAAAGTGCCGGTCCATCATCCGAATTATCGCGGCAAAATCCGCGCGCTCGAAAGCCTCGCGCATCTCTTGCACCAAGGCCCCGTACGCCTCCGGCCCCTGATACAGGCGCACGCCGCAGTTGAGGTTGTGATCCCCCATGTGCAGCACGCCGTACGTGACCACATCCGAGTTGCGCGTGACGTTGAACGTGACCCTGATCCGGCCCAGCGCCAACCGCGCGTTGCCCGCGGTGTGCAACTGCCGGTCCTCCTGCGTCACCGTGTACGCATAAATGCGCGCCTCTTCCGGATAGGACTCGAAGAGCGAACTGACCGCGTAGTGCGCGCCCACCGACTCGCGGTGCATAATGGCGGGCTTAACGAACTTTTCGTAGATGTGCCGCCCATCGCGGTGCTCGCGCAGGTTGCTCTTGGCTTTGGCCAAAACCTCGAGAAACCCAGGCTCGAAATCCGCCTGTAACAGGTCCGCCGCAATCTGCAAAGCCCGCGCGGCATACTGAATGACCTGGACCGACTCGATGCCGCAAATCTCGTCGAAGAACCAGCCGCAACTGGTGTACATCAGCATCGCGTGCCGCTGCAGTTCGAGCAGCCGCAACGCGCTCACCTGCTCGGCTTCGGTCAACGCCCGCACCGCGTGCCGATCCAGAAATCGGCCCAGGTTCTCGACCGATCGGTCCAGGAGCACCGCAACGTAATCGTCCCGCGCCGCCCACGGATCGCGCAAAAGCTCCTTCGCCTTCGCCTCATACGCCGGCGCCAATTGGTCGCGTAACCAATCCAGCGCCTCCCGCAAAGGTTGGCGCCAGTTCTGGTTCCAGCCCGGGCGCCCGCCGGAGTTGCAGCCGCAATGCCGCCGCCACCGATCCACCCCATGCGAACAACTCCAGGCGCTGCCCTGATGAATCTGGGCCTCGTGCGTCGGAGGGTGCCCCGCCAGATACTCGCCGTACACCGTCAACCGCGCCATCTGCCGTGTCTCGATGAAGTCCAACGCGTACGCCATCGCCATCTCGCCATACCGATGGTGGTGCCCGTAGGACTCGCCGTCCGTGGCAATGTGCAAGAGCTGATCCCCGTGGCGCCCGTCGTCGAACCTATCCATGAGTCGGTGAGCGAATCGCTCGCCGTTGTTGAGCAACCGCTCGAAGGCCACTGCCTGGGACACCGGCGCGTCATAAAAGAACACCGCGATGCTGCGTCCCGCCGGCAGTTTCACCAGATACGGCAAGGTGGGATCGACGCGGCCACCGTTCACGTCCCGCCAACTGCCGCCCTTGAGCGAGCGAACCCGGCTGGCCTGAAACGGCGACAGGATCGTGAACTTGATCCCCAGTTGCGCCAGCACATCCAGCGACTCGTTGTCGGCGGCCGTCTCCGGCAACCACATCCCCTCGGGGGCGCGCCCGAAGCGGTGTTCGAAATCCCGGATCCCCCACAGCACCTGGGTGTACTTGTCGCGCCGATTGGCCAGCGGCATGATCATGTGGTTGTAGCACTGCGCCAAGGCCGAACCGTGCCCGCCAAAACGTCGGCGGCTGACCCCGTCCGCGTCCACGATCGCCTGGTGAATGTCGGGCCCGTTCTCCTTCATCCAGGAGAGCAGCGTCGGACCGAAGTTGAAACTGATCCTCGAGTAGTTGCTCACGATCCGCGCAATCCGACCCTCGCCATCCAGAAACCGGGCGTAGGCGTTCGGCGCGTAGCACTCGGCCGCAATCCGCTCGTTCCAGTCGTGGTACGGAAAGGCCGAGTCCTGCAGCTCGACCGCTTCGAGCCAGGGATTCTCTCGCGGCGGCTGATAAAAATGGCCGTGTAAACAGATAAATCGCTGCATGAACGGGCCTCGTCGTCGCTAAGGTGTGCGCTTCAAAAATACCGCCCCCAACGGCGGTAACGTCATCGTGAGGGAATGCGACTTGCGGTGCCAGCCAAAAGGCGCCGCTTCGAGCCCGCCCAGGTTCCCCTGCCCGCTGCCCCCGTATTCGACCGCGTCGCTGTTGAGCAATTCCTGCCAAAACCCACCACCCGCCACTCCCACCTTGTAGTTGTACCGCGGCACCGGCGTGAAGTTCAGCGCCACCAAAATCACCTCGCCGCTCGTCGGGCTGCGGCGCAACCAACTCAGCGTGCTCTGCTCCGCGTCGTCGCAGTTCACCCACTCGAAACCCTCGGGGTTCGCGTCGGTCTGGTGAAAGGCCGGCTCCCGCTGATAGAACCAGTTCAACTCCCCCACCCAACGCTGCAACTGGCCATGCAGATTCCCCTCTTGAACCAGGTGCCAATCCAAGCTCCCCTCGTGGTACCACTCGTTCCACTGCCCAAACTCCCCTCCCATAAACAGCAGCTTCTTGCCCGGCTGCGCGTACATCGTCGCCAACAACAACCGCAAGTTGGCGAACCGCTGCCATTCGTCGCCCGGCATCCGCCCCATGAGCGAGCCCTTCCCGTGCACCACCTCGTCATGGGAAAGCGGCAACACGAAATTCTCCGCGAAAGCGTACATGCCGCGGAAAGTCAACTGGTGGTGGTGATACTTCCGGTGAATCGGGTCGTTACCAAAGTACTTGAGGGTGTCGTGCATCCAGCCCATGTCCCACTTGTAGCCAAAACCCAATCCCCCCAGGTAGTTCGGCCGCGACACCATCGGCCACGCCGTCGACTCCTCCGCCACCGTCTGCGTGTCCGGAAACCGCCGGTACACCTCCTCGTTGAACCGCCGCAGAAAATCGATCGCCTCGAGGTTCTCCCGGCCCCCGTGCCGGTTCGGAACCCACTCCCCCTCCTTCCGTGAGTAGTCCAAGTAGAGCATCGACGCCACCGCGTCCACCCGCAGCCCGTCCACGTGGTACTTGTCCAGCCACAAAAAGGCGCTGCTGATCAGAAACGCCCGCACCTCGTGCCGGTCGTAGTTGAAGATGTAGCTGTTCCAGTCCCGCTGCAGCCCCTTCCGCAAGTCCGCATGCTCGAAGAGGTGTGTCCCGTCAAAATACGCCAACCCGTGCTCGTCCGTCGGGAAGTGGGACGGCACCCAGTCCAAAATCACCCCCACATCGTGCTGGTGCAGGCAATCGATCAAATACATCAAGTCCTGCGGCGACCCGTACCGGCTCGTGGGCGCAAAATACCCCGTGGTCTGGTACCCCCACGAACCGTAAAACGGATGCTCCATCACCGGCAGCAGCTCGACATGGGTAAACCCTAGCCGGCGCGCATACGCCGCCAACTTCGGCGCAAGCTCACGGTACGTCAGCCACCGGTCCTCCTCCTCAGGCAGCCGCATCCACGACCCCAAATGCACCTCGTATACCGACATCGGCTTGTCCAATTTCGCCCGCTCCCGCCGCCCTTCCATCCAGACCTGGTCCGACCAGCCATAGCTCAAGTCCCATACCACCGACGCCGTCTTCGGCGGCGTCTCGTGGCGCAAACCAAACGGGTCCGCCTTGTCCACCCGGTACCCGTTGAGCCGCGACACAATGTGGAACTTGTAGGTCGCCCCCGCGCGAACTCCCGGAATGAACCCCTCCCATATGCCCGAGCCGCCCCGCGCCTCGAGCTCGTGCCGAGACTTGTTCCAGCCATTGAAATCCCCCATCACGAACACCTCCGCCGCGTTCGGCGCCCAAACCGCAAAATGCGTGCCCGCGCGCCCCTCGTGCTGGCCCGGGTGCGCCCCGAGTTTCTCGTAAAGGTGAAAGTGCGTGCCCTCGTTGAACCAGTGCACATCGTCATCGGTCAACAACGACACACCCGGCCGGACGTTGCCTACCGCCCCGTAGGTCTCAGCTTTAGCTTGCTTCTCACTCATGATTGATCGACCCCTATGATGCGGCCAGTCGGCCCCCAACGCAAGTCGCGCCTCCCCAGCGACCTCACACGACCGCGCACAAGGCTTGTCGAACGCCCCCACCCAACCGTATGCTGACGGCGGATGCGGGCCAATCACCGTCACCATCACCCGGACCCAGAGCCCCCGCCGGTGGCCAACCGATGAAACCGCTGCGCATACCTCGCCTAGCCGCACCTGCAGCTCTGCCCCAGGGCGCCCGTCTGGTGAACGAGGCCGGCCTCGACGATGGCCTGCGCTTCGTCGACGTCAACGAAGACGGCTACGACGATGTCCTCGTCTCGAACCAACAACGCTTCGCGCTGCACCTCTATGTCCCCAAGCTGTTCCTCGGCTTCCACGTCGGGTGGGCGCGCGAAGTGACCTCCGGCCAACGAGGCGACCCCGGCGCGCTCCCCCAAATCGTCCGCGCAGCCCCGCACCGCAACGACGGCGCCTGGTTCAGGTCCCGCACCCTTTGGGTCCAAGACGAAGATACCGCCCACCTCCCCGACCTCGTCGAGCGCCGCTCGTTCGCCACCCTCCTGGCGGGACGCCAGCCACCTCCACTCGAACCCGCCGCCGCACACTAGAGCTTTGCCCCATGCACACACTGCTTCGCCAATCGTGGATCTCACTCACGCTGAGGGCCGCGTGCCTAACCCTGTCCGCCACCCTCCTCAACGCCCAAACCGACCCGAACCTCCAGCAGGTCGAACGCATCTGGAAATCGGGCCAGACCCTGCCGGCCGAGGTGGCCGCGCGCTTCCCCAACCCGCCGTTGCAGGTGCCCAACGACACCGGCATCAATGTGCTCGTCGACCTGGCCCATCAGTGCGCCTTCGCCACCATGTGGGGTCTCCCCGCCAAACTCCATCCGCTCGGCTTCCGCTCCATCGTCAGCCACGCCTCCCTCCACACGGTCCTCACACCAGGCCAACTCAGCCGCGCCCGCGTCCCCGTCGGCCGGGCCATGGACGGCAAACCGCTGCGCCCCTTCGGTTGGGTGCCCAACCCACGATTCAACGTGCTCATCACCTATCAGTCCGATCCCCAGGCCCAGCCCTACCTGCCCGACGAACGGTCCGCCGTGGCGGCGTTCGTCCACAACGGCGGCGGCTTAGTCATCGTCGACAACGGCCTCGCCCGCCCGGATAAGCAGCGGCTCGAACCTTGGGCCGAGCACAGCTTGGCCACCTCGTTCGGCGTCGACTTTCAATCCTTCATCGCCGGCAAAACCAGTACCCTCCTCGACTCGACCTGGGAGCTCATGCACCAAGGTGACCGCCCCGGCGCCGGCGTCTTCAGCCGAACCGCGGGCCAAGGCCGGATCGTCCTGGTCTCGGCGCTGTCCGAGTTGGACCCAGGCAACCAAGCCCCAAGAACGCTGGCCGATGCCAAGCAGGCCTTGCTCAAGGACATCGTCACCTGGGCCGCCGCCGGTAGCCCACCGGTCGGGGGCGAGGCTCGCTTCTCGCAAACGCACGGCGGCGGAGGTGGCATCTACCCCGAACTCGAAGAACGCCAGCAGGGCGCCGTAGTCTACTACGCACGCAACCAAAAAGAACGCCTGCTCGCGGCGGTGCGGCAAGAAATCCCCACCATTACCCGGCGCCTCTACGCCTGGCTCCCATCGCCCGTGCCCGAAGAACCGATGTTCATCATCCTGGCCGCCGGCGGAGGCGGTGGCTGGGCCGTGAACGCCTTCTACCCCAAAGAAACCGGCACCATCTCGCTCGACCCAGTCAACCTCTTCGGCGTCTTCGCCCACGAACTGGCTCATACCATGAGCGGACCCCGCAACGCCCAAGGCGAAGCCGCGGCCCATTGGTTCGATGGCAACCAAGGTGAAGCCCACGCCGGTTGGTGGCAGGGCAAAATCCTCGCGCTCTATAGCGACAATAAGTCCATGCGCGACTGCAACACGCTCTTCCAGATCGACCCCAACGCCGCCACCGTCGATCTCGGCCTGCCCAACCGTGGCGCCTACGAGAAATGGGGCAACGGCGCCGTCTGGAAGAAACTCTGGTGGATCTGGCAAAAGCTCGACGACCGCTACGGCACCACCTGGTATCCACGCTGGCGCTGGGTCCAGCACACCCGCTGGCAGGACCAACCCCACCGTCAGTTGTCCCTAGACCAAATGGTCGAGGATATGAGCATCGCCTGCGGCGAAGACCTCTTTCCCTTCTTCAAACGCCTTGGCACCACCCTGCAACGCGATCGGCTCGACCAGGTCCACTTCCAGGGCCAGGCGCTCCCCTTGCCCATCGCCCCGCTCGACCTCTCGCCCGCGGGCAATGCGCGCCATGACCCCATCGCCGACTTCACCCAACCCATCCGCCCCCCCCCCCCCCCCAATCCCAATCCCGCCGACTGAGACGGAGAATCCCCCTCACCACTCGTCCCTCGTCCTCGCCAGCGCCCAAGGGCTAAGTCTAATGCCCCAAAGCCCATGCCCATCGCCTCGATCCGGTGTCAAGTGCTATTGAGCTGTCGATTTATATATATCTGCAACTCAAGTCCCTACGCGTCCGCCACCCCAGGATCTCGCGGTCCCGCCAAATCCTAACCAAAGCAGCCGGGAGAGATGATCGGGGGGAGGGTACCAGGCGTTAGCGGCCTCTCCCCCCCTGTCAACAATTAATCGCCTGGCGAATAAACAACTAGGCAAGCCTCTCCATCTCTTGCGGTTCATTGCTTTGTGCAGGCGGCAGCAAAAGCAGGCGGCAAGAAACAAGAAACAAGGCATGGCAAGGCAACGGCAGCGAGCAAGAAAGGTGGGCTTAAACAACTCGTACCCATGCGGTTCGGGCGTTCGGCCGTTGGCTGCTCGCACCCCACCGGCTCAGCCACGATGTTCGCAAGCCTCCACGGCAGCGCCGAGGTCGCATCCGGGCGGAGCCCTGCCCTGCACTCTCGCTGCGGCAAAGCCTTTCTACCAAAGCCGGGATCGGGATAGCCGGGATGGATGGCCGGGATGGGATGGGAAGGATCAGGCCCAACAGCGAAAAGCGCAGGTTGGGTTCGATGCCCCTCTCCCTTCCCTTCCTGCCGCTCGTGCAGGGACAGGCCCCCAGGCCCCCAGGACGGACAACCGCTGTAGGCTCGAGCGCGCACCCCCCTGCGCGCCCCCCCCTAAACAGCGCCGCCGCCAAGCTCCCTACCGGTCCTACCGCAGCGGTGCGGTCAACCTCCGATTGCAGTCATCGGCCGACAGGGCTGGTACTGGTTGCGGAATTGGTGCTCGCGCGGCTTGCGCGCCATGGCCAAAAGGAGCATCTCGCGCACGGCATCGTCCGATCGGACCTGCCGCAACGATGGGCGCAAGTCCAACTCGCCGTGATCGCCCAAGCAGGGACGGATCTTGCCATCCGCAGTCAAGCGCATCTTGTTGCAGGTGTCGCAAAAGTGCGGCGTGGTCAAGGCGCCAATAAATCCCACCACCGCGCCGGTGTGCCGCAAGCGGTAATATCTCGCCGGACCCCAACCAAAGTGGCGCTCGGGCAGCGCCACAAGTTCGTCACGCTCACCCAACCGCTGCATCGCCTCGCTGACCGGGAGGAAATTGGACTCGTCGAGCACCGTCGAGGTGGTCACGGGCATCAGTTCGATCAAGCGCAGCGGCACCCCCAATTCGCCGGCATACAAGACCAACGGCCAGATCTCTGCCTCGTTCACCCCGCGCATGAGCACGCAGTTCAACTTGACGCACTCGAAGCCGGCAGCGAGCGCGGCCCGCACGCCGTCCAGTGCCGCCTGCGGATTACCGCCCGTGATCCGGCGATAGACCGCCGGATTCAACGCGTCCAGGCTGACGTTCACAGTCCGCAGACCCGCCAACCGCAACGAACCAGCGCACGAGGCCAGCCGCGTTCCGTTGGTCGAAAGCCCCAGCGACTCGACCCCCGGCAGCTTGGCGATCGCGCTCACGATCTCGGGCAAGTCCCGTCGCAGAAGCGGTTCCCCGCCGGTGAGCCGGAATTTGCGGACGCCCAACTCGGTCGCCACGCGCGCGAGTTGCTCGAGCTCAGCCACCTCGAGGTGCTCGGCTCGAGGTTGCCAACCGCGGTACCCTTCGGGCAGGCAGTAAACGCATCGCTCGTTGCACCGGTCGGTCACCGAGATGCGGAGGTAATCGATCTTGCGTCCGAAAGCGTCCATAGGCGTTCACCCAGTTCGCGCGGGCAAGGCCGCCCCCGCCACCCGAGCCTGGTGCGGATCCCGACCGCCGAGGTGTTCGACTCCTTCACGAATGGCCTCGACCAAGACCGCCAGGCATTCAGCCACCGCCGTGGGTTTGCCGGGCAGATTCACGATCAGCGCTTTGCCCCGCGTGCCCGCGGTCGCGCGCGACAGGATGGCGGTGGCCACCCGCTTCATGGACTCCGAGCGCATGAGCTCGCCAAACCCGGGGAGTTCCTTGTCCAGCACGGCCAGCGTGGCCTCGGGAGTGACATCGCGCGGAGCGACACCCGTGCCGCCCGTGGTCACGATCAGGTCGCAACCCTCTCGGTCGGCGAAGGCCCGGAGTTGCGCGGCGATCTGGTCCGCTTCGTCCGGCACCACCGCGCGCAGAAACTGGTTGTCCTCCCCGAAACACGCCCGCAGGACCCGCTCGATCTCCGGCCCGCTGCGGTCGGCATATTCGCCCGCGGCGGCGCGGTCGCTGACGGTTAGGCGGCCGATCTTCATTGCTTGATCTTGGCCAGCAACCGAATGCCCTCGATGCGCATGCCCGGATCGACCGCCTTGCACATGTCGTACAGGGTCAAGGCCGCCACACTCGCCCCCGTGAGCGCCTCCATCTCGACCCCCGTCTTCGCGCTGGTTTCGACGGCACAGGTGATGGCAATGCCCGACCGCTCGAGCGTAAACCGGATCTCGACATGATCCACCAGCAGGGGGTGGCACAACGGAATGAGGTCCGCCGTGCGTTTCACCGCCTGGAGGCCGGCCAGGTTCGCCACCGCCAGCACGTCGCCCTTGGGCAACGCCTGAGCCTTCAGCGCCCGCAGAGTCGCGGGCCGACAAACCAGCCGCGCCGCGGCTACCGCCCGACGACGTTGCACGGTCTTGGCCCCCACATTGACCATCCGCGCTGCCCCCCGAGCGTCCAGGTGGCTGAACCTGCCAGCCGCAGACGGAGCTCGAGTGGGCACGGACGCAGACTCGGCGGGAGCCGAACCACGGCGCTGTTGGCTTCGGGAGAGCGGCTTCATGCGCACATCACGGCAGCAAGCTTCCCATAATCCGGTTCATCACCGAAAGTTTTTTCGTCGGCCGACATCGCCTGATCTCGAGCGAGTCAAGCGCTTGACCTGGGCCAGGCCCGGACGGTCTGTAGCCACGAGCCGCACTCCGGTCGAACCGCCAGGCCCGGTAAGGTCCTCGGGGCAATTCCAGTTGGCCAAGCAACCGGTCTCCGCCCCCGGCACCGGGAATCGCCGCACCGCTCCCTCCGCGAGGCAAAGCTGGGCGAACTCGCGGGCGGACCGTCGTTGGCGAGCCAAGAACTCGCGGGCGAAGGCGTGGCAGCGTTTGGGGTAGATGGCGGCCAACGGTTCGAGCGCGCCGGCCACCTCGGGCACGACGCCCGTGAGGGCATCGCACGCGTGGCGGAGCCGGCCCAGGAAGATCGAGGTCATCTGGGGCAGGTCGACCGCCAGCACGAGCAGCAGCGGCGCGTGCGCGGCCGCCAAGGCCCGCTCGACACCGCCGAGCGGACCGCAGCCCGACTCGAGATCGTAGAGCACCGGGCAACCAAGCGCCGAGTAATCCTCACCGGGCCGACCCGACACGAAGATCTCGACCGGATCGAGGGGCTCGATCGTGGCGCGGGCCCGGGCCAAGAGGGACCGGCCGCCTAGTTCGATCCAGGCCTTGTCGCGGCCCATGCGACGCGATTGGCCTCCGGCCAGGATGACCGCACTCAAGTCCATCCCTCAGGGGGTCCGGCGCAGCCAGCCGTCGCATAGGATCTGGGCGCGCAGGCCGCCCCGACCGCGCAGCCACTGCTCCGCTTGGGGGTGGCCCAAAGCGCCGTTCATCCACGCGCAAGGCCGGCATTCCTCGGTGCCGCGGAACCGGACGCCCTGCACCTCGAACGGGCGGCCAACCAGGGCGGCGAGATCCAGGCCCTGGGTGATCACGTTGCGGCGCGTGGCGGCGGCGGTGGCGTGGGGCAACTCGAGTTCGCGGCGCAAGGCCTCGATCGTCTCCCACGCGAAGAAGGTGATCTGGCCTTTGTAACCCTCTTTGTAATCGAAGAAACGGTCGCCTCGGATCCCGCGACCCGCCACGCACTCGATCGCCTCGACCTCGATCAGGGGGTGCTCCCCGGCCGGTTGACCGTGGTGGCCGAAGTAATTGTGGCCGGGCGAAAGGAAGAGTTGCCGGATGCTACTGTCCATAGCGTTCGCGATAGAACTTCATCTGCTCGCGGCGCTGCTCGGGGCTGAGCCCTTTGAGCCATTGGTGATCCGGCCGCGCCAAGATCCGATCGATCGTCTGCTCGACCTCATGTTGTTGGGCCGCGGTAATCCGGCCCGCCTTCAGCGCCCGCTCGAGGGTCTCGCGCGCCTGCGGGACCAACTCGAAATAGAACCGGTGCGCCACCTCGAACGCGCCATGCCACTGCGTGTAGTCCGGCGCCATCATGGACGCGCCGTGACGCATCCGCCGCCCTTCATGGTGCCAGAGCAAATACCAGGTCCACTCGATTTCGTCGTCGAATGGGTTGGGCGACAGGCCGCGCCCGGCGAGCGTCTGGACCGCCTCGGCCACGCCGGGCACATTCAACTGCGTGGGCGCAGGCGTGATGGCGCCCACCTTCGCCAAGCTGTTGACGATCTCGAGGCCAGGCTTAGCGAACTTCTCGTTGTAGAGCGTGACCAAGCCGTCGTATTGCATGTAAAAATTCTGGACCTGCTGGGGCGCGTGACAGGTCGAGCACACCTCCTGCATAGCCGAGCGGCGTTCTTCCCAATGCTCGAGTTTGGTGCTGATCGCCGGCCGCAGGGTCCAGGAAATGCGCTGGCCCACGTCGTGGGTGCTGGGCTGGGTGCGTGTGGCTGCCATGTGGCAGGTCGCGCACGTCGGCGCCACCGTGTAATCCCGGCCCACCACCCACGGACGCGCCTCGAGATTCATCCGCTCGCGGTTGGCGCGGAAGGCAATGCCGTGCTTGGACTCGTTGTAGACCTCGAATTGGGGATGGTCGGGGCCGAGGTGGCATTTGCCGCAGCTCTCCGGCTCGCGCGCCATGCTCACCTGGAACTTGTGCCGGCTGTGGCAGGCCGTGCATGAGCCGTTCGATAAATCGGGGTTGATCCGGCCAATCCCGGTGTTGGGCCAGCCGTCGGGGTCGAACTTGACCTTGGCCGCCAACCGGTCGTGCAGCCCCGCCTGTGCCAAGTCCGCCTGGGCCAACGCTCGCCCCCTCTCGAGCAGCAGACGATAGCTCAGCTTCTTGGCCTGCTCCTCGCGCTCGACCACATGGCCAAAATCCTGATGGGTCATGACCGCCAAAACCGCTTGGTCGCTCGAGAGATCTTTCGCCGCCATCACCCGCTCGGCCAAACCCGGCGCGCCACTGCACCACTCGCGCACCTTCGCCTCGAGGCCGCGCGCCCCTTCCGCGGCCAAGGCCGCGCGCGCGCGGTCCAGGAGCGCGCCGGTGTCCTGCGTATACTCCTGGCCGTCGGCGAAGACCTTGGTGACGCTGACCGTCGAACCGTGGCATTGCATGCAGCCGTTCACCGCGGCCTGGCGGCCCTCGACGAACTCGCCCAGGAAATTGTCGAGCGAACCGATGAACTGGGCGGCCTTCGAGTGGTGGCTGATCTGGAACTCGTGGCCGATCTGGGCGTGGCACTTGTTGCAATCGGTGGGAGAGACCAGCGTCGCCACCACCGCACCGTAATGCTCGAAGGCGTCCGGCTCGTGTTTCTCCGAGCTATGGCAACTCATGCAACCCACCCCTTTCTCCGAGTGCCGGCTCAGCATCCAGTCGCTGACAATCCCGGGCGTGGTCTTCTGATGGCACTCGACACAACTCGTCGAGTCCGCCGGGGTATAGGCCAGGGCGGTCTGGTCGCGCGGCTTCAGGCGCCACATCTCGATGAAGCCCACCGAGACCATCGTGATGAAGAACAGCAGGGCGGCCAGGGCGACGAAGACTTTCTTCCAGCGCAGTTCGTCGCGGCCAGATTCAGGGGCGGGGGTCATGCTCATAAAACGTCGGGCGTGTCGCCGGTTCACCGGCCAGCTAGGAGCCGTTGGTACCAATCGTCAAACAGGACATAGCCATGAAAAGCCTCGTTGAGGGTCAACCCCAGGAAGACCGCCAGACCCGCCAACCCAAACGCGGGCGAAATCCAGGGGTTGTTCCAGCGCTGCAACAACGCCCGGTCGATAAACGGCCAAAACACCAAGATCAGCACCATGACCAGTTGCAGACCGAGCGCCAACTTCTCGGGGAAGAGCTTCAGGAGTTGGAACTGAAAGAAGAAATACCACTCCGGCTGGATGTGCGCCGGCGTGTTGAGCGGGTCCGCCGGTGGCACCAACGAGGCCGGCCACACGATCGAGAGTTGCGTCAGCACGATCAGAATCGCCAGCGCAATGACGATCTCCGTCATGGCATGGTTCGGAAAAAACGGGAAATAACGCCCGCTCTTGAGCATGCCCGCGTGATCCCGCGCCTCCGCCGCACTGAGCTGCTTGGCCCCGATGTCCGCAATCCCCAAACCGCGGAACAGGAAAATGTGCGCCCCCAGCAGCGCCGTCAGCACCGTCGGCCAGACGCCAATGTGGAAGACGAAAAACCGCGACAGCGTGTTCTCGCCCACCACCTCGCCCCCGAGCATGAACCGCTGGAAAAAGCCGCCCACCAGAGGCGTCTTGGCGGCCAACCCCGTCCCCACCTGGGCGGCCCAATAGGAGAGCTGGTCGAACACCAGCGCATAACCCGTAAAACCAAACCCCAGCACCGTGAAGAGCAAGCCGCAGCCGATCATCCAGTTGAGCTCGCGCGGCCGGCGATAGGCCCCGGTGAAGAAGACCCGAAACAAGTGCAAGATGACCGCCACCACCATCAGGTTCGCCGCCCAGCGGTGCATCGACCGCAGGTACCATCCAAAGTAGACCTGCTCAGTCAGGTATTGCACCGACTGGTAGGCCTTTCCCGGCTCCGGAATGTAGTAGAAGGTCAGGCAAATGCCTGTCGCCAACAGGATCCCGAAGAGCACCAGCGGCGTGCCACCCAGGGCGTACCACCAGCGTTTCATGTGGTTGGGGATGGGCTCTTTGGCGAGCTGCTCGAACACCTCGATCTGCAGCGGCACCCGCTCCTTGAACCACCGGACCAGACGGCTGTCCTGTGCGTCAGGCTTTGGCATAGGGAATCTGCATGTAGACCATCCCATTCCGCACCTCGACCGCGATGCGGGTCAGCCCCACCGGCGGCGGGCCGGCAATGACCCGGCCATCGTCGTCGAACACCGCGTTGTGACACGGACAAACGAACTTCCGCAGCCCGCCTTCCCAGTGCGCAAAGCAGCCCAGGTGCGAACAACGCAAGGAAAACGCCTTGAACGGCCATCCGTTCCCCGGCTCCGCCTCGGCGGGCCGCGCCTGCGCATCCCGCAACAGGCAAATCCGATTCCCCAACACATTGCTGAAGATCCGCGACTCGCCCGGCGCCACTTCGTCCGCCCGACACATCAACAAATCCGCCGTGGCCATCTTCGTCGGCGGTAACACGTAGCGCAGCCCCATCGCCACCGCACCCACCGCCACCGGCGCCACCGCGCCGACCGCCAACACCGACGCGAGAAAATCGCGTCGCGGCGTCGGTGGCGCTGCCGCCTGCGCCGGGTCGGACGCGGCCGAGACCGGGGAGGTCGCCTCGTTCGTCGGGCGGGAGTTCTCGGAAGGGCATTCGGAAGCGTGCGCATTCATAGACGAGTGAATCAAGGCTGTGGAGGCGTGGCCGCCACCGAGGCGCCCGAGCCGAGCATCTCGAACCGGAACGGAGCTTCCCGGTTCTGGATCGGCACGTGACATTGGAGACAGGCCGAGCGCTCGGGATGCATACATTGTTTGACCGGTTGACCCCGAAAGACGAAGTCCCGGTGGCCATGGCAGACTAGACAATCGAAATCCCGAGCGTACACCACGTGAGGCACCAACGGCGGCCCCAGCGGCTGTGCCCGCCGCTCATCCGATGCGATGAAGTTCGGGCCTCGGAACTCGGCCAAGATCCGCGCGTCCTCGCGTTTGGCCGGCGCATCCCGGCAGCCGACGCTCGCCGCCAACAGCCCGACCCCGACCCCGAAGACCACCAGCCAGCGGCCCCTTCGCCCGCCCCCACACCGGGCGACCTGCGCTGCCTGCGCTCGGCCAAACCTCACTCGACTCTGTCGGTCGCCCAACCTCGCCTTCATGGTTGCAGAACGGTTGCTGCCCGGGGCGGAGCCAAGCGCCGCCACCGGTGATGAACCCGGATGCCGCCCCGCGCGCAGCCCCGCGCGCAGGCCCAGCACAAGGTGCAGTGGGCCGATTCCACCGGCGCGCGCACCTTCGCCCTACGCGCCTGCCCGATCGCCGCCTCGAGCTCCGGCGCCGCCAAACAGAACGTGGCGCACTGCCGGCACCCCGTGCACGTGGCCGGGTCGATCGCCACGCCGACTGCGCCCCACCGATTGATCGTCCCGTAGAATCCGCCCACGGGGCAGAGGGGGCGGCAGAACAGCCTGCGCTCGGTCAACGCCTCGAGCGCCAACACCCCCGCCACAAGCCCCAGCCCTCCCGCCGTCACGTGCTGCAGCGATCGTAGCAACGCGTTGATCGGGTTCACCGGCTCCTCGCGCACGCAAACCCGCTCGCACAGGCCGCACCCGGTGCAAGCGTCCTTGTGCACCACCGGCTCGAGGACGGCGTGGCGCTCCGTCCGGCGGTTCAAGGTGTGCTGCAGCGTCAACGCCACACCGCGCCTCGGACATCGGTTGAAGCATACCTCGCACCGTAGCCCTTGAAGGGCTAGGCAACCCTCCCGATCCACGATCGACGCGGTCCCCATCCGCGCATCGTCAATGTCCAGTAACCGCGGATCCAGCGCCCCGCTCGGGCAAGCCCGCACGCACGGCAACTCGACGCACATCAAGCACGGCGCCCACCGCGGCGTGATGAAGGGCGTCCCCGCCTGCGCACCGGCGCTCACCCCGTAACAGCGGATGGCCTTGCGCCGCTCCCCATCGAGCTCCTGCTCCGGACAGGCCCCGCCGCATTGCCCGCACCGCACGCACCGCTCGAGGAACCGCCGCTCCGCCGCGACACCGCGCGTGGCTGCCCCCGCCCAAAGGCCGAGTGCAGCGACGCCCAAGGCGCCAAGGCCCGCGGTGGCACACTCGCGGCGCGAGAGCTTCAAGTTGGCGGTGGCGGTCGTCACAGGAAAATCGGCTCCAGTCACCTGGCCGGCCCCGTCAGGCCGGCTCGACCCGCACGGCACATTTCTTGTAGTCCGGTTCCTTCGAGATCGGACAGTAATGATCCAACGTCAGCAGATTGACGGCGCGCGATTCGTCGAAGAACTGAACAAACACCGATCCGCGGGCGGGTCGGCCACGCCCGCGCAGTTCGAGCGCGAGCACCAACTCACCGCGCCGGCTCTTGAGTTTGACCTTCTGCCCCTGCCGCAGGCCCGCCACGGCGGCGTCCGCAGGGTGCATCTCGCAGAACGCCTCCGGCATCGCCCGATGCAAGGCCGCCACCCGCCGGGTCATCGTCCCCGTGTGCCAGTGTTCGAGCACTCGGCCCGTGCACAGCCAGTACGGGTACTTGTCAGCCGGCACGTCGCCGGCCGGTTTCCCGCGCCACTCGAGGTCCGGCCGCTCGGGCGCCGGTTGGTAGGGGCGCAACCACACCACCGCCCGATACTCGAAATCGTTCGGGTCGGTCGAGTCTTTGGCCGCGCCAGGCTTGGGCCACTTCTTCTTGTAGAAACAGATGCCCTCGGGCCGACCCAAGATCTTGGCCGCGTAAGGATCATAGGCCGCGTTGTACCGGTAGGGTGTCTCCCGCCACTCGCCCTCGGTACCCGTCTGAACGACCGGCCACCGGCCGCCCCCGTGCCGTTCGTGGTACCAGTCGTACGGCGCAAGGTCTTTGCCGCGGCCGTTGCCGAACTGCCGGTACTCGTCCCAAATCTCGCGGTAAAGCGTCTCCGCCTGGTACGGAAACAGGTGGCTGTGCCCAGTCCGTCGCGCGACCTCGAGGAACTGCCAGACATCGGGCTTGGCCTCTCCGGCCGGCGGCACGGCCGCTTTCCAAAACTGCGTGCGGCGCTCGGCGTTCCCATACGCGCCTTCTTTCTCGGCCCACATGGCGCTGGGCAAGACCACGTCGGCCAACTCCGTCGAGGCGTTCGGATACACGTCCGATACCACCAGAAAGCCCCGCGGATTCTGCTTCCGCCAGGCGCGCATCCGATTGAGGTTCGGCGCGGCGGCGAACGGGTTGTTGCACGACACCCACAGGAAACGGAGTTTGCCCCGCTCGAAGGCCCGGAGCATCGCCGTGAGGTGGTAGCCGACCTTGGCCGGAATCTCGTCGGCCTTGCCGGCCTCACCGAGCCAGATCTTGGCCGCAATGGCCCGGTGCTCCGGATCCGTCACCAGCATGTCCGCCGGCAACCGGTGCGCAAAGGTCCCCACCTCGCGCGCCGTGCCGCAAGCGCTCGGCTGGCCCGTCAACGAGAAAGGCGAATTGCCCGGGGTCGCAATCTTGCCCGTCAGCAGGTGCAGATTGTAGATGAGGTTGTTCATCCACGTGCCCCGGTAATGCTGGTTCACCCCCATCGTCCAAAGCGACATCACCCGCCGATGCCGATCGCCGTAGCGCCGCGCCAAGAGCCGCAGCTTCTCGGCCGGCACACCGCTCAGCTTCTCGACCGCTTCGGGCGTGTAGTCGGCCAGGAACCGCACGTAGTCGTCCCATGTGGCCGGCAGGGCGTCGGTGGCCGCCGGCGCCCCAGGAACCGGCGCATCCCATTCCTGGTCCGACAGGTGCGGAGCGCTGTATTTGTCCAGCCCGTAGCCGATGTCGGTCGGGCCCTGTTTGAAGAGGACGTGCTGCCGGATGAACGCCTCGTCGTACAGCTTCTCCTCGACGATCACCTGGGCCAGGGCGTTGGCGATCGCCAAGTCCGTCCCCGGCTCGAACTCCACATACTGCGTCGCCTCCTCGCTCGTCCGGGTGCGGCGCGTCCCTAAGTCCCATAGCTCGACGCCGGGCGCCGACTGCTTCCGCGCCAACAACCGGCTGAACAGGATCGGGTGTTGCTCGGCCATGTTGGCCCCCCAAGTCACAAAGACATCGCTGCAATCCAAGTCTTCGTAATTGCCCATCGGCTCGTCGCTGCCAAAGGTGGTCATGAACCCCATCACGGCCGAGGCCATGCAAAACCGCGCGTTTGGATCGATGTGGTTGGACTTCAGCCCCGCCTTCCAATACTTCGCCGCCACGTATCCCTCGTAGATCGTCCATTGCCCCGAGCCCGCCATCCCCACGCCGTCGGGGCCCAGTTCCGCGAGCGCCGATTGCAGCTTGGCCGCCACCAAATCCAAAGCCTCCTCCCAACTCGCGGCCACCAACTCGCCCGCCCGGCGTATCAACGGACGCGTCAAGCGATCCTGGCCGTAGAGGATCTCCGAGAGGTGGTAGCCCTTGATGCAGTTGAGCCCTTGGTTGACCGGCGTGCGAGGATCCCCCTCCGTGGCCACCACCTTGCCGCCGCGCGCATACACCAACACCCCGCATCCGGTGCCACAAAAACGGCACACCCCCTTCGTCACCTTGGCCCCCGCCAATGCCTTCTTCCGCAACTCCTCCGCCGACGCCGCCGGCACGCCCGCCTGGCGTCCACAACCGACCGCCAGCGCCCCCGTGGCGCCCGTCGCCAACACCTGTCGCAAGAACCGCCGGCGGTTAGTCTTCCCGGCGCGGCTCAGGTCGTCCTCGGCGCCGGCCGCGCTCGACCGGCGCACGCCATCCAGGTTGGGGCTCTCAGAGTTCATGAAACGGGCGCCATAGCACACGGATACGATTAGCAGCGCTGTCGCCACAGCGAATTGACCTGCATCAAAGTTGTTCTGCAACCGCCCGAACTGATCCGGAGCTCCCGCCAAGGTCACCCAGCCGCGCTCCGCGCCTTCTTCAAATGGACCGTCGGGCTGATGGTCTTCCACCAAATGTCCTCCACCATACTCTGGAATTGCTGCTCCGGCGTCACCCGGTCATCGAGCGGAATCCGCGCCACCGCCGTGTTCGGCAGGCCGCCCGTGCGGAAAGCCTCCGGCAACCCCACCTCCATGAGCTCGACGCCGCGCGGGCTGCGAATGCGCACCCCCAGGTGGAGGCGGCCGCGCCGGTCCCGAATGACTTGGCCTACAATGATGGGCTTCTCCGAAAAGTCAGCCCGTTTGGTGAGGTGTTCCGAGATCCAAGGGTAAAGATCCAAGTACCGCGTCTCCTCGCCCACCGGCAGGGCTGGCGACGCTACCTCCGCCGGCGTGAACAAGTGCGCCACATACGGTCGGCCCACATTCTCGACCACGATCTTCCCCACCAATAACTGCACCCGCTCCGCCAAGCGCCCGTAGGCGTTCACAAACGCTTCCCAAGGCTTGTTCGTCTCGAGTTGGTCTGGCCGTTCCACTCCCTCGACCGCCTGGATCGCGTTCAAACACCCGCGGGCCTGGGCCATCATCCGCACCGCCCGCGCTGCCTCCATCATCTGGTCCACATTAAACTGCGCATAAAAAAGCTGCCAGTCGTCGGTCGTCTCCGGCGACACATCCAGGCAACTCCCGATCGCCGCTTGCCAATCCAGCCGGATCAGCATCAGCGGATCGGTCACCAACTGGTGCACCAGCTCGCGTAAAAGTAGGGCCGTCGAGAAATGACGCGCCGGCAAACAAGCGCGCAACGTCTGCGGACTGATAAGCCAGATCCCCAACTCGGCTGGCGTCTTGGCCTGGGCTTGCCTGGCCTTGGCGGCAGCGCGGCCCTCGGCGCCCAGGAGATGGTCCGGCAGGTCATGGTTGTTGATGAGAACCAGGCTGCAGCGCCGGGCCAACTCCGCAACGGCCTGTTGCCCGCGAGCTTCGATGGGAAAGGCCCGGTCCAACACAAACACGCGCTGGACTGCGATCCCCGCCGCTGCCTTGGCCTCGATGGCCTCGAGAATGGCTCGCGACCGTAACGACTCGTTGAGGTGCAGGGCCTGCTGTTCGCAGCCGGGGTTGAGCTGAGCCATCAAGGCCCGAAACATCGCCGCCGAGGCCACGCCGTCGTCGTCGTCGTCGCTAGCCACCAGGACCGTTTCCCCAGGGCTGATCGCTCGAATCTCCTCGCGCAAACGCCGGGCGGTGGCCTCCAGGTTCTCCCGGTACACCGCCAAGGCATGCATGCGCTTGAGCGCCAGAAGGTCCGACGCCGCTGCCAGGTCGATCTCGTGTCGGCGAGCCAGCTTGCCCATCGCTTCGTAGCTCTGCTCGATCTGGTGGCGCAGCGCGTCGTCCTCGAGGCGTTTCTCCCATTGCTGGCCATAGCTGTTCTGGAGCATCTCCGACAGCGAAACCAACAGCCCACCCGAGCTGCCCACGTTGTCCGGAATCACCTGAATCGAACGCCGGCGCAGTTCCGCCTTAGCCTCGCCCGTAACGGCCGCGCCCGTCAGTTCGCAGACGACCTTGCACATCACCCCGCTGGCGTTGTCCCGATGCAACGACGCGGCTTTGGCCGTCAACACCAACAGGTCCGCCTTCACCGTCATCAGGGCGTCCGGGTTGCGATGCAGAATCAGTTCCGGGTTCGCCGAGGCGGACAGCGGGTAACTATCGAGCCGTTTGCCCGCGCTCTTGTGACTGAGCAGGGCCGTTAGTTGAGCCGCGTTCAAACCCCCAGGCGCAATCATCGCGCCCCGACTGTCGCTCACCGCCACCACCCGCACCCCGCGATCGACCAGCAACCGCGCCACCCCCTTGCCCGCGTTGCCCAACCCTTGGATCGCTACCGTCAACCCCTCGAAAGGCTTGGCCTTCGGCGCCCCGCGAGCCCGCATCCAGAGCTCGAGGGCGTGCACCGCCCCCGCGGACATCGCCTGCGGCCGCAATTCCGAGCCGCACACCTCGAGCGGCTTTCGAGTCACCACCCCCAGCTTCGGCGTCAGACTCTCGCACGTGAACGGACCCGCGAAAAACCGTATCCGATCCACCGAAGGGATGATCTCGCCGCCGACCGTGATGGCGCGGAGGGCGCCCAGGACCACCGCGCGGCGAGCCGCCGAGTAGCGCTCGACCGGATCCTCGGGAAGCGCCTCCAGCAGCCCCGTCAACACATCGAGCACGCAAGCAAACCCCCGCTGTACCTCGGCCTTGCCCGCCGTGGCCGCGGGCAACCGGGCGGCCAACTCCGTCTCCTGCGCCGGTGTAAAAAGCGGGTTACGCTCGATCCAATCGACCGCCAACGCCTCCTCCGGCGGCAACCGCTCCAGCAACGCCGCCTTCATCATGCGCACTTGGTTGTCCAGCAGGACCCGCAGATAAAACTCGAGCACCGCAGGGTCGGCGCATTCATCCAACCGCCCCGCCGACAGCGCCGACGCCAGCTTGCGCAAGATCGGTTGCCGATGGTGGAAGATCTGATCCTCGGTTTGCTGGGTTTCGCCCGAGCCGAAAAACAAGCCCACAATCTCTTGAAACTGATCCGGCCGCGGCTGCCCCTCGAGCGCCAGCGCCCCCAGAATCGTCCGCAACCGCTCCCGCGTCACCGGCAACAAAATGGAATGCTCCAACTGTAAACGCGCCGCTTCCCGCGCCAAGGCGCACGCGGTGGGTCGATAGTCCGCTCGCGCCAGCAACCGGCGCAACCGCACCGTCATGTCCTCGTCCCCAATCACGATCCCAGGATCGTCGTGCAGCAGGGCGCGCAGGTGGCCTTCCACCACGTTGGTCGGCAGTTGCAGCTTCAGCCGCGAGGTCCGCGTGCTGTTGGTCTCCGCCGCGTGCACGATCCGGTCGTGGGCAATCCGGCCGGCGCGTGTCAGGACCTCGGCCGCCGAGTTCATGACCGCCTCGAGCAGTTCCTTGTCGCGCTCGGTCTGCGCCTCGGGACACGCCAGCACCGGCCTGAGGAAAAACCGGCCGGTGGCCTCCTGGTAGTCCCCCAGCGCACAGAGAATCACCCCTTCGCTCCCGGCAAACGGCGCCCCGGTCGCCTGCGACTTCAGGCTCATGCTGAGTGTCTCGCCCGTGATCAGGTCGCGCAGGTACGCTTTGACCGTCTCCCAGGCCGCCTCCGCGCTGCGCCAACCTGCGATCGGGACAGCGGGAACGACCTCCGCCCCACCCCCGCCCGCCGTCACAAAGCTCCGCCCCGCCGCAACCAGGTCGGCCGGCACCACGATCTTCAAGGCGCCCTTGCCCACCTTGCCTTGAATCGCATGGTGCGCCTCCACGATCAGGAAACGTTGCTCGGCGCCCTCGAACTCGGCCGTGGCATAGTCCTCGAACAAGGTGTAGGTGCGAAAAATCTGCTCGAGATCCTTGCCCGCTAACCCCAGCGTCTGCGCCGCCTCGCGAATCCGCTCGCAGATAATCCCCAGCATCTCATCCCCAGGCACCGCCTCGCCAGCAATCGCGCGACAGGCCAAATCGCTCCCCATCGCCGTCGGCCAACCGTCGCCCCCACGCCCGAGGGACTCGCGCGTTGACGCCGCACCCAACCCTTTGTCCGCCACGGTCGCCATACCTCACTCACATTCACTCAACATCCGTCTTAGCCGCCGAAGAGTGGGTTCCCCATCCGAAAGTGACAACTCCCGATTCGCGCCTCACTTGGCTCACTCGCCCTCTCGCCCTCGCCGCCCGACCGAGCTTCCAGCGCACGACCGTCATGAGCCTGGTGGACGGTGGACGGAACGGTCCCGACTCCTCCCGACTGACGAACACCCGGACACCCTCTCGGCGATACCGCGTGCAGCCACCTGAACCCGTTGCAGCGGGCCCAGCGGAGAATCCGGAGTCGTACGGTCACTGCCCGCGCGCGGCGGCGCCGGTGCTGTCTCGGCAGCGATCCTCATTCAATATTCCAGATTTCATGTCATTGACAGCAGACGGTTCCCCTTCATATTCATAGCCTGACCGCGCCGAAACCGGAATACGTATGAACCTATTGACATCGCTCGCCTCGAAGTCCAACGGCGTCCCACCCTCCCCCCAAGCGTCTCCCCTGCGTCGACCTCACCCTCATGGTCACTGTAGACTAAATGACGCTATTTTAGTAGTTGACAGCAATCGGTCCCTCGGCACAGTCTCACCGTAGCAAGCGCAGACGAACCTGAACTTGTATGAGAACTACCCGCATCAAAGTCAAAGGCCGACCGGCCGTCTATCACTGCGTCTCCCGCATCGTCGGTGCCCAACGCCTCCTCGATGACCTCGGCAAAGAAACCTTGGTCCGGCTCCTCCGGCGCCTGGCCACCTTCTGCGGCCTCGAAGTCATCACCTACTGCATCATGTCCAATCACTTCCATGTCCTGGTCCGCGTTCCGGCCGAACAGAACCCGACCGACGAGGAACTGGTCGAGCGCATGAAGGCGCTCTACGGGAAGGCCAAGCCCCGAGAGGCCGGCCTGCTCTCCGAGGCCGAGAAGGGGTTGCACGAGCATGGTCGGGTGGACGCGGACATTCGGGAACGGATGCTGGCACGGATGGGGGATGTGTCGGAGTTCATGAAGGCGTTCAAACAACGGTTCAGCAAGTGGTACAACATACGGCATCAGCGGTTTGGGACGTTGTGGGCGGAACGGTTCCGGAGCGTGTTGGTCGAGGATCAGCCTGGGGTGCTGGAGACGGTGTCGGCGTACATCGACTTGAACGCGGTGCGGGCGGGATTGGTGGAGGATCCGAAGGATTACCGGCACTGCGGGTATGCGGCGGCGGTGGCTGGGGATGGGAAGGCGCGGTCGGGGTTGTTGAGTTTGTACGCGGGCGGACGTGAAGGAGCGTCTCGGATCGGGGTTGAGGCTGGAGGGGGTCGGGTAGCCGGGGCGACAGGGGAAGATGATGGGGTCGGGACAGGGCCCCGCGGGCAAGATGCCCGCGCTCCGCTCTTGACCGGCTCGGAGGCTGCAGTGCAGGGCGAGGAGTCGAGGGAGGCAAAGGTGAAGGTGCGTGAGTGGCAGGAGGTGGGGGCGAGGTATCGGAAGCGGATGTTTGTGCGTGCGGGGGTGTCTGGGAGCGGCGGAAAGGTGGCGCTGAGTCGGGAGCAGATTAGGCGGGTGTTGCAGAAGGGGGGGGAGTTGAGTGTGGGCGAGGTGCTGCGGTTGCGAATACGGCACCTGACGGATGGGGTGGTCTTGGGATCCAAGGGGTTTGTGGACGGGGTGTGGTTGGCGCATCGGGAGCGGTTTGGGTCGAAGCGGCGGAGTGGGGCGCGGCCGATTAGGGGCGGCGGCGTGTCGCTGACAGGACTCACCGCGTTGCGGGACTTGCGGGTCGACGCGATCTCTTAAAACGGTTGGTCATCTGGTTGCACAGGAATGCCGGCGATTTTGGACTGGGCGCCAAGGCTCCTTGGGGTTGGGCAGGTAGGCGCAAGTCAACCCCAACACCCCGTTTAGGTTCACGCCAACTCGACTCGCAACGACTGACCCGCTCCAATGACCAGCTCGTCGCGCATCGTGAGTTCGGCCCTGCCTTCGCTCACCGAGAGCGCAGCCGGCACACCCGTGCCCGCCATCGTTGCGGTCACGGTTGTCGGGCGGAACCCTGCCGGCAAACCGAGTGAGAACGTGCGCAGGCGCAGCTTGCCCCACCTGACCTGGATCTCGGCGTTGAGATTGCGGGCTGCGGTCGGCGGGGGTGGGAGTACGGCTGGAGGGTTGGGAATTGCGGATCGGGTTAGGCCCGATTCAAGTTCACGCTGTGCGGTTCTCGATTCCCGGCTATCGATGCTCATGCGCTGGGAATAGGTCCCCCACCCCTCGGCGGTAGTGAACGCGCAGCGGCAATCCTCCGGCGTCAGACGCGGCGCAAATCCTAAGTGGCCCTTGGGCCCATGATGCTCGTACCCACAGGCGGCCAAGAACACGCCGTAGCTGGCCAGCGACCGCGCGTAATGGTCGCCGCACTCGACCTCGTTCCAGGGGTTCCGGCGGGTGGCGTGATATCGGTCGTGCACGGCGCGCGTCACCGCGAAGCCCTCGAGCAGCAGCCCCTCCCAGACCATGTGCGCCGCCGCCTGATACTCGAAGCCGTTCATGCATTCGTTGAAATAACCCGCCGCCCATCCGGGTCCTTTGCCGGCCGCCTTGGCATAGTCCCAGTCGGCGCGCGGGAACGAGCACACGAGCAGGCCCGCCTCGCCCGGCATGGCGTACCAGCGGCCCGGTGGGTGAGCCGCCCGATACGGCCCCACATCGGGCATGAAGTTGTAGCGCCACAAGGATTGCAATGCGCTGGTGACCTGCGTGCGCTCGAGTAGCCGCCCCAAGTTCACCTGCCACGCCCAGTGATCGCCCAGCACTTGGTCAATGTGACAGCCCGTCCCCGAGTTGATCGCGTCCAGGTGCGCCGGGTCGACCCGGTTGATGAAGTACTCGCCGTTGAACAGGCGCGCGGCAAGGTTGCGTCGCCCCGCCTCGAGAATGGCCCGGCACCGACCCGCGAACTCGGTCTCCCCCAACTCGGTGGCCATCCCCTCCCCGG
>VHCO01000026.1 GCA_016871715.1 Verrucomicrobiota bacterium
CACGACCATGGCCGGGTAGACGCGGACATCCGGAAGCGGATGCTGGCGCGGATGGGGGATGTGTCGGAGTTCATGAAGGAGTTCAAGCAGCGGTTCAGCAAGTGGTACAACATACGGCATCAGCGGTTTGGGACATTGTGGGCGGAACGGTTCCGGAGTGTGCTGGTCGAGGATCAGACGGGGGTGCTGGAGACGGTGTCGGCGTACATCGATTTGAACTCTGTGCGGGCGGGCTTGGTGGAGGATCCGAAGGATTACCGGCACTGCGGGTACGCGGCGGCGGAGGCCGGGGACGCGAAGGCGCGGGCGGGGTTGTTGAGTCTGTATACGGGCGGGAGTGAGGGAGCGTCTCGGAGCGGGACTGGGGCGGGAGGGGGCCAGGCGACGCGGGCAGCGGCGGGGGCAGCAGGGGAAGAGGAAGGGGCAGGGACAGGGGCCTGCGGGCAAGATGCCCACGCTCCGTTCTTGGCCGGCGCGGAGGCTGCAGAGGGAACCGAGCAGCCGCGGAAGGGAAGGGTGCGTGAGTGGAAGGAGGTTGGGGCGGAGTATCGGAAGCGGTTGTATGTCCGCGGGGGGGTGTCTGGGAGCAGCGGGAAGGTGGCGATGAGTCGGGAGCAGATTAGGCGGGTGCTGCAGAAGGGCGGGGAGTTGAGTATGGGCGAGGTGTTGCGGTTGCGGATTCGCCACATGACGGACGGGGTGGTCTTAGGCTCCAAGGGCTTTGTGGACGAAGTGTGGTTGGCACATCGGGAGCGGTTTGGATCGAAGCGGCGGAGCGGGGCGCGGCCGATTCGGGCCGGAGGAGCGCCGTTGTCCGGGCTTCGTGCATTACGTGACCTGCGTGTGGCGGCCATTTCGTGAGCGCCTTCACCGCAGGCTGCGAGTCTCGTTAGAAGGTAAAACAGCGGTGCAGGCCCTCGAAGCCCGCCAAGGTGTGCTCACCAGCGTCGGCGAGGGAGAGTTGCGCGGTCAACCTCTCTCCTGCCGGTTGGCTCATGAGCCTGGGTTGGCCCAACGTTCCCGCGAGTTTTTCGAGGCGGAAAACAAAGTGGACGTCTTGGCCGAAGAGCGGAGACTCGCCGATGGCCAGCGCGCCGCCCATCGAGACCTGACCGTAATGGAGCACGATGCGGAAGCGGGGTTCATCAGCCTGCTGCAGGTCCGTGAGTTGGCGTAAGCCGGCGACGACGCTCGCCAAGCCGGTCTCCGCGGCGCGCCAGTAGGCGAAGAAACCGTCGCCGAGGTACTGGTTGATGATGCCGGCCTGACTTTCGATGGCCTGCTTGCAGCGCGAGAACCACCGTCCGGTAATCTGCGGCAGTTCGTCGGAGGAATAACGCCGGACGATTTGGGTTGAGCCCTCGATGTCTGCGACCAACAGCCAACAGGCCGCCGTGCGAATCTGCACTAGGGTCCGCGTCGAAAGGGTGTCCTGCTGAGGCGCCGCGCCGCCCCGATGCCGAAACGCCAGCAGGAACGGCCCGATCTGAACCCGGTCGCCGTCGCGCAACTGGACCGGTTGCACGACCCGTCGGCCATTGACATACGTGCCGTTCACGCTCCCCAGGTCCACCAACCAGAATTCGTTCTCCCCCTGCGAATGGACGAGGGCATGATGGCGCGACACCTTGTCATCGCGCAGCACCACGCGATTCGAGGACGCCCGGCCCAAAGAGCACTGGCCGACGAGCGGTATCTGCTCGCCGGCGTCCTGCTCGAGCCAAGCCTGCGTGGTGCCCTCGACGTTCATCGCCACCCGGGCAGCGTAGTGGCTGGCGCGAAAAACAAAAGCGGTTTATCGCTTTTCCGTCGACTCCAGGCCGGGCCGGTCCCGCAACGGGTGCTGCGCTTGCTAGCCCTGACGGCTCACCATCCGCGCCAAGTGAATGCTGTCTTCGTAGCGTTTAGTCAGCGAGCGCATGCGCGTCACGACGTAGCGGGCTATGCCCAGCAGAAAGGGCGTTGCCAAGGCGGGGGCTTCGCGCACGATCCGGTTGAAGGCCGCCGCCGAGAGCTTCAAGAGCACCGTGTCCGTGTTGGCCACGATGTCCGCCGAACGCGGCCCCTGATCGAGGAGGGAGATTTCGCCGAAGAACTCGCCCACCCCCATGGTGGCGAGGGTGGTCTCCTTGCCATCGATCATGATCAACGCCCGCACTTCGCCCTCGAGCACCAGGTACATGGCGTCGCCATGCTCGCCCCGGCGCACCACCTGGCCAAACTGCCGCACCCGACAAACCTCGAGATACTCGAGGAACGATTCGAGTTGTCTCGGCTCGAGATCGGCCAACACCCGCAACCGCCGCAGGGCGTTGGGCCGGAGTCCTTCGAGTTGCGCCCCCACACCGGTGGAGGACTTGCGGTACAGCCCCGGGTCGGTCGCCGGCGGAAAGAACAGCGCCAACTCGCTCACCTCACGCGCGGCGACCCAACGGTTCTCGTGCTGCAAGAAGACCCAACTCTCCGGCCGCACCCGTTCCTCCTTCGCCCACTCGATCAAGGCGGGAAGTTCCACCGGTCCGTAGGCGATGTGGTCGGCGCCCCAGACCCGAAATAGTGCCGTCCCTTCCATGCTGCTCATAATCTGATCTCCGATCGGGTGTGTTCGCAGTCGTGCACGTTAACCTTGCGCTCGGCATCATCCAGTCTGAGGAGCGCCGAACAAGCCTTTTCTGCCCGGTCCCCAATCCTATTTGCCTTCGGGCGCGCCATAGTGCTACGCTCCAGCCGGTTTATGCCGGAACGCGTGACCAGGCGCCAGCCAAAGGGAGTCCAGAATTCACCCGCCAGGGAGGCTGCGAATACCAGCCCGGCCCTTCCCCTGCCCTCCACGCCCCCACTGCCCCGGCGGACCCCTAAGCTCCCGACCTTTGCCCCGGCACCGCCGCTCCCCGCGCCGCCTCCGCTCGCCGTGCCCGCAGCGCCCCTGCCCTCGACCAGCGCGGCAGCCAGCGCGCCTCCACCTAATCTGGCCCCGGCGCGGCCTGGGTTGCGTCGCGGTCCCAAAGCGCCCGGCGCACCCTCTCAGCCCACGCCGCCCGCACCAGCCGAGGCCCCACCCGTTCCCGCGGTCAAAGGAACCGTGCGGCGGCCACCCGCCCCGCCAAGCCGCCCCGGGCCGCGACCGGCACCTCGGCCGCCGCCTCCCTCGCTGCGTCCCCCTCCGGCTCCTGCTCCCGCACGGGGTTGGCGGTCGCTCAAGCGGTGGCAGATGGGGTTGGCCGCCACCCTGCTGGCGGCGCTGACAGTAGCCCTCTTGGCCCGCCCCACCTACCGTGCCATCCGCGTCTTCCGCGCGCATGCCCTGGGTGCGGAGGCGGAGGCGCTGCTGCAGCAAGGCCAGGCGGACGCGGCGATGGCGAAGGCGCAAGCGGCCTATCAACTCGCCGCGGAAGACCCCGAGACCCTGCGCGTGCTCGCCCGGATTTACGCGGCGCGCGACCAACGCGAGGCGCTCCTGTACTGGCAGAACCTGCTCTTTACCGGCAACGCCACCCCCGCAGACCGGCGCGCCTTAGCCGAGTTCGCCCTGGATCGACGCCTGGTGGACACGGCGAGCGAGCAAGTCGACTGGCTCATGGCCCATGACGCGGAGGCGAGTGAATCGCTGCGTGTGGCGGCTGAACTAGCGCTCTTTCAGGGTGACCTGGCGCGGACCGAACACCTCGCTCGCCAAGCCCTTGACAAGAGCGGCACCAATGCCACCGCCCAACTGGTCCTGGCACGTGTCCTCCTGCGTTCGCCCAAGGCGGGTGCCCCGGGGGAAGCCCGCCAATGGTTGCGCCAGGTCGGCCAGAGCGACGACCGGCGCGGGTTGGAAGCCCTGAGCTTACTGGCGCGCGAACGCGAGGTGTTGCGCGACGATGCCGCATGGGTCGCCACGCGTCTGTTGGCCCATCCCCTGGCTCGAGCCGAGCACCACTTGTTGGCCGCAGACCTGCAACTCCGGTTGCAGCCCGAGCAAAAGGCCAGCTTGCTCACCGAGGCCATCGCTCGTTATAGCAAGGCGGACGATCAAAGCCTCTTGGCTCTGGGGCGCTGGCTCAATCGCCTGAAGGAGTACGAGCGTACCCTGAACGCAGTCCCCCTCGAGTCGGCCCTCAACCAACGGGAGCTGTTCCTGGTGCGCTTGGACGCCCAGTCCGCTCTCGGCCAGTGGAAGGAAATGCGACAGGTGTTCGATGAACGCCTCGTGCCGCTGGATACCCCGCTCAAGAACCTCTTCCGCGCTCGCGTGGCGCGCGAGTTGAGCCAAAACGAAGAAGCCAATTTCTTCTGGCGCCAAGTGCATCTCGAGGAGACCGACGACCCCACCGCTTGGCTGTATGTCGCCCTCTACGCCGAGCGCGTGGGGGACCGACCCGAAGCCACTCGCGCCTGGCGGCACCTGACCCAAAACCCGGATTTTGCCCGGACCGCCTACGAAGCCCTGATCCGCCTGAGCGAGTTGGATGGCGACACCCAGACGCTCTGCGGACTAATGAAGGACCTGTGCCGGCTTTACCCGCACGATCCCGAACCGCGCAACGACTTGGCTTATCTCAACCTCCTGCTAAACCAAGACCTCGCCAGCGCGCGAGAGACCGGCCTCAATCTCCTCAAGGAACACCCCGAGTTCCTCGCCTATCGCACCACCCTCGCCCTGGCCCATCTCCGCGCCAACGATCCGGCGGCCGCCGCGGCTCTCTACGAGGGCCTCAACGCGGACTGGCCCGCCTTACTCCCCGGCTGGCAGGCCGTGCGCGTCGCAGTGCTGGGCGCCAGCGGCAAAACCCAACTCGCCCGCGTCGCCGCCAAGTTAATCCCCCTCCAGCGCCTCAAACCCGAAGAGCGGGAGTTGGTCAAGGCCTACCTTTAACGGCGGTTGACCCACCACAGCAGCCCTGCGCCCACTCCTTGAAAAAGGAAATTGGGCACCCACACCAACAAATACGGGTAGCGCCCCGGGTAGGTCTCCCAGGCCTGCGCCAAGATGATAAAGCTGTAGTAGATCATCACCAAAATCAGCGCGATCCCCACCCCCGCGCTGGTCTCCCGGCGGTGCGCGCGAATCCCCAGCGGAATGCCAATCAGCGTGAACCCCACACACGCAAAAGAGAAGGCCGCCTGCCGGTGAATCTGCACGGTGACCGGTGTGGGGTCGATGCCCTGCCGCCGATAGGCGTAGGCCTCCTCGATCAGTTGCCCGAACGTCATCTCGCTCAGCTTCAAACCCTGCCGTTCTGGGCGCGGCACGCCCGATCGCAGAAAGAGCGTGAAGTCCTGCGCCACCACCGGCGCCCACGAATCCAACTCCACCGCCTCGACCTCGGCAAAGTGCAGACTGATTTCCTGAGTCGCTCCGTCCACCCGCAACTGCGCCTCCGCAGCCCGCAGAATCCGCGCCACCCGCGGCCCGCGAAACTCGCCTCCGTCGGGTTCGCCCAGCCCCGGCCCGGGTTCGAGCGGGATGAAGTCGGGATCGAGTCCCGGCGGCGTTTCCATCTGGTAGATCAACACGTTCTGGAGGCGATCGCCCTGGACGCGTCCGAGGTAGATCACGTACCCGGGAAAATCCTTGATGAAGGTGTCCTCCGCGAGCAGGCCGGTGGCGCGATCGACGCCCAACCGGAACAACAGCTCCTTGTAGGCCACCCGACAACGCGGCGCGAGCTGCATCGTGAACCAACCGCTCACGCCGCTCAACACCACCGCTAGCAACAAGACCGGCGTCACCACCGCCACCAGGCTTACGCCGCTCGCCCGCACGGCGGTCAACTCCTGGTCGGCGCTGAACCGCCCAAAGACCAGCAGGGTCGCCGTGAGCAGGCCCATGGGCAGGGCAAAGACCATCACAAAAGGCACCAGCAACGCCACCGCTTGTAGCACCATCAAGGGAGCCGCCTGGCGATTGACCAGCAAACCGAGGATCTCCCGCAGCAGGTTGCCCAGCAACAACACGAACGTAAACGTCGCCACCGTCAGCAGCACCGCCGCGACAATCTGCCGGGTCAAGTACAGGTGCAGCGTCTTCATTCGCGCCACGCCGCCAGGTAATCCGCCAGATGCACCACCCGCACGTGCTTAGCGCCGGCATCCCGCAGACCAGCCTGGAGCTGCAGCAAACACCCCGGATTGGTCGTCACCACCACATCCGCCCCAGTCGCCAGAATGGTCTCCACCTTCCGCCGTAACAACCGCTGCGCCATCTCCGGCTCCGTCAAATTGTAGCTGCCCGCACTCCCGCAACAAACGTCCGCCTCCCGTAACTCAACCAGACCTGCCCCCGCGCACGCCTGCAGCAACTTCCGCGGCGCCTGGGTAATCCGCTGCGCATGGGCCAGGTGGCAGGCGTCATGAAACGTCACCCGCCCACCACCGGCCGCCGCCGGCTGCCCGGGCCTCGCCTCCCAGCCCGCCGCGCCAAGAAACTCGGTGAGATCCTTCGCCTGGCCGCTGAACGCGCGAGCGCGCTCGGCCCAGGCCGGCTCGGCCTCGAGCAACCGTCCGTAGTCCTTGAGGGTCGAGCCGCACCCGGCGGCGTTCGTAATCACCGCCTCGACCTCGATCGCAGCGAACACTTCGAGGTTGCGCCGGGCACATGCGCGAGCCCGATCGAGGTTGCCACTGTGCGCGTACAGCGCCCCGCAACACACCTGGCCCCTGGGCGTCACCACCTCGTACCCAGCCTCGGTCAGGAGCCGCACCGACGCTGCGTTGGTCGACCCGAACAGGGTGCTCATGACGCACCCGCTCAGAAACCCCACGCGACCGCGTCGGACTTCCGTACGCGAGCGAGAGATCTCGGGCAACGTCAGGGCGGACGTATCGGCTGGCACCAGGGCCAGAGCTTGCCGAGCGAACCGTGGCAGCCAAGCCTCCGCCCCAAGCCGCTGGACCCAGTGAGCCAGCCGCACGGCCCAGCGGAGCCGGCCGGGGAAGGGAAAGAGCCGTTCGATGGCCACCCGCCGCAACCAACGCTCGCCCAGCGACCGCCGCCACCGCGTCTCAATCTGCTCGCGTGTTTGCTCGAGCAACTCCCCATACGCCACGGCGCTCGGACAGACCGCCTCACACGCACGGCAGCCCAGACACAGGTCCACATGCCGCACCAGTGTCGGCCCAAACGCTATCCGGCCCTCCCGAGCCGCCCGCATCAGGTAAATCCGACCCCGCGGCGAATCGTTCTCGTCGCCGGTCTCCAGGTAGGTCGGGCACGATGCCAAGCACAGCCCACAATGAATGCAGGCCAGCGCCTTGTCGGATGCGCCCTCCGGGCCTGTAGGCCTGACGTTCGCCTTCACAGAGTTAGCTCCGGAAATACCCCGTGGGGATCGTACGTCGCCTTGATCCGGCGCGTCAGCCCCCAAGGCACCTCGGGCTCAGGCGGCGCCGGCCCGCCTCGGTAACACACCGTCCCAGTCCCCGCCCGCGCTACGAACGGCACCCCGCCAAGCTGCTCGATGACCCCCGCCAACCGCGTCGGCAACACCGACCGCCGCCGCACCCCTTCGCCCCGCGACGCCGACCAAAACTGCCCGTCATACTCCAAACTCGCCGACTCGGTCGGCCCCAACTTCCCTACAGCCGCCGTCTGCCACTCGACGTCCTCCCGCGTGCCGGCCAAGCCCAACACCACAGTGCCGCCTTCCGGACCCGAAGCCGCATCGAGCCGGTGCCAATCCAGCACCACCGGCATCACAGGCGACTCGAGCACCGCCGCAATCCACCCCGCCGCCGCCCCGAGCGACGCACAAGGCGCCGCCAAAAACCGCCGCGATTCAGGTAGCGGCAACACTTTGAACGTGGCCTCGACGATCACCCCTAGCGTGCCTTGAGCCCCGACGAAGAGTTTCAACAGGTCGTACCCGGCCACGTTCTTCACCACCTTGCCTCCGCTGCGGATCAATCGCCCATCCGCCATCATCGCGCGCAACCCGAGCAGATGCTCCCGCAGCGTTCCGTAGCCGAACCGATGCGGCCCGCTGACGTCTGCGTCCAAGATCTCCCCCAGCGTCCACTCCGCCGCCTGCGGCGGGTCCACCGGCAGCCATTGCCCGCACCGAGCCAACTCCTGCTGCAACGCCGCCAACGTCCGCCCCGCCTCGACCGTCACCGTCATGTCCTCGGGCCGGTACTCCACGATCCGATCGAGCCCCCGCCGATCGATGGGCCCGAGCCGTTCACGTCGCGCCTGCGCGCCAACCACCACGCTGCGCAGTTCCTCGAGTCGGGTCGGAGACAAGCTCATCACGCGGCCACTTGTTTGCGCGGGGCGAAATCGGTGCAGCGTTTGCCCCCCGGAAAGATCTTGTGCGGATTGCAGCGCTGGTCCGGATCGAAAGCCCGCCGCAACAGGCGCATGGCGTCCAGGTCCTCCGCCGTGAATTGCCGCGCCATGAAGTCGACCTTCTCGACCCCGATCCCGTGCTCGCCCGTCACGCTGCCGCCCAACTCGACGCACTTGCCCAGGATCGCGTCGCTCACCTCGAGTACGCGCCGCACCTGGTCGGGGTCGCGCTCGTCGTACAGAATCAGCGGGTGCAGGTTGCCGTCCCCGGCATGGAACACGTTCGGAATCCGCAGTCCGTACTGCCGACTGCAAGCCTGGATGAACCGCATCATCTCCGGCAACTTCGACCGGGGCACCACGCCGTCTTGGGTCAGGAAATTCGGACTTAGCCGCCCGATGGCCCCGAAGGCGCGCTTGCGCGACTTCCACAGATCCGCCCGTTCCTGGTCCGTCTTGGCCACGCGCACCTCCCGAGCGCGGTTTTTCCGGCACAGCTCGATCACTTGCGCCGCCTGACGCTCGAGCCCCGCCGGCAAGCCGTCCAACTCGACGATCAACACCGCACCCGCATCGAGCGGGAACCCAAACCGATACGCGGCCTCCACCGCCTGAGTGATGAGCTGATCCATCATCTCGAGCGCCCCGGGCACCATCCCCGCGCCAATGATGTCACTGACCGTCTGACTCGCGTCATCGACACTCTCGAAAATCCCCAACAGCGTCTTGTACGCTGCGGGCGACCGCACCAAACGGACCACGACCTGCGTGATCACCCCAAACATCCCCTCGCACCCAACCGCCGCCCCGCGAAGATCGTAGCCCGCAACCTCTTCCCCGCCGTCCATGCGGCTCCCCAGCCACACCACCTCCCCGTCCGGTAAGATCAACTCGAAACCGAGAATGTGATTGGTCGTTACCCCGTACTTGAGCGTGTGCGGCCCGCCGGCGTTGGTGCCGACATTGCCGCCGATCGTGCAGGCCGGTTGGCTCGATGGATCCGGCGCGTATTGCAGGCCCTCTCCCTTGACGGCCGCCGTGATCCAGGCATTGACACACCCAGCCTCGACCAGCGCCCGGCGGTTGGGACCGTCGACCGCCAACACTCGGTTCATCCGCGTCATGGCGATCGTCACCCCGCCATCCACCGCTAACACCGTTCCGCTGAGGCTGGTGCCCGCCCCGCGCGGCAGGATCGGCATGCGGTGGCGAGCGCACGCCTGCACCACCGCAACCGCCTCCGCGCGTGTCCCCGGCAACACCACCGCTGCCGGACGTTGCCGCTCCAGCGTGTAGGCATCGCACTCGTATACTAATAACTCGTCCTCGCCGGTGATGACGTGCGCCTGCCCCACCACCGCCACGAGCTCGTCGCGCAAGCCCGCAGGCAACGTATGATGCGTCGCCGTTGTCATCCCCGCCACCCTATCCGCCCCCCGCCGGCTTGTCGAGCGGGCCGCCCAAAGACCGCTCCCGCCGGCCAGCGCCCCCAAGCCAGGGTCCCAGAAACGACCAGATGGTGTTCGCCAGGAACAGCGCCAGGGCAATCCCGTTGCCCATGCTCCCCAGTTGACGCAGCCCCGGCCATCCCCCCAGATCCCCTGCCAAACGCAACAGCAGCGCCCCTTGCAGCACCACCACGTGCACGTAAAACACCGGCCGAAAATTGATAGGTAACAGCAGCACCGACGGAAAGATCACCGGCGCATGCCCGAAGATCATCAAGAACACGAACCCGAGAAAAAAGGCGTGCAGAGCCGCGTCGTAGCTCGATCCGTACTCGAGGGGTGCCCGCAGCCAGAACAGGATCCCCGCCCCTGCCAACCACACATAACCGCTGAGGAGACAAACCGCCATGTACCTTGTCAGCCCTGCCTGCCGGATCGTGCGCCGCGCGATGTCGAAGCGCCCCAGCCACAGCGCCATCGCCAGCAGCCCTAGCCCGAGCAGCCGTTCGCCCAACCGCTGCGCGAAGGCGCTCCAGACCACCCCCGCCAGGAACACCCCCAGCGCCACCCACAACAGTGGCCGTGCGCTTCGGACCTGCTTTTGGAAACGGCTCAAGTCCAGTCGTTCCCCGAGGATGGTCAACGCCAGAAAACCCATCCACCATGGCACGACCCGGTGGATAGGCCAGTCCCAGAGCCAGAGCAAATTCCCAGTCAGCCAAGTCACTGCCCCCAATCCCATCACCACGGTGAACAACTCCCGCCGCAACCGGACCACCTCGGCGGCCGCCAACACAAATACCACACTGCCCAACGTCAAGAGGGTCTCTCCCTTCTTGCCTAACACCCCCACGATCAAGAGCAGCGCGCCCGCCCCCGTCAGCAGCGGGGCTCCGTACGTCCACCATTTCCCCAACCCAACCGCCCGTTCCAGGCCGATCACCGTGCCCAAGAATCCACAGACCATCAGCGGCCCATGAAAGGTGATCCAATTGGCGTTCTCGGTCGGGAACGGCAGGTTCAACGGCACCCGAATCAGCCCGCCCCACACTCCTAACACCAACGACAGTATCCCCAGCATCAGCAGCGGTACCCTCCCGATGCGCTGGCGGAACTGGCTGGGTCGAGACTTCGCGTCCTTCATACGTCCTGCAAACCGCGCAGAACGCCACCACAAAGCCGTCCCAGCGTCAATCCTGCCGCAGGAACCGCCCTCGCCGCACCCCCGCTACCCCCGTGTCAATTTCTATTTCTCTGGCAAATCTTATATAATCTGTTGCGGTGCTGAGGGTGGTCGGGTCAAGCCGGCAAAGGAGAAGAGCCAACGAGCGTCCTCCTCGCCCTCTGGCACTGCGCCGCGGTTGCACCCCGTGTCGTGTCAACTTCTATCTCACTGGTGAATAATATGTAATCTGTTCCTGTGCTGGCTGTTGCGGACTGTTGGGCTGGGGCTGGTGGGCTGGTCGGGGTCAGGGGGCAGAGGTGAAGGCGGCGAACAGGGAGCGCATCTCCTCCTCGACCTGGGTGGGCTGCGCTGCGGCCAGGGTCTGGGCAATCTCCTCACGTAACAACTGGCGGTAGCGGCGCCGTAGCCGATGCACCGCCACGCGCAGCGCCCCTTCAGTCATGCCCGCTCCTTGGGCCGCCGCCGCATACGGGATGGCCTCCGGACCCAACACCAGGAAATCCTTGGCCCGCTGGAATTGGATCCGGCCGCTCTGGTCCTCGGCCGCACACTCCCCCTCCAAGCGGCCCAGGACCCGATCCAACAACGCCACCGCCCAGGCGCGATCGTAGGCCCGGTCCGGGCTGGCGTCGTGGCTGGGTTCGAGCTGGTAGCGGGTGTCGGCGCTCTGCCAGTCCAGGGATAGGTGCAGGGCCTGGCCACCGCGCTTTTTGCGATGGATGCGGTCGTGTTCGTTCGCCAGGAAATGCTTCAGACACGCGAGCAGAAAAGCGCGGAACCGGCCCCGTTCGCCGCTCAGCCCTTCGAGGTAGTTCTTCGCCAAGAACGTCGCGAAGAAGCCCTGCACCAGATCTTCCGCGTCTTCCCGGCTGCGCCCTTGCCGCCGCACATAGGCGTAGAGCGGATACCAATAGGCCCGGCACAACTCATCGAGCGCCCGGTCCGCGTCCGGGGCCGTCCCCGTGCCCGCTGCCAACACAACAGTCCAGCGGGTCGTGGCAAACAAGTCGCCGGACTGCGGCGGGCTTGGTGGAGGCTGGAGAGATCCAGCATTCACGGTTGGCTGGGTCGCTTCCATGGGCGGGAATCACGCATGGGCCCGTCGGGAACGATGGCGAGTTCCTCCGGTTGCAGTGGCCAGGGGCTGTCGAGAGTGGGAGGGACGGCGGCCCCGATACCTAGGTTCCGGGCGAGAGAGCCTTGTGCGCGCAGGTGGGGCGAGCCCTCCACGAGGCCCGCCGCCGCTCTGGCGGTCGGGACGGTTGGGTTCGGGCTTGAGCCGGCGGACGCCGCGAGCGGTGGCAGGACAATGCCGCGGATCTGGGACCGCACCCAAGGCGTTTGTTCCAGCACGAGCTCGAGGACTTGGCTGAGTTTCTGCGCCGTTGCGGCTTCCGTGCCGTGCACGAGGGCATAGCCTTTGGCAGGCGAACCGCCCTGCGGTCCAGTGTGGAAGACCAGCTCCTCGGTTTGGCCGTCGGCCATTCGGGCGATCATCCGCAAGGCGTAGGCGCGGCGGTCGAGGGTATGCATGACCTCGTAGCGTAGCGCACCTGCCTGGGTGTCGTAACGCGGCTCGCTCCACAACGCCAGGGCGTTCGGGACGAGGTCCCGCGCCACCTTGGTCTTGAGCGAGTAGACCGATACAGGACTCCAGGGGCCGAAACTGGACGCAACGTCATAAGTGACCGTGTGCGGCACACTGGAGAAGCAGACTAACTCGGCCTGAGCCTCGAGGTTGCGTTCGCGATCGCGGATCTTGGCGGGCAGTTCCCAGTCGCTGGGCGGCGGATCGAAGGTGGGCTGCTGGCTGTGGATGCGGCTTCCGGCCGGTAGGCTCCAACGCACGTAGCAAAGCACCTCGTTTTCCGGGACGATGGTGATCTGCGGGCGCCGCGTCGGGACCAACTCGGGCAACTCGAGGATCTCGAACCGCGGTTCTCCACACAGGGTGCCGTCCGGCCAAAACCAGCGTGCTGCCCCCCGCGGATCGCGGCACAGGGCGACCGCCTCGAGCACCGCGCCGTTGCCCAAGCTGATTCGATAGCTCCCCGTAGCGCCGACCGCGGTGGCGGTCGCCTCAGTCTCTTGCAGCGCGGCTTGTTGCAGCGCGATTTCGGTGCGGCTCGTTTGTTCGGCCAGTCGCGCGGCGAGCTGCTGCCGCTCGGCCCGGATTTTCTCTGAGTCGGGCACCCAGAGCAGGGCCCCGGCGAGTAGAACCGGCCACGTCCAGACGGCCATCGACGCTCGAGCGTCCCCGCCCCAGCGATCAGGGGCGCCGCGGATGCGGCGCCGCGCGCTCAAGCCCAGCGCGACGCTGGCGAGTCCAGCCAGGATGGCTCCGCCGGCCAGCAAGAGAGTGACCACATACTCGGCGGTGCCGGGGTTCCAGCTTGGGTCGCGCCGCACACTCTGGACCAAGATGAGGAAGGCACCGCCGACCGGGAGGCTCACGGCCAACGCGGCCCAAGCGGCGAACACCTGCCAGGGCGTTCGCCGCCCGCTGTCGGCCTCGCCATGAACGGGCGTGGCTGGATCGGCGGCGAGCGTTCCCATGGCCCACGCCAGGAGGACACCCAGACCCGTGCCCGACGGCAAACCCAGTAGGGCAGTGTAGAACTGCGCGTCGGCGTCCAAGTCCACGTTCAACGCTTCGTGACCGCTGAGCACGAACCACAAGCATGTCAGGGGCGGAAGCCACAATAGCGTGGCGGTCCAGGCCAGCCGCCGCTGTTGGAGTCCCTGCGGTGTGTCCGTTGGGAAGAACCAGTTGGCGCATAACCAGACCGGCAGCGCCACGAGGCCATTGAGGACCACCACCACCACCAACGCCCACGAGGGCGGGTTCAGCAACGTCACTACCACACCGAGTACGGCGAAGAACAGCGTCGCCACATACGCCACCTTGACCCGGTAGACCAACCCAGCCACCAGGAGGATCTCCGCCAGGACCGACCACCCCGCTTGGGGTCCGGCGACCGCCTTCCACACCGCGACGACCGCCAGGGTGACCAGGGCCAACCACAGCACCGACGGCATCTGCGCCAACCGGCCCGGACGCGGGCTCACCGACCCGGGGTGCGGGGGGGCCGGTCCGGTTGCGGTGGTTGGGGTTGGGGGGGGCGTCGCGGCCGGGGCTGAGCTCGTCGCGATGCCCTGGACATCGGACTTGACCTCGCTGGCTTGTTGGTAACGGCGGTCGGGCTCTTTCTCGAGGGCGTGGAGAACCACATCGTCCAGGCGCACGTCCACCTGCACCTTGCGCGACGGGGGCGGGAATTTGCCCAGAGGCAATTCGCCGGTCAGCATCTCGTAAAAGACGACCCCCAGCGAGTAGATGTCCGCGCGGTGATCCACCTCGGTGGGGCGCTCGACCTGCTCGGGGGCCATGTAATGCGGGGTGCCCATCACCTGGCCCGCCACCGTCAGGCGTGCCTCCGAGGTCTGCGGCGCCAGGATCTTGGCCAGACCGAAATCGGCGATTTTCACCCGGCCGCGCCGATCCACCAAGATGTTCTCCGGCTTGATGTCGCGGTGCACCACGCCCTCGTCGTGTGCGTACTGCAGGGCATCGCACACCTGGGGCACGATCGCCAGGGCCTCCCGCGGCGACAACCGCCCCGCCCGCACCAACTGCCGCAGATTCGCCCCATCCACATATTCCATCACGAAATAGTGATAACCCAGCCCGCTCGACTGCGAAGCCCGGTCGGCTGCGCCTCCTGGCGCCCCCTCGCCGGCTCCGCCCGTCGGCGCTGCAGGGTGTGTCACCTGGCCGAACTCGTGCACGGCGACAATGTTCGGATGGTTGAGTCGGGCCAAGGCGCGCGCCTCACGGTTGAAACGTTCCGCAAACTTGGCCCCATCCTCAGCTTGAACGGGAACGATCTTGAGCGCCACCCAACGGTCAAGCCCCGGTTGCCGCGCTTTGTAAACGGCGCCCATCCCGCCCTTGCCGACCCATTCGACCAACTCGAGCTGCGGGAACAGCGGCGCGACCTCGGCAACCGAGGGAGGGTGGAACGGCGGACGGTCGCCGCCTGGAACGGCCTCGGTAGCCAGACCCTGCTCGAGCAGGCAGGCCGGGCACAACCCCCCGGGCGCGTGCGACGCGAGCGGCATGCCACACCCCGGACAGGTGCGGTCCGAATCGGTGTTCATGGTCGAGTTCATACCGTGTCTTCAACCTCCTCAGAAGCGAAAATGCACCCGTGTTACAGCCCAACTCACCGCCGGCCGCCCTGACGCGGGCCGCATTATCCGGCCCGAATTCTTCGCGAGGCGCTTGAGGGCTGCCAGCGCGGGTGAAACCCGGCAGGCTCCTAATGGGGCGTGGGTCGTCCGACCCGCTGGGCGGACGTGGCCGGCCGCGGTCCAGCGCGCGAAGGACTCGAGTTGCCCTTTAGGGATGCCCTTTAGAGTTGCAGATCGGCGCCGGCACGCCAGATTCTGGGCGCGGTCATGGACGTGAAGAACCTCGAAGAAGTGCCGGCCTTCAGGACCAAGGACGGCTCAGAAATCCGCGAGCTTCTGGCGCACCGGAACTCGGCGATCCGGCGCCAGAGCCTGGCGGAAGCGCGCCTGGACGCCGGCGCCGCGACGCAGGAGCACTACCACCCCCTGACCGAGGAGATTTATTACATCACGGCAGGCACCGGGCGCATCCGCGTCGAGGGTGAGGAGCGGGTGGTCGGCCCTGGCGATGCCATTGCCATCCCGCCCGGGCACCGGCACAAGTTGTGGAACCTGGGGTCAGTGGTCTTGCGCTTGCTCTGTTGCTGCGCCCCGCCGTACGAACACGAGGACACTGTGATCACGGAAGGCGCGGCCCACGACCGCCCCGCGGTGTCGGGCCCGGATGAGGCGGCGGCTTGATGGAATCCTGACGGATGCGACTCCGGGATCGACGACCGTTTGCAGGTAAGGCGCGCAGTTCTCTGCGCGCCGCAAACCGTTGTGAGCCGGGGAGGCCGCAGTGCGCCCTATCGCCGAGGGGTGGTGCGTCTCGTTGACTCATGACTATGTCTGCAAGTCCTGTTCGCCTGTTCATCAAACCGTCCTGCGGGTGGTGCCGCCAGGCCATGCGCTGGCTAGACGACCGCGGCGTGCGCTACCAGGCGCTGGATGTGATCGCTGACTCCCAGGCCCACGCCGAAATGGTCCGGCTCTCTGGCCAGAGCCTCGCGCCCGTCCTCGAGGTCAACGGCCAAGTGCTGGCCGACTTCGGCGCGGCGGAGTTGGCGGCCTGGTGGCCTAAGGTGGTCGGCAACCGCGACGATCGAGCATGATCTCCGCCCCTCCCGAAACGTCGCCGCGGCCGCGCTTGCCGGCCTGGCTGCGGATGAACTTGCCCACCGGCGCGAGTTACGCCCAGACGCGCTCCCTGCTGAACCGACTCCGGCTGCACACGGTGTGCGAGAGCGCGCGCTGCCCGAATCACTGGGAATGCTGGAGCCAAGGGACAGCCACGTTCATGATTGCGGGCGACCGTTGCACGCGGGCCTGCGCCTTCTGTGCCGTCGACACTGCGAGGCCGCTTCCGCTCGAGCCCGATGAACCGGCGCGCGTGGCGGAGGCGACGCAGCGCATGCGGCTCAAGCACGTGGTGATCACGGCCGTGGCGCGCGATGACCTGCCCGACGGAGGCGCCGGCCATTTCCAGCAGACCATCGCCGCCGTGCGCGACCGCAATCCCGGCACGGTCATCGAGGTGCTCACGCCCGACTTCAACGGCCGGGCCGAGGCCGTGGCCGCCGTGTTGGCCGCTCGACCGGACATCTTCAACCACAACCTCGAGACCGTCCGCCGGCTCACCCCCACGGTCCGGTCCCGCGCGACCTACGACCGCTCGTTGGCGGTGCTGGCTCTGGCCAAACAACGCGGTGCCCCGGGCCTCTACACCAAGTCCGGTCTCATGCTCGGCTTGGGCGAGCAACCGGAAGAAGTGCGCCTCGCGCTGGCAGACCTGCGCCGCGTCGGTTGCGACCTCCTGACCCTCGGCCAGTACCTGCAACCGACCCCAACCCACTTGCCCGTGCAGGAGTTTGTCCCTCCGGAGCGTTTTGCCGAATGGGGCCACCTGGCTCGCGCGCTGGGCTTCGTTCACGTCGCCAGCGGCCCGAAGGTGCGCAGCTCTTACCACGCCGACGAATTCACCCTGCCCTCCGGCGCCTAACTATGGGGTGGCTCTGCGGCTTCGCATTCCTGGCTGGGTTAGTCGATTCGGTGGTCGGCGGCGGTGGCTTGATCCAGTTGCCGGCGTTGTTTTTGTTTCTGCCGAGCCCGGCCGCGGCGGTCATCCCCACGGTCCTGGGCAGTAACAAGATGTCCTCGATCTGCGGCACGGGGATGGCGGTGGTGCAGTATGCGCGTCGGATCCGACTCCCCTGGCCGTCGTTGTGGCCCGCAGCGGGCGCAGCGTTGGTTTGCTCCTTCGCCGGCGCGCGCGCCGTCACGCTTATCCAGCCGGCGGTGCTCGAGCCGCTGGTCCTGGGACTGATGGTTGCGGTCGCCGTTTACACCTTCGTCCGCAAAGACCTGGGGAGCCTCCACGCGCCTCACCTCGACGCCCGCAGCGAACGGTGGCTCGGCCTCGGGGTCGGTGCGGTGATTGGGTTCTACGACGGTTTCTTCGGGCCGGGCACGGGCAGTTTCCTGATCTTTGCCTACATCGGGCTGTTCGGTTTCGATTTCCTCCGGGCCAGCGCCAGCGCCAAGGTCATCAACTTCGCCACCAACTTGTCCGCCCTGGCCTACTTCGCCGCCACCGATCACATCCTCTACCGGTACGCGTTGCCCATGGGCTTGTGCAACATCCTCGGGGCCATTGCCGGCACGCGCCTGGCCATCCTGCGCGGGAACCGGTTTGTGCGGGCGTTGTTCCTGATCGTGGTGACCGTCATGATCCTGCGGTTCGCCTGGGACGTGCTGCGCCCCGCCTGAACCGAACCGGTCCGATTCAGCAGAGCTGCGCAGCCGCAGCCGCCACCTCGAGCGACATTGCGCTTGGAGCCTTCTGGGGCGCCGGCCATACTCGCGGGCATGGATAAAGACCAGGTGGCCGCGGTGCTGATGGAAATCGGGACGCTGCTCGAACTCAAGGGGGAGAACCCGTTCAAGACGCGCGCCTACGCAAACGCGGCCCGGACCCTCGAGGGGCTCGACGAACCCCTCGAACGGCTCTTGGCAGAAGACCGCCTTGGCGCTCTCAAGGGTATCGGCGAAGCGCTCCAAGAAAAGATTACCGCGCTCGCGACCACGGGGCGCCTGCCCTACTACGAGGAGCTCAAGGCCTCCATCCCGGCGGGCCTGGTGGCCATGCTGCAAATCCCCGGGTTGGGCCCCAAGAAGGTCAAGGCCTTGTGGGACCGGCTCAGCCTCACCACGGTCGAAGAACTCGAGGCGGCCTGTCTGGCCGGCCGGGTGGCCACGCTGGACGGCTTCGGCGACAAGACCCAGGCCAAAATCCTCGAAGGCATTGCCCACCGTCGCCAGTACGCCGCTCGCCACCTGCTCAGTGACGCCCTCGCCGCCGCCGACCCCATCCTCGAGGGACTGCGCGCCCATCCGGACGTAATCCGCTGCAGCTCCGCCGGGAGCGTGCGCCGGTTCAAGGAGGTGATTGGGGACCTCGATTTCGTGGTCTCATCGAAACAACCGGCCGCGGTGATCGACTTTTTCACCCGCCAACCGGGCGTCCAGAGTGTCAGTGCGCAAGGCGAGACCAAAGCCAGCGTGATCCTGGCCGGCGGCCTGCAAGCCGACCTGCGGGTGGTCAGCGACCGCGAGTTCCCGTTCGCCCTTGCCTATTTCACGGGCAGCAAGGAACACAACATCGTCATGCGCCAACGCGCCCTCGAACGCAGCCTGCGCCTCAACGAGTACGGCCTGTTCCGGTCGCCTACGGAGACCCGCGATCCCGCTTTGCTGGTACCTTGTCAGACTGAGGAAGAGATCTTCGCCGCGCTGGATTTGGCGCCGATCCCACCGGAACTGCGCGAGGATAAGGGCGAATTCGCCGCCGCCGAGCGCCCGCCCTTGCCCCGTTTGCTCGAGTGGTCCGAATTGCGCGGTTCGCTGCACAATCACTCGAACTGGAGCGACGGCCGCCATGCCCTCGAGGACATCGCCACCCAGATGGCCGCGTTGGGCTGCGCGTATTGGGCGATCACCGACCACTCGAAAGCCTCCTTCCAAGCCAATGGCCTGGACGCACCACGACTGCGCCGCCAAATCGACGAAATCCGCGCCCTCAACGACCGCCTCGCCGACCAAGGGACCGAGTTCCGCCTCCTCACCGGCGTCGAGGTCGACATCCTGAAGGATCGGCTGGACCTTAACGACGACCTGCTGGCGCAACTCGAGGTGGTGGTGGCCAGCCTGCACGTGGCCGGGAGCGACGAGGCCGACAACACCCAGCGCCTGATCCGCGCCGCCCAAAACCCCCATGTCCACATGCTCGGGCACTTGACCGGTCGCCTGCTGCTTGAACGGGAACCGTACCGGGTCAATGTCCAGGCGGTGCTGGATGCCTGTGCCGAAACCGGCACGTGGGTCGAGTTGAACTGCAATCCCTACCGGTTCGACCTGGACTGGCGCTTCTGGCCCTATGCCAAAATCCGCGGCGTCCGGTGCGCCATCAATTGCGACGCCCACCGCAACGAACACGCCGGCTTCCTCCGACTCGGGGCCGGGGTGGCGCGCAAGGGTTGGCTCACGCGCGCAGATGTTGTCAACACCCTGCCCTGGCCCCAACTGCGCGCAGCTTTGGCGGCCAAGCCTAACGGGCTTCGGCAAGAAAAAGCTTCAAAAAGCCGCTCGGCTCGTCGATAAGAGGGCAGCACACGCATGAAATCGGTGGCAAAGGCAAGCGGCGCTTCGCGCGCAGCTTGTGGTTTAGGCGCCGGTCATTAGGGCGCGGCGACCCGAGGGCTGATGGAGAAAATACTCGTCATCGAAGACGACCCGTCGATCCGCCAGGTCATCTACCGCGCCTTGGGCGACGACGGTTATGACGTCCTCACCGCCGAGAACGGGTTGGTGGGCACCGAAATGGCCCGCGCCCAACGGCCCGACCTGATCCTGTGCGACGTCCGCATGGACGTCCTGGACGGTTTCGCCACGCTCGAGGCCCTGCGCCGAGATAAGGAGACCACCGCCATCCCGTTCATCCTGATGACGGGCTATCCGGACGCCGACGACGCCCGCCACGGCGCCGAGTTGGGGGCGGACGGCTACCTGCCCAAGCCCTTCTCGATCCCCCAGTTGCGCGCCACCGTGCGCGCCAAGCTCAAACAGCAGTGGGCCGTGCGGGAGCAGGCCGACCAGAGAATGGCGGACCTGACCACGGCCATCAGTTGCGTCTTGCCCCACGAGCTGCGCACGCCGCTCAACGGGATCCTCGGCTTCGCCGAGATGATCGTCAGCGATTACCCCGCCCTCCAACCGCAGGAAGTCATCAGCATGGCCCAGGCCATCATCGAGTCCGCTCAGCGCCTCCATCGGTTGACGGAGAACATGCTCCTCTTCGCCCAGATCGAACTCGCCGCCCACGACCCCGCCAAGCTCAGCCTCATCCGTGCTGGTCGCACCGCCGACATCCGGCCGCCCATCACCGCTCGAGCCAAGCAGTGCGCCCAGGCGGCCAGCCGCGAGCTCGATCTACACCTGGACCTGGCCCCGCTCGCAGCCGCCATGGCCCCTGACCACCTCAGCCGCGTTATCGCTGAGTTGGTCGGCAACGCCTTCAAGTTCTCCCTCCCAGGCAGCTCCGTCCAGGTCTCCGCCCACACCCACGGCGCCCAGACCCTGATCGCCGTCCGCGACGCCGGCCGCGGCATGAAGCCCGAGCACGTCGCCGCCGTAGGCGCCTACGTCCAATTCGAACGTAAGTTCCATGAACAACAGGGCAGCGGGCTGGGCTTGGCCATCGCCAAACGCTTGGCCGAACTCCATGCCGGCACCCTGGCCATCTCGAGCCAAGTGGGCCTGGGCACGACCGTGACCGTCACCCTCCCCACCCCTGGTCCGCCCCCATGACCCCTGCCCTCCAAGGCTCGCCAAACCATCGCTACCGGCCACGGCCCCTGGCCCTGATCGCCCCGGCTGCGGTCCGGCGTCAACCCGGCAGTTCAGACCCCTAAACCCGAGCCCCGTTGTGAGAATCCTCATCGCCGAAGACGATCGAGTTTCACGCCGCCTGCTCGAGGTCTGGCTGGTGCGCTGGGGTTACGAGGTCGTTTCGACCCAAGACGGCGCCCAAGCCTGGGAAGTCCTGCAGCAACCGGACGCGCCCCAACTAGCCGTGCTGGATTGGATGATGCCCACCCTCAGCGGGCCCGAGGTCTGCCAACTGGTGCGCAACCATCCCACCAGCCAGGCCTGCCACATCGTGCTCTTGACCGCGCGGCACGCGCGCGAGGACATCATCGCCGGACTCGAGTCTGGAGCCAACGACTACATCACCAAACCCTTCGATTTCGAGGAACTCCGCGCCCGTCTCAAAGTGGGCCAACGCATCGTCGAGCTGCAGAACAGCCTGGCCGAACGCGTGCGCGAGTTGGGCGCTGCTCTCGCCCAGGTGCGGCAACTCCAGGGCCTGCTCCCCATTTGCCTTTACTGCAAACGCATCCGCGACGACAGCAACTACTGGCAACAGGTCGAGCAGTACATCATGGACCGGTCCGAGGCGCGCTTCAGCCACGGGATTTGCCCCGATTGCTACGAGAAGGTCGTCAAACCCGAGATCTCGAAGGTCCAGGCCCGCTCGGCCTGACCCTGCGGCGACCCATCGAGCCGGCTGCCGCCCCATCCCCTTCGCTCGTTCGCCAGCCGTCCGGTTGCGCAGGGTCCAGTTGCGCAGTTGCCCGAGCGCGGCTCTTTGTGTATCCTTGGGCCTTCTTGGTTTTGAGACAATGAGCAACGAAAGTCCAACTGCAAGCCCGACCGAAACGGCGCCGCCGGCCCCAACGGCCCCAGGCGCCACACCCCCGACCCCCACCGCCACGAGCGACGCCGGAACCACCTCTCCCCCCGGGGCGCCCAGCGCCGAGCAACTCCAAGCGCTCGAGGCCAAAGCCGCCAAGGCCGACGAACACTGGGATAAATACGTGCGCGCCATGGCCGATCTCGAGAACTATCGAAAACGCGCTGTCCGCGAAAAACAAGAGGCCAGCCGCTTCGCCAACGAAGCCTTGCTGAACCGGCTCCTGCCGGTCTTGGACAGTTTCGACCTGGCTCTATCCGCCACCAATGGCGCCCCCACCACAGATCTCGAGTCGCTACAACAGGGTGTGGCCATGATCCAAAGCCAGTTACGTTCCGCCTTGGCGGAAGCCGGCGTCGAGGAAATCGACGCCCTGGGCCAACCCTTCGACCCTAATTTCCACGAGGCTGTCTCCCAACGCCCCTCATCCGAGACCCCGGACGGCCACGTCCTGCAGCAACTGCGCCGCGGCTACCGCTACCGTGAGCGCCTCCTCCGCCCTGCCAGTGTCGTCGTTGCCACTCCGCCCGCGCCTCCGCCCGCCACCCCACCGGCCGAATCGGCCGGCTAGGTGGGCCCTCACCTCTAAACCCGGATCCAGGGGATGGCCAAACGCGATTACTACGAAGTCCTCGGTGTCGACCGTAAGGCGGCCGAGGAGGACATCAAGAAGGCCTACCGCAAGCAGGCACTTAAGTTCCATCCGGATAAAAATCCGGGCGACAAGTCCGCCGAGGAGAAATTCAAGGAGCTCGGCGAGGCCTATGAAGTCCTGAGCGACCCCCAGAAACGGGCCGCCTACGACCAGTACGGCCACGCCGCTTTCGACCCCCGCTCCCGCGCCAGTGCCGCCGGCCGCAGTGGCGGTTTTGGCGGATTCCACGATCCTTTCGACATCTTCCGGGAAGTGTTCGGTGGGGGCGGAAGTATCTTCGAGGACTTCTTCGGCGGCGAATCCCGGCGCGATCCCTCCGGCGCTCAGCGTGGGTCGGATCTACGCTACGATCTCGAAATCACCCTCGAAGAAGCCGCCCTGGGCTGCGAGAAGGAAGTCTCCCTCACCAAGGCCGACACCTGCGATGCTTGCGAAGGTACCGGCGCCGAAAGCGGCTCCGGCATGCGCAACTGCTCGACCTGCGGCGGCCGCGGCCAGGTCGAACAGGTCCTCGGCGGTTTCATGCGCGTGCGCCAAACCTGCCCGCGCTGCGAAGGCGCCGGGCGCGTCATCGAGCGTCCCTGTCGCGTTTGTCGAGGCAGCGGACGCCGCGAGCGCACCAGCAAAGTCACCATCCGCGTCCCGGCCGGCGTCGACACCGGCACACGGTTGCGGTCCTCCGGCAACGGCGAGTCGGGTCTGCGCGGCGGCCCCGCGGGCGATCTCTACGTCGTGCTCCATCTCCGGCCCCACGAGATCTTCCAACGCGACGGCGACGATCTCCTATGCGAAGTGCCCATCAGCTTCGTCCAGGCGACCTTGGGGGCGGAGATCGAAGTTCCCACTCTCCAAGGACCTGCCCATATCCGCATACCCACCGGCACCCAAACCGGCACGGTCTTTCGCCTCAAAGGCCGCGGCGTCCGCAATGTCCAGGGCTACGGGCTGGGCGACCTCCACGTGCGCGTCGCGGTCGAGGTCCCCAGCCGCCTCAACGCCGCCCAACGCGCCAAACTCGAGGAGTTCGCCGCCCTCTGCGACGCCAGCGTGAACCCGCGCACCAAGAGCTTCCTCGACAAGGCGAAGGAGTTCTTCCGTTGAGCGTGCGCGAGCTAGGCTAAGCCGTACGCCGGCCCGGGACTACGGGGCATGCACCGTTTCTATCTGCCTCCAGCCGGCTGCCAGGACGCGCGCGTCGAGTTGGACCAGGCCCAGGCCCATCACGCCCGCAACGTCCTGCGCCTCCAACTCGGCGAACAGGTCGTCGTGCTCGACGGCGCTGGCCAACAGTGCCTTTGCGAGGTTGCCTCGCTCGCCCAACGGAGGGTCCTCCTCGGCGTGCGGCAGCGCACGCTAGCGCCTCGCCCCGCCGCTCGACTGACGCTCTTGCAGGCCGTGCCCAAACACCGCAGCCTCGAGCTCATCATCCAGAAAGCGACTGAACTGGGCGTGGCCCGTCTGGTCCCCATCCTCTCCGAGCGCGCCGTGCCGCACTGGGATCCGGAGGACGGCGCACGCAAATTGGCGCGCTGGCAAGCCATCGCCATCGAGGCCGTGAAACAATCCGGGTGCCCCTGGCTGCCCCGCCTCGAACCGCCCTTGCCCCTCGAGGCCTTCCTGGCGCGACGCGAACCGTTCGAGCTGCCGCTGCTGGCCACGCTCGAACCGAACGCGCGCCATCCTCGTTTACGCTTCGAGACTTATGCGGCCCGCCACGGTGGCCCGCCGCGCTCGGTCGCCGTATGGGTCGGACCCGAAGGCGACTTCACTCCCGCCGAGTTGGCCGCAATCCAAACCGCCGGAGCTCAGCCCATTTCCCTGGGATCGCATGTGCTCCGGAGCGAGACGGCCGCGCTCTATTGCCTGGCGGTCTTGAGCTACGAGCTGCAGTTCCGCTGGCTGGGCGCCGCGGCGCTTGCCGGGGGCACCCCCGACCAGTAGCCTCGCCCCGATGCTCGTCAAGAATTACACCTTCGAAGCGGAACCGGTCTTGATGGACTTCCACCTCTTCCGCGACTGTACCTTCCGCCGTTGCCGCCTGATCTATTGCGGCTACTCGATGGTGCAGGTCGAGCATTGCCGGTTCGAGGATTGCCGTTGGGAATTCGGCGGGCCCGCCGCCGCCACACTTCAGTTCCTCAATAACTTGCACCTGCACGGGGGCGAACTCGGCCAAGCCATCGTCCAGCAAGCCCGCAGCATCATCGAGCACCCCGCCGAGCCCAACCCGCCCAGCAGTCCTCCCCCGCCGTCCACCTCGCCCCAAGCGGCCCGCTCCCCGAGCGCGCCAGACCCGCGCAAACCCTTCGAGCCTTTCAAGCTGCCGCGCCGCCCCGAAAGTCGCTCCGGCCAGTCCTAGCCTGTCCGGCCGGGCTCGCGCCGCGGAAACAGCGGGGTGGGCTCGCCGATCCGGTGACCCTCGGCCAGGCCGCCCCAAGTCGAGTCCATCAGCCGCACGGGAGCGGGCTCGAGGCCGAGTTGGCGTTGGATTTTGCCGGCGGTCTCCGGGAGGAAGGGACTCAATAAAACGCCTAAAATACGGCAGCACTCGGCCAAGTTATAGAGCACTTGATCCAGGCGCTGCGCGTGGGCGGGTTCTTTGGCCAAGCGGAACGGCGCGGTTTGATCCACGTATTGGTTGGCCCGGCTGACGATCGCCCAGATCTCCAACAGCGCCGCCTGCAACCGATGCGCCCGCAAATGGTCCAAGCAGCGAACCGTCGCCTGCCCAACCTCGATGCTCAGCTCGGCCGAAGGCGCCGGCACCCGACCGCCCCGATACCGCTGCAGCATCGAAAGCGACCGGTTCACCAGGTTCCCGAGCCCGTTCGCCAACTCAGCCTGGTACCGCGCTTGAAAGCCCGCATCCGTCCAGTTCCCGTCGGCGCCAATGTCCAACTCGCGCACCACGTAGAACCGGAACGCGTCTAATCCCCACTCCCTAGCCACTGCCAACGGATCCACCACGTTGCCCGTGCTCTTGCTCATCTTCTGCCCGTCCTTCTGCCACCAACCGTGCGCCAACACCTGCCGTGGCAGCGGAATGCCGGTCGCCTGCAGCATGATCGGCCAGTAGACGGCATGGAACTTGACAATGTCCTTGCCCAGCAGATGGACGTCGGCCGGCCAAATCCCCGGCGTCGACTCCGGCCACGCGCCGCCTCTGTAATACCCCGCCAGAGGCTCGACCGCCCCCGGATCCCCCAGTGCCGCGGGCACGCTGTAGTAGTTGGAAAGCGCGTCAAACCAGACGTACGTCACATACTCCGGATCGAACGGCAGCGGGATGCCCCAATTCAGCCGCGCCAGCGGTCGAGTGATCGAGAGGTCTTTAAGCTTCTCTGACTTCAAGAACCCGAGGACCTCGTTGCGGCGGTATTCCGGCACGACAAAGGCCGGGTTGGCCTCGAAATGCTCGATCAACCACCCCTGGTAGCGGCTCATCCGGAAATACCAGTTCTCTTCCACCAACTCGAACACCTCGCCCAAAATCGGATCCCAACTCCCGTCCGGTAACCGGTCGCGATCGGTCAGGAAGGCCTCTTGCCGCGGCGAATACCAACCCCGGTACTCGCCCTTGTAGAGATCCCCCTGCGCGTGCAGCTTCGTCAGCATCGCCTGCACCACCGCCTTGTGCCGCGGTTCCGTCGTGCGCACGAAATCGTCGTTCGAGATCCCCAACTGGCGCACAAACTCACGCCACTGCAGCGCCAATTCGTCGCAGTATACCTGCGCACTCTTCCCTTCCGCATGCGCCGCCTGCTGCACCTTCTGCCCGTGCTCGTCCAGCCCCGTCAGAAAAAAGACCTCCTCCCCCAAACCCCGATGAACCCGCGCTATGACGTCGGCCACCACCTTCTCGTAGGCATGCCCGAGATGCGGCTGGCCGTTCACATAGTCGATCGCGGTCGTGATGTAGAACCGTTTGTTCATCGGGCGTCCAGTGTCCTCCAAGCTCGCGCCAAACGCAATGGCACAACACCGCACAACGCCGCAGCACCGCAGCCCGCTCCTCGCCAAGGCCCACTTGCCCTGTAACGGCTCCAGCTTCCGCCGGTCTATATCCTCAGACATGCATCCGCAGTCCCACAAGTCGCTCGCGCCCGAGGCCGCAACCGCCCGCGCGGACGCTGCCGCGGCAGCGCTGACCGACGGGCCCGCTGCCGCTCGCCGCGAACCCGCGGCGGTCTCCGCCTAAGCCTGCACCCAACTATGACCCCCATCAGTCCGGCCCAAGCCACCGTTCGTCTCGACCAAGTCCGCAAGACCTATCAGATGGGCGTCGTTACCGTCGAGGCCCTGCGCGGCGTCTCGCTCACCATCCATCCCGGCGAGTATGTCAGCATCATGGGCCCCTCCGGCTGCGGCAAGTCCACACTCCTCAACCTGCTCGGTTGCCTGGACCGACCCACCAGCGGCCGCTACTGGCTCGGCGACCAAGACACCTCGACCCTCGACGACGACGCCCTCTCCACCATCCGCGGCTCCCGCGTCGGTTTCGTCTTCCAATCCTATAACCTCATCCAGCAACTGACCGTCGTCGAAAATATCCAGGTCCCCCTCTTCTACCAAGGCACTCCGGAAGACGAAAGCCGCCGCCGCGCCGTCCAGTACGCGCAACTGGTCGGACTCGACACGCGCCTGGACCACAAACCCTTCGAGCTCTCCGGCGGCCAGCAACAACGCGTCGCCATCGCCCGCGCCCTCGTCAATAACCCGCTCTTTCTCCTCGCCGACGAACCGACCGGCAACCTCGACTCGAGCTCCGGCCACGAAATCATGCGCATCTTGGACGATCTCCGCAGCCAAGGCAAAACCATCATCCTGGTCACCCACGACGCCAAAGTCGCCGAGCACGCCAAACGGGTCATCCGCCTGCGCGACGGCGAGGTGGAGAGCGACCAGCGCAATTAGCGGCTGCCCCAACGCCCCTTTCCACACCGTCGCCGATCCCGCGGCTCCTTCCCCCATCCGCCGCAAGTCACCGGCGCGCTTTTCCATTGCCACCGGCTGGGGTTGGGAGGATACCAAAGCCCCATGAACCGACGTGACTTCCTCCGCAAGACCAGCACCGCCACCGTGGCCGCCTTCGGCCTCGGCCCCGGGTTGCGCGGCGCCCCCGCCAGCCCCAGCTCCACGCTCCGCCTCGGCCTGATCGGCACCGGCGACCGCGGGTCCGCCCTGCTCGGCGAAATCCTGGCCCTGGCCAAGCCCCACAACGTCCAGGTCGTCGCCCTCTGCGACGTGTGGCGCAAGAATCGTGAAGCCGCCGCCGCCAAGGTCCAAGCCCACCAAGGCGCTGCACCCCGAGCGTTCAGCCGCTACCAAGAACTCCTCGAACTGGCGGAGCTGGATGCCGTGACCATCGCTACGCCCGACTTCGGCCACGGACCCATCCTCGTCGCCGCACTCGAAGCGGGCAAAGACGTCTACGTCGAGAAACCCATGAGCCTCGACCTCGCCTTGGCCAACCGCGCCTTGGAGCTGGCCCGAGCCCAAGCCCGCGTGGTGCAAGCCGGAACCCAACGACGGAGCGACCCGCGCCAACGCGGCGCCGCCAAGGCCCTCGCCGCCGGTGTGCTCGGCACCCTCAGCCGGGTCTCGGTCGCCATGAACTTCAACCAGCCGCGCTGGGCCCGCGCCTATCAGGATTGCCTGGCGGCCGACGTCGACTGGCCCGCCTTCCTCATGCACCTGCCTACACGCCCCTTCGACGCCCGGTTGCTCCGCCGCTGGCACCACTCTAAAGAGTGCACCAACGGCTTGTCCGGCCTCTGGATGAGCCACTACACCGATGCCGTCTCGCAACTGACCGGCGCGCCCTATCCCGCCAGCGCCGTGGCGCACGGCGGCCTCTACGTCTGGAAAGACGGCCGCGAACACACGGACACCTTCCACGCCCTGCTCGATTATCCCGAGGGTTTCCTGTTCAGTTGGGCCATGGGCCTGGGTAACTCCGCCGGCGTCCACTTCACCGTGCATGGCACCCTCGGTACCCTCGACGCCGAACGCTGGACCCTATCGCCCGAGGGCGGCGCCAACACGAAACTCGAAGCGGCACCCGTCGTGCCAGAGCCGTGCCCATCTCACATGGAGAACTGGCTCACGTGCCTGCGCTCCCGCGAACGCCCCTCGGCCGACATCCAGTGCGGCCACCAACACGCCGTCGCCACCATCATGGCCGCCGCCGCCCTCGAAACCGGCCGTCGCCAAGTCTACCATCCCGCCACCCGCACCGTGCAGGCCGGCTAACCGATGAAGCATACCATCGCCCGCATCGAAGCCGTCCCCCTCATCTACCCGACCGAGGGCCACTTCAAGTTCTTCCAGGGTCCCCCAGGACGCCCCCCAGGCCGCGCGGCTGTCCTGGTCCAGATTACCACGGCGGAAGGCTGCGTCGGCTGGGGCCAGAGTGTTCCCGTCCCCACCTGGAGCTACGAAACCCTCGAATCCGCCTACTGGACCCTCACCCGCTACCTGGCGCCCGAGCTCATCGGCCTCGACCCCTTCGACACCCCCGCTATCCAGGCCGTGCTCGACCGAGTCGTCGCCCCGTCGTTCTCGACCGGTCAACCCATGTGCAAGGCCGGCCTGGACCTCGCCCTGTTCGATCTCACCGGCCGAATCCTCGGCCAGTCCGCCGCCCAACGATGGGGCCGTACCGGCCGAGACTTGCTCACCCTGAGTTGGACCCTCAACCCCCGCTCGCTGGACGAAGTCCCCGGCCTCGTCGCCCAAGGGCAAGCCCGCGGTTACGCCCACTTCAACGTCAAAGTCGCGCCCGACCTCGCGTTTGACCTCGAACTGTGCCGACTCGTCAAACAACTGGTGCCCGACGGGTTCCTCTGGGCCGACGCTAACGGCGGCTACGACGAAGCCACCGCCCTGGCCGCGGCGCCCAAACTCGCTGAGGCGGGCGTGGCCGTGCTCGAACAACCCCTGCCCCCAAACCGCCTCCGCGGTTACCGCCGCCTCAAACAACAAGGCGCACTCCCCATCCTCATGGACGAAGGCATCGTCTCCTGCGTCGAACTCGAAGAATTCATCCAACTCGGCTTGCTCGATGGCGTAGCCATGAAACCCGCTCGGTGCGGCGGCCTCACAGAGGCGCGCCGTCAAATCGAACTCGTGCACAACGCCGGTCTCCTGTTCCTCGGCAGCGGCCTCAGCGACCCCGACCTGGCCCTCGCCGCCTCGCTCGTCCTCTACGGCGCCTACGACCTCGCTTATCCCGCAGCCCTCAACGGTCCCCAGTTTCTCCGCGGCTCCATCCTCGAATCCCCGTTCGAGGTCCAAGCCGGCCAAATCGCCGTTCCCCAAGGCCCCGGCCTCGGTGTGCTTGTCCAGGCCGACCGCCTCGAGGCCCTTCGCGTGCGCGACCTCTAACCCCCAACTACGCGCTCGAGCCCGCAGCCCCACTCGACTGGGGCAGGCCCGGTGTTGCCTCGGCCTTCGCTTGCCGACCGAACACCAAAAACCGTCCACGCTCACTGACGCCACCTCGCGTTCGCCGCCTGATCACGACAGGGATTTCCTCGCTCGACCAGGGTGTGCTCAGCGAGCCTCGCAAAAAATGACAAGAAAATGACAAAATTGGATATACAAATACTGTGGACACTGTAGCCGCCAAGGAAACTAATGAGGCCGTGATAAGCGCTAACTCGCAACCAGTCCGTTGCCACGCCGGTGATGCCGACCGGTGCGGTGCGCTTGCCGCTCGCAGTGTAGCTCCCAATAAACCAACAACCGACACTACCATGAACTGTCTCAGGTTCCATTCTCCTCTGCGCCCCCGGCGAGCTTACGGCCTCGTCGGGCGGGTAATGGTGGTGGCCGCGGCCTTCGCCGCGACCGCGCAGGCCGGGCCGCCTGGCTATAAGGTGCTCCGACACGAGGCCGGCGGCGTGCTGCCTCACCCGACCATCACCTCCATCACCAAGGGCGACAACGTGACCATCAACTGGATCGGCATCGGCGGGCCGTTCCAAGTCGAGCAAGCCACCAGCCTCCCAGGCGAGTGGCAGCCCCTCGGCGACCCCGTCACCGGCAACTCCCTGACCGTCCCAGGAGCCGGAGCCACCGGGTTCCTGCGCGTGAAGGCCCCTACCCCGTTGTACGCCGGAGCCGTGCGCACCGAGACCCTCCAGACCCGCTGTGATCTCTGCCACGACGACGTGGCCCACACCTGGCTCGAAACCGCACATGCGCGCGCTCTCGAGACTCTCAAGCGCATTAACCAACACAACAACGCGCGCTGCCTCCAATGCCATACCGTTGGCTCGATGGTCGAGACCGGCTTCAAGAGCGAGGCGGCCACCCCGCACCTGGCGGGTGTCCAATGCGAAAACTGCCACGGCCCAGGCGGACCGCACGTCGCCCGAGTAACCCGTGTCGCCAATCAGCCGATCGTCTCCCTCTCCGCCAATGTCTGCGGCGGCTGCCATACCGACGCTCACCACCCCACCTTCGACGAGTGGGAAAGCTCCCTCCACGCCCACGTGACAGAGAGTGTCGCCAGCGGCCTCTTGAGCTCGAACCCGGCCACCAGCCTCGGCCGCATGAACTCCTGTGGCGCTTGCCACTCCGGCGCCGTCCGCAATGCCTTCCTCCAAGCAGTCGAGTATAACGAAGAAGTCAAATACCCCACCGGCGAAGAGGCTGCCGAGACCGGCATCACCTGCGCCGTCTGCCACGACCCGCACAAGGTGACAGGGCACCCCGCACAGCTCCGGTTCCCGGCCGCGTCGACCGAGGACTACAGCTACTCGACCTCGACCGCCTTTGCCCAGCAGTACAAGCCCAACGTCAGCATCTGCGGTCAATGCCATAACGCCCGCGGCGCCGTCTGGACCCAGACCAGCCGCTACCCCCACTACTCGCCGCAGTACAACATGCTCAACGGCATCATCGGCGTCACGGGTGACGTCGCCAAGCCGCCGCAATCCTTCCACATGGATCTCGAGAAGCAATGCGCCCAGTGCCATACCCACGGGCATGAGGCCGAGAACCTCAGCGAGGCGACGCCCAACTACACCGGCCACGAATTCAAGGCTCGCATGGACTCCTGCATGCCCTGCCACGATGATGTGGGCGCGTTTGTCATCACCGAGGCCGTCCAGGAAAACACCAAGAAGCAGATCAAGGAAGTGAAAGCCTTGCTCGACCAATGGGCCCTCACCAAATCTCACGAGACCCTCCGTAGGTACGGCGTGCTCGCCTGGGAATACACCACCCGCGGCCACGTCTCCGACGGTGCCCCCGAAGGCCTAACCCCTCCCACCACCGCCCACCAGGCGCTCATCCCGGATGAGATCAAACAGGCACGCTTCAACGTCTACATGGTCTACCAAGATGGCAGCTACGGCGTGCACAACGGCAACTACAGCCGCTTCCTCCTCAAGGTCGCGCGCGACAAGGTCAACGCCTTGCTCAAGTAACCCTTCGTCGTGGTCTCGGGCCGCCCGGTTGGCAAGTCTCCGGGCGGCCCTTTTCTTTCTAGCGCATGCGCTCGAGCAGGTTGGCCGTGATCCGCTGAACCCGCGCGTCCGGCCCCTGCGGTTCCGTGTACACTTTCGGGCGCACATACCCCGGGGGCGCTGCCAACCCGTCCGCCCACCAACAGGTCGAGGCGTTGAACACCAAGTTGCCCTTCGGCCCCGGGTAAACCGTGGCGGTGTAGAACCCACGGTCGCGCCCGTTAAAGGTCTCGCCGCAAGATACCACCTCGAGCCCAGGAATCGCCGCCGGATTCCCGTGCCATTCCCAACCCACCAAACCCGGAATCCCCTCCCCCGCCTGCATCCCCGTGCCTGCGAAGAGCCAATGCTCGGGCTGCGCACACACCCACGGGCCGCCCCCCGTGATCGGCGACACGTTCCCGGCGCCCACCAGGAGATTCGAGTTGGGACTGGCATGCGGTAACCTGGCCATCGAGGGAAACCGCCGCACCGTTTCCTCCTCCCGCGGCCCGTAGAAGTCCACCCGCGAGTAGATCCGGTGAGGGATGCCCCCTGAGCTGGGCCGCGGATCGATCCGCCCGCAGCACGTGTTCCCGGACAGGAAAGCCACATTCAGCCCCGCCGCGATCGCCGCCCGCAGATGCTCGAACATCTCGATCGAGTAGTACTCGTCGTGGCCCACCGACAGAAAACCCTTGGCCCGGAGGAGACCCGCCGCATCCGCATGCGTGTCCAGGTTCGACACATAAGTCACGTCGTACCCGCGCGACTCCAGCCAGTACGCCAACGGGTACTCCCAGAGAAACCACTCGCCCGAACCGGTCGAGAGCGGCGCATCCAAGATCTGACAATACTTGCCATACGGCCGGTCAAAGCTCACATCCACACCCGGCCCCCAATACCACTGCTCACGACCGTCATCGTAGAGCGAGAATTGGCTCGGCCAACGATTGTACGCCTGCCAAGTCGTGTCCGAGCACTGGAACATGAAGTCGGCCGCGCGATCGTCGCGCACGATGAAGATCACATAGCTCTGCCAACCCTCGCGCGCCGCGGTCAACTTTCCCACGTACACCCCGCTCAACCAGTCCGCCGCAATCCGCAGCGTCGCGCACGCCGGCCAGCGGCACTCGCGCACCCGGTTCGGCCCGATCGGCGGCTCCGGCTGGACCTGGCCCTGGAACGGCCCCAACCGCTTCAGCCAACGCCCGCCCATCCCCCCATAGTAACCGGTGCGAAACAGGTCCAGCGTGAACGGCGAGGCCGGGTTCGTGCTCACGTGGAAGCTGATGGTCTCACCCGGCCGGACACTCGTCCGCGAGCAGTACCCCTCGATCCACGGACAGCGGAACTTGCTCGCCGGGTCCACCCCCGTCTTCTCGAGCAGCCAATCCCGTGTGCCCAGCCGATCGTTCTCGCGCCGCACCGCCTCGGGGCGCCGCCGCCAGCCAAGCCCCGCGCGGCCACTCCTTGGCGCCAACCTAGTCGCACAGCCCATGAGCCCAGCCGTCACCGCCGTGCCCCCGAAGCGCACCAACCATTGACGTCGGTTCGTATGCATCATCCCGCCTCTCCCTAATGTCGCCGCAGATTCAACCGATGCTCCAGGCGCCGCGTCTGGTGATACTCCAGCGGCGGCAACTCCGTGAGCGTCGGCGACTCGGTCTCATCCAACAACTCGCGCGCGTGCCGGCGCAGCGCCTCCCAGCGGGGCCACTCGAGTTCGGGCGCATGCGCCACCTGCCGCAGCAGACTGCGCCACTCGATGATCATCCGGTCAATGTCGCCCGTTCCCAGCCACGGACTCGCCCACGTGTGCCTCGACTGCGGATCTCGATGCACGCTCGCTACCACTTGTTCCGCGCCGGCACCGTACTTGGGCGGCACCCCATTCTCGAGGTAGCCGGGAATGGACTGCAGCCCATAAGCCTGATGACACGCCAGCGCCAATCGCCCTGCCCAACGGTTCTCCTCCCCGCAAAACCGAAAGCCCGCATCCAAGTCCGCCAAATCGTACGCCAGTTCCTCGAGCGGATAACTCTCGTCCTCGAGCGCGGCGGCAATCGCCAAACCGTCCCCTTGCGAGAAGCAACTCACCACCTGCCCCCGGAGCGTCGGTGCCCCCGCCCCGTCCACCAACCGCAGTCGCCGCCACAACATCGCCGTGCCGGTCGCCGTCGGGAGTTGCCGGCAGAGGCTCACCAGGTCGCAGCGCGCGCAATCCGCCGCCAACACCTCGCGCTCGCCCGGCCGCCACAGCGCCACCCCGTGAGCGTCCACCGGCACCCGCAGCCGCCAGTCCGCCAAGCTCACCAACGCCGTGATCTTCTCCGCGCTCGACTCGAAGCGAACGACCGGCGTGCGTTGCTCCGCTAGCCGGCGCTCGACTCGCGGAGCCAGTTCCCGCTCCCACACCGTCTGCGGCACTTGGCGGCCGTTCCATTGCGTCAGCCGGCGAACCCACTTGGCCAACAGCACCCGTTCCCCCGTCAAACGCTCCGCGACCGTCACCGCCCGGCCGTAATACCGGAGGCCCTCTTCCTCGCACAACACCACCAAGGCGCCCGTCCCCGCCCGCTCAAGCGCGGCCGGCTCCGTCAGCGCCGCTCGCAACTCGCCGTCCCCATCCTTCGAGCATACCACCGCATCCGCGCCTTCGGCCGACAGCGTCGCGGTAGGCGCCTCGACCTGGCCAGCCGGCCCCGGCGCCCGGGGCGGCACCTCCGCCCCAGGAACTCGGCGCGGCACCCAAATGTGCCGCAACGCCACCTCCTGATGCGCCGGCCAAGGTTGCCATTCGCCCCGGCTGTTGCGCAGCTCCCGCAGCCGCTTGCGCACGTGCCGCGCGCGCTCGGCGTCGGTCTTCAAACCGCACGGTGTGTCAGGCCGCTCGAGCGAGTGCTCGACACCCAGGTGGATCGGCTTGACCGTAAACAGGCGTTCCTGCACGCGCACCGCCTCCGCGAACGGTTCGCGTCCCTGGCGCGCCGCCGCCCGCATCAGGCTCAACAAGGCGGCCCAGTCCACCATGCCGTTGCGGGCGAGGTGACACGCATGCGCCTCGCGCAGCCGGATCTCGTTCGCGCACACCAACACATACCCAACCTCATCGATGCCGCGCCGCCCCGCCCGACCGAACATCTGCAGGATCTCGTCCGGACGCAGCGGCTGCTCGACCAAGTCGCGCCGGTACGAATCCCCCGCCAGCGCCACGCTCCGCAACGAGAAGTTGATGCCGGCGGCCAAACCCATCGTCGCTACCACCGCCCGCAACTGCCCCGCCTTCGCCAAGGGCTCGATCACCCCGGCTCGCGCCGCATAGCTCAGCCCACTGTGATGATACGACACGCGGGCCTTCAGCATCCGCGCTAAATGCTCCCCCACCAGTTGTTTCTGAGCCGCGTTCAGCGCCAGCGGGTCCGGCGTGGGCAGTTGCCGAGCCAACTCGAGCGCCAGTGCCTCCGCTCCCTGCCGGCGCGGCGCAAAGATCAGCAGCGGCCCCAGATTCTCCGCCAGCGCCTTCGCCACCACCCGCGGCCAGTACCCGCGAATCTCGCTCGGGACATGGTAGTTGAGCGTGTTCGCGTACACCTCCTCGAGAGGCACCGGCCGCTCCGTGTGCCGCACCAACGTCGCCTCGCGCCCGAGTCGCCGCAGCCACTTCACCACATCCTGCGGGTTGTCCACGCTCCCGCTGAGCAACAGCAACTGCGTGTGCTCAGGCGCCAGCGCAATCGCCAACTCGTAGTTCAAACCCCGGTCCGGGTCGGCGATCATCTGGTACTCGTCCACCACCAGCAGCGCCGGCCCGTCGCCCTGAATCAACCGGTGCTTCTGAGTCTCGAGGGTCGCCACCAACACCGGCGCCCGCAGGTTCTCCGCCACGTCCCCCGTCGCAATCCCCACATCCCACCCGCGTGCGCGCCACTCGGCCAACTTGTCGTTCGCCAACGCCCGCGTCGGCACCGTGTAGATGGCCTGGCCCCGATTCCGGCCCTGGTTCGACCACAGCTCGAACACCAACGTCTTACCCGCACCGGTCGGAGCCTGCACCACAACGTCCCGACCCCCACGCAGCGCGCTCACGGCCTGCTGCTGCCAGAGGTCCGGCACGACCACCTGGTTGAGCCCCGCCAAACTCTCGAGCTGCTCGCCGAACGTTTGCACACCGCGAACATACTCCAAAGCCCCACCGGCGAAACGGAGAAAATGTCCGCCGCCGCGGCCCTGCCGTTTGCAGCCGAGCTAGCCGCCGCAGGCGCACGGGACCGGCCGCGCCGCACCCGCCGGCCCCACGGCCCCGCGCAGAAACTCGATGCGCCAGGTCCCGTCCGGGAGTCGCTCCGACCGATGGCTGAATCCTTGCTGGTCAAACTTGGCGTACAGGGGCATCGGCTCGAAGGGCACCAAGAGGATCAACGCCTGACCGGGAACCACCGCCGCCGCCGCCTCGTCGATCGCCGTACAGGGAGTGTCGCCGCGCGCAAAATAGGGACGCACGTCCAAAGTCACCGGCGGTACCGACGCCCGCGCAGCCTCCCGCGGCGCCACCCTCGCCTGCGACGGCACAAAGCCGGGATCGGGAAAGTCGCCCTTCGCGATCCGCACCCGCCAGACCTCCGGGCCTTGTTCGAGGTACTCCCAGTGAAACCGACCCGCGTGTTCGCACACGAACTGGTAGTACAGCGGAACCGGATCGTGGTCGTTCACCAGGAGCATCGCACCCCCCGCGGGTAACCCTCCCCATGTCCCAAGAACCGTCGGATGCCGTTCCCGTGCGGGTAAGGAGCGGACATCGATCAGTTGCTCAGTCACCGTTCCAGTCTCGTTCGCGTTCATGAGACAGGAGCGTAGTGGCGGGCCAGGTTGGCCGCCTTGATGCGGGTCAACACCTCCAGCGGCCGCGCGCTCGCAAACCGCTTCCCTGGTCCCGACGTGAAGTCCGTCGTTAGCGGGGCACAGCGGTCGGTTGGCCGAAACCCTCGATGAACTTCACCAACGCGCGTACGTCGTGGTAATTCGCCTTCCAATTGTGCGCCTTGGCCGTGCTCTTCGGCTGGCCTGCCGCCGTCACGCTCTCCCGCCAAATCCCGTCCTGGGGATCGATTTGGTGCCCGTCGAGAAAACGCAGCAGTGCCAGCAACGCCCGCTCGTAGTCCGCCCGGGGGCCGCGCCCCAACCCGTCCGTGAGGGCCGCCAGCAACTCCGATTGCACCCACCAGATCTTGTCCGTGTCCGTAGCGGGCTCATTGCCGAAACCGCGGTTGTACAACCCCCCACGCTCGTGGTCGTACCCGCACTCGAGCGCATGGGCCAGTAGCGAGTCAAAATGGTCCCAGGAAGGGCGCCGCCCCAGCACCTTCTCGGCACGGATCATCAGCCAGGCGAACTCGACATTGTGGCCGTAAGACAACCCATCGCTCCGCGGGCCTGTCGCCCGCCGCCAATCCGGATGCCGATGAAAAGCGGCTTGACCTCCCGCGCGCGGATAGAAGTAAACCGCGTTGAGCCGCAAGGCCTCCTCCAGGGCATCCTTGACCCGCCGATCGCCCGTCGCCTCGTACAACTCCGCCAGCGCCTCCATCCAGTGGAGATGCGCGTTGGCGCTCTTCATCCCCGCCAACTCGACCTCGATCCGGTCGTCTTGATCCGTCAGCAGGCGCCAATCCCGCGTGTAATGCTCTCCCCAACCGCCCTGCGCTCCATCATGGCACCGCGCCTGAATCGTCTCGAACAGCCCCAGCGCCTGCCGCAACGCCTCCGCGTCGCGGCTGGCCCGATGGTATTCGACTGCCGCGTAGATCACGAACGCTTCACCGTAGAGGTACTTCCGGTCGTTGACCGGCTGCCCCGTCAAGTCCGTCTTCCAGTAGTACCCGCCGTGCTCCGGGTCCAGGAACTTATCCTGGAGGAACCGATAGCCGTGCGCGGCAGCCTTGAGGTAATCTCTGCGACCGTCTCGGTACCCCTTTAGGTGGGCGTGTGCGAAGCCCCAGACCATCCGCGCCTGTGTGACGATCTGCTTCTCCGTCGCCGGTCGTCCTGGCCGCCCACCTGCATCCGCAAGCACATAACCGCCTCGCTCCCAGTCGATGGCGGTGTCGTACCAGTACGGCAAGACCTTCTCCGCCAACTGAACCCTGAACGCCTCGGCTTGCCTCCTGAGATCCGTCCGGGCGGCTGATGCAGGGGCGGTTGACGCAGCAGGTTCGAGCGCGACCGAGGCCAAGGCCGAGGCTACGGCTAACAAGACAACCGGGACCGTCCCTGGCACTGCAACAGCGGGGATTGCAGCGGCGCCTCGCAGACACAAGCGGGTCTTCACGCGCCCGAGGCTTCCATACCCCCTCCAACCGTTCAAGTCACAAGCTGCGCCACAAGTTGCGCGCAAGCTGTGAAGGCCGGACTGGACGCCTCCTCCCCTTCCCTGGTCCACACGCCCCATCAAGACCATCCCCCTCCCGCCCTCCCGCCTCCCCGGTCCCCCCGCCCTGCTAACCCACCCTGCTCCACTGACTTCCAACCGCCTGAAACGAGCTCAGCGCTTAGGGTCTAACCTTTTGACTATTTGGCATTTATCCTTCAGTCGAACCCTCGGGCTGGACGAGACTGCTGCGCGGCCGTGTCAAGTTCTATCAACCCGATCAATTAAACCTGTCCAAGCCTCACCCCAGGACCTGGGATCGCCGGCGTGTCAACTTCTATTCACCCGTCCAAATACGCTTACTGGTCTTGGTAGCACATCTGTCGACTATTCCAGGACCTCCCCGCCTCAGTGCCTGCGATCGCGTCAACTTCTATAAACCGGCTTCAATACACGTACCGGTTCCCGACGACTGCCTGTCTGACGGTCCAGGGCAAGTCTCCCCCATCCCCATCCCCACCCCCAGGAGCCCAGATCGGGGTGAGATGGGCCAGATCGGTTTACCTCGTGGGCGCCCAGGGGGCGGGGTAAGCTGCCCGCCACCATGAAACCGACTCACTTGCGCGTCGCAGCGGTCCAGATGAACTCGCGGGCCACCGTAGCCGAGAACACGGAACGTATCTGCCGCTTGATCCAGTCGACCGCACGCAGGGGCGCCGAGGCGATCCTCTTTCCCGAGTGCGCCATCACCGGGTATTGGCGGCGGTTCACGGGCCTGCGCCCCGACGCTGTCGCCGCGGCATGCACGGCAGTAGCCGAGGCCGCCCGGCAGGCCAAGTGCCATGTCCTGGTGGGTTCGCCACGCTATCGGGAGGGTCACTGGTTCAATGAACTGCTCCTGTTCAATCGCCAAGGGCGTTTGGCGGCCGAGTACGCGAAGATTCACCTCACGGCCTGGGACACCCGTCGCTTTTCGTCGGGAAACGCGCTGGCCTACTTCCACGTGGCGGGGGTGCCGGCTACGGCGATCATCTGTCATGAGCGGCGGTATCCGGAGTTGGTGCGGCTGCCGGTCATGTTGGGGGCGCAAATCGTCTTCCACCCGAACGCCGGCCTGGACCCGATCGAGGTCTCGAGAACCAAGCGCGGCGGGCGCGACGGGATTGTCGCTCGCGCGTTCGAGAACCAAGTCTACTACGTGTTCGCCAATTCGGTCGGCCAACAGGAAGCTGGGCTCTGGTCAGCCGGCGACTCGAAGATCGTCGCCCCGGACCTGCGGGTGCTGGCGCTGGCCAACGATCGCGACGAGACGGTCCTCACTGCGGAGTTGGACCTAAGGCAAGCGGGACGGAAGTACGCGCGGGACGCGATGCGCCAGCCAGGGTTCTTGCGGCCGTTCTGGCAACAAGGGCTGGCGCTGTGCCGTCAGCAGCTCCGCGAACGGGGCTCGGGCCGTCCCGCCGGACGGGTTCGCGGTCAGGCTCGAGGGTGGGCTCGGTCGTAGGCGGCCTTGAGGCGTTCGGTGGTGAGATGCGTGTAAACCTGGGTCGTGGCCAAGTGGGCGTGCCCGAGCAGTTCCTGGACGCTGCGCAAGTCGGCCCCGGCATCGAGCAAGTGGGTGGCATAGCTGTGGCGCAGCTTGTGCGGGGTCAGCTTGGGGTCGAGGCCGGTGGCGATCAGATAGCGCTTGAGGCGCAGTTGGATTAACCGCGGGTACACGGGATCCGCGCGTTGTTCGTGGAGCAGGAAGACCGGCAGAGCTCCGGTGGGCGGGTGCGCCAACTTCGACCAGTAGGCGCGGATAGCCTCGAGCGCCGGCGTGCCAATGGGCACCAGGCGCTCCTTCCTGCCTTTGCCGCGGACACGCACCATTTGTTCGTTCCATTCAAGATCCTCGGCGCGCAAGCCGCAGAGCTCGCTCACCCGCAGCCCACACGAGTAGAGGGTCTCGAGCATGGCCGCGTCGCGATGGAATTGGCTCTCGACCGGCGGGGACTCGCTACGAATGCGACAGGCCTCGAGCTCTGCGAGCGGAGCGCGGAGGAGCGCCAGCATGTGCGGGGCGGTCAGGAACTTGGGTAGGCGTCGTTCGAGTTTGGGCAAGGCAAGCTGCCGCATGGGCGTAGCCGCCACCAGGCCACGCCGAACGAGGAACCGGTAGAAGGAGCGCAAGGCGCTGAACCGAAGGTGGACGGCCGCGCGGCCGGCGCGGCGTCGGCCCAGCGCCCGCAGGTACGCGCGGAAATCGTCGCGCTGGAGGCCGTCCCAGGCGGGTGGGGCTTGGCGTTCCGCAAGGTACCATTGGTGGAACTCGTGCAGGGCCTGACGGTAGTTGCGCTGCGTGTAGACCGAGGCGGCGCGATCGGTTGCCAGGTGATCGAGAAAGGCCCGGACCGCGGCGTCTTGGCTCGGGTCGGAGGGCGGTTGGGGCGGATGCTGGCTGGAGTCGACCACCGGCTGGAGGCCCGGAGACGCGCCCGAGGGTTCGGGATCTCACCGCGGCTCCCGGCGAGGTAAGGCTAGCCGTCGCGGGTGGGGAACTCGAATCCGACCTTGCCGTTTTCCTCGAGCACCAAGTAGGCGGCGAAGGGCCGGCCGGATTTGGCCGAGATGAACTTCTCGAGCAAGTCGGTCCGCTGCTCGCTGAGGAGCCGCGCGACCTCTGCGCGGGCGATGGGTCGCTGCAAAATGAGCTTGCCGGTCCTGAATTTGCACGGCTTGGCCTCCGCTTGGCCGCGCTCGCACACGTAGTGCGTCTCGGACTCGAAGACGCGGGCGCCACAGATGGGGCAGGCCCCTACCGGTTCTTGCCCCGTGAAATCGAGGGGAGCGACCGGTCCAGCGCCACCGCCGGCCTTGGGTCCGCCATTGCGCTTCGGTTTGGCCGGCCGGGGCGGGAACTCGAAGCCCACCTCCCCTTGCTTGAGGACGAGGAAGGCCTCGAACTTGCGGCCCGTCTTTTTCGAGACGAAACCTTTGAGCAAGTCGGTCTTGCCCTCGGCCAGCAACTTAGCGCATTGGGCGGGTTCGATGGGTTGTTGGAGGATCACGGCGCCGGTCCGGAAATGGCAGGTCTTCTTCGGGCCAGCCGCCTGTTCGCAGATGTAGTTCATGCCGTTCTCGAACACGCGACCGCCGCACTTCGGACAAGGCCCGAGGGGGGTCTTACCGCTGAAATCCACCGGGGCCGACGCGGCGCCGGTGGCGTCCTGTTTGTCGTCACCGAAATCGAATTCCATACGCCAATCCTGGTTGAGCCGGATGACCGCGGCGAAGGGCTTGCCTTGTTTACTGCGAAAGCCCTGCAACGGGCCGAGTTGCCGGCGGGTGATTAACTCCGCAATCTCGTCAGGCTCGAATGGGCGGCCGGAGAGGATCTTCCAGAGGTTAAACTCGCACCGCTGGCACTGGAACTTCTTGTAGTTCTCATGCACCTCACCGCCGCACTTCGGACAGGGGACCTTCAGGATGCCAAAATCGCCGGGAATCGTGTCGTGCTCGAAGGCCTTGGCCTTCGCCACCAGGTCCCGAGCCAGCTCGCGAATCTCCGCCATGAACGCCTCGCGCCGCAACTCGCCCCGCTCCATCTGCTTGAGCTTGAATTCCCAGTCCCCGGTCAGCTCGGGCTTGGTCATCGTCTCGACCCCCAACCCGTTGAGCAAGACCATGAGCGAAAACGCCTTGGCCGTTGGCTGCAATTCCCGGCCGTGCCGCACCAGGTAATGCTCGTCAATCAAGCCCTCGATGATCTGGGCGCGGGTGGCGGCCGTGCCCAGCCCCTTTTGCGCCATCGCCTCGCGTAACTCGTCGTCTTCCACCAGTTTGCCTGCCCCTTCCATTGCGCTCAGGAGCGTCGCCTCGGTGTAGCGCGGTGGGGGCTTGGTCTGGTTGGGCTTCACCTCGACGAGGACCGTCTGGACGCCCTCGCCCGGTTGCACTGGCACCAGACGAGGCGTGTCGTCGTCCTGGGCCTCGCGACCGTAGACCTCGAGCCAGCCGGGCTTCACGAGCACCTTGCCGACGCTCTTGAAAGGCTCAGTCGTCACGCGCGTGATGCGGTTGGTCTCGAGGAACTCGGCTGCCGGGTAGAAGACTGCCAAGAAGCGGCGCGCCACCATGTCGTATAGTTTTTGCTCCGCCTCGCTGAGGTGGCGGGGCGGTTGCGGGGTGGGGATGATGGCGAAGTGGTCGCTGACCTTGGCGTTGTTGAAGAGGCGCTTGTTCGGTCTGACCCAGTCGGCGGTCAGAATCTTGGCGGCGAACGGACCATAGGGCGTGCCTTGCAGCGACGCCAGAGTCTGGCGCGCAGTCTCGAGGTAATCCTCCGGCAGATGCCGCGAATCGGTGCGGGGGTAAGTGATGACCTTGTGCCGTTCGTACAGGGCCTGGGCAATCGATAAGGTCGCCTTGGCGCTCAAGCTGAACCGTGAGTTCGCCTCGCGCTGGAGCGTGGTCAGATCGTAGAGGAGCGGCGAGAGTTGGGTCGTGGGTTTGCTCTCCTCGGTGACCGTGCCAGGTTGGCCGAGGCACTGGGCGCGAATCGCCTCCGCCCGCTGCGCGTCCCAAACCCGCTCCGCCCTCAGTTCCGCGTCGCCATCCTTGCCGTTTTTGTCCCGCGTGAACTTCTCATCGAACCATCGGCCGGTATAGGTGCCCGCCGCCGCCTGGAAGGTGGCGATGACTTCCCAGTAATCCCGCGGCACAAAGGCCCGGATCTTCTGCTCCCGCTCGACCACGATGGCCAGTGTGGGGGTCTGAACGCGGCCCACCGTGGTTTTGTTGAACCCGCCGGTCTTGTTGTTGAAGGCGGTCATCGCCCGCGTCCCGTTAATGCCGATCAGCCAATCGGACTCCGCCCGGCACAGGGATGCGTCGGCCAAAGGCCGCAATTCGGCGTCGGACCGCAGGCGGGCGAAGCCCTCGCGGATGGCCGCTGGGGTCATGGATTGCAGCCAGAGCCGCTGGATGGGCTGCTTGGCCTTCGTGAAGGCCGCGATGTTGCGGAAGATGAGTTCCCCCTCGCGTCCGGCATCGCAGGCGTTGACGAGCGCATCCACATCTTTGCGCTTGATCAGTTTCTGCAACACCTTCAGCCGGTTCTCACTGCGGGCGATCGGCTCGAGGTCGAACCGCGGCGGCAGGTGCGGTAACTGCGCAAAGGTCCACTTCCCCCGACCCACCTCGTGTTCGGCCGGAACCGCCAACTCGAGCAAATGCCCCACCGCCGACGACAGCACGTAGCGCTCGCTTTCGTAATAGTCGTCGTGCTTCTTGAATCCGCCTAGCGCCCGCGCAATGTCGGCGGCGACCGACGGCTTTTCGGCGATGATCAGTGCTTTGCCCATGCTTGGCTCCCGGCGGCCAGGACCGCGCTGGCCACCCTTGGCGGCTCGACCACAGGCCACGAGCGCGGGAACTTGGCGAAAAAAGTGCTAGAAGTCAACTGCGCGGACTGCTCCCCGAGTCCTCGAATCCTCATCCACAGCGAGCACGGAGTGCGGACGGTCGCTTTCGCCCAGCGCCCCGCGCTCCCTATAACGCTCAGCCGGTCTCACCCAGGATCGCAGGCGGCATGCCCATCGCTAGGGACTCGGGACCGGTCGGATCCGCGCGGGCCGAGTGGGCTCCAGGGGGGTGAGGGTGACGGGGCCCAGGAGGCCGGAGTCATACAGCGGCCAGGAGGCGGCGTCGAACGGCCGGTACTGCAGATTCACGAAATTAATGTCGTGGAAGTTCTTCCAGAGCACGCCGCGCCGGTCCAGATCGCGGATGCGGTTCGCTCCGAGGTTGGTCACCTCGATCTCGAGTCGGTTGGCCTGCGGCTGGAGGGCCCCCACTCGGAGGCGCGTCGGTGACAGGAAATGGATGCCGCAATCCCGACCGTTCAGCCGAACGCGCGCGCTATGACAGACGCGGCCCAAATCGAGCTGCCAGTCGCGCGTCTCGGCGGTGGGCGCGTCGAAGTCGAGCGTGTAGCGGGCGGTACCCGCAAACCGCTGAGCCTCGGGGTCTCTCTGCTCGGTCCAGGAGCGCAGCGCCCCGGTCTCGAACGGCCGCGGCAGCACCGGTCCACCGGCGATAAACTCGACTCGCCACGAGCCGGTCAGCGGCACACCTGGCCCCGACTCTCGTGCATAGGACCAGCCAGGGCCCTCTAGGTCTTCGTCTCTGAAGGTGCGCAGCAAGAGCGAGGCGCCCGGTTCGAGCTGGAGCCGGACTTGGGCATTGCCGTCGGCTGTGGGACGAGTGCTGCCGAGGCCGGCTTGGCCCGTCATGGGGTCCAGGAGTACGACCGCGGTGGCGGGTGTGGCCAGCGTCATCCAATCGTCCAACCGCTGCTCGCTGGCGTTGACGACGAAGTAGATGCGACCTCGCCCGAGGGCGCGGCGGATGAACCGGATTCCGTCCCGATCCACCAGCGATTCGCGCGCCACGCCCGACTCGGCAAGAACTTCGGGAAGTGCGCCCACCAGAATTCGGCCTTGGCCGATGCGCCCCTGGGCGGGCCGGCCGGGAGTGTCGCCGGCGGCGCTCAACCGCACGCGCTCCAGGAGTCGCCGGTACTGGGCACGCCGGGTTTCGAGGTCGCCCAGGCCCGGGACATCGGGCGGCAGATGCTCGACGAAGGCGACCGTGGCGCCCTCCTCGGCCAGGCGCACCAAGCAGGCGAGGGTGTCCACGGGCAGGTGGGTGGCAGGCGGCACCAACACCAGCCGATACAACCCACCCGCGGTTTGAATGCCCGTCGGGCCGGCGTGTGCCTGGGCGAGTTGACGGTCCGAGACGTAATCGAAGCAATAACCGCGCCGCCACAGCTCGCGCGCGACGGCGCCCAGGGGTTGCTCGTGGAGCCAGGCCGTGTTGTGGACCGTCAGTTTCTGAACTCGACCGTCGGCTTGATGCCAGAGGTCGTGAATGGGCCAGTACACGAGGACGTCGTGGTCGGGTTGGCCGGCTTGGAGGAAGGACTGGCAGCGGGCGATGTAGGCGTTGAGGGCCGGAACGTCGCGCCAGAGTGGATTGCGCGGGTTCATCTGGGTCGAGGCATAGAACAGCCAGCCGGGCCACGGGGCATCGTCGGGCGAGTAACACGTGCCGTGGTAGAAGACGTGGTTGACGCCGCTCACGAACAGCTCGTCCGCGAGCCGCTTGAGACCGTCCAGGGTCTCGGTGAAATGCTCGCTCAACCACGTGCCCGTCTCGGCGCTGACGCGCGGGCGGCCGGCGACGTGGGCGGCCGAGGAGGCGAACTTGGCCACCAACGGATCCCGGTCCCGGTTAAACATCTCGGTCTCTGGAATATCGGCGGCGGCGTACAAGTCGAGCAGGTTGCCTGGGGACCCGTGGGCCTGATTTCGCGTGACGCACCCCAAGCCCTGCGCCCAACGCGACCAGGGCTCGATGAACCCCTCGATCAACAACTCGGCCAGCGTCGCGCGGTAATCCCCCTTAAGCCGAGCCACCACGTCGTTGGTCTCCGCCCCAAAGAACTCCGCCAGGTGCGCCTGCAACCGGTAGCCACGCCGTCGCTCGAACTGCGCGAAGAAGTCCGGTGTCCACTCGCTCGAATACTCGAAGGAGTCGTGGTACATCGCTCGCGGCCGGGGTCCCTCGTAAGCGGCAAAGGCTGCCGTGAACCGCGCCAGGTAGCGTTCGAGACCGGCGCCGAAAAACGGGTTTAGCATGTGCCCTGCACCCCCGGGTGCGGCGCGCTTGACCCGTTGCCCGGACGGTTCTTGGGAGACGGCAAACACGCGCCACGTGCCGGCGGGCGCCTGCCAGTCGACCTGGCCCTCTCCCCCCATCCGGTCGGTTAAGTCGATCGGAGGCGCGGGCGAGTCGCCGAACGCGACCAGCGCTTGCGTGGCCGCGCGCTCGAAGGCGCCGGGGCACCGCTCGCCTGAGCTGACGGTGAAGGTCCGCAGCACGACTTTGGCGTTGGCCTCCTGAGTCGAGACGTCCGGGCCGCCAAAGCACCAGCCGGTCCCGGTGGTCATGTCCAGGCCGAGGTCGAGTCGGCGTCCCTCGCGGAGGGCGTGCTCGAGCATGGCGAACCAGCGCGGGCTCAAATACTCGAGGTACTGGGCTTCATAGCCTTTGGCGCCGTAAATGGGAACCACGTGCACTCCGCCCAGGCCCGCGTCGCGATAACGTTCGAGTTCGCGGCTCAGGTCCGTCGGGTTCACCGCGCTCCCCATCCACCACCAGTAACTCCACGGACGCGCTTCCCGGTGGGCCGGTGGCCACTCGAACGGGCCCAACTCAGCCCCGCGCACCAAGCCCAAGGCGCCCACATGACCCGTCAGCAGCGCCACCAGCCCGGCCCAGGCCAAGCGGGCTAAACCGGTTCGTGCCCCAGCGCGGCGGATGGCTTTCACGGGTGGTCGATGACGAGGTCGGAAAGCTGGCGGCGCGTCGTTCGCGGCGGGGTCTCCGCCGCATACCCAACGGGCAACAAGCCCACCGGCCGTTGGCCGGCCGGCAAGTCTAACGCCCGGCTGACTGCGTCCTCGTCAAACGCGCCGATCCAACACGTCGCCAGGCCCAGGGCGGTCGCCGCCAGTTGGGCATAGGCTACTGCGATGGTGGCGTCTTGCACGCAATAAAGTTGCTCGCCGCGCTGGCCATACTTGGCGGCGCGCGCCGGACAAGCGCAAAAGACCAAGACCACCGGGGCTTGGGCGAGGAACTCTTGTCGCAGCGCCGCGCGGGCCAGGGCCTGGCGGATCTTAACCTCGCGGAAGACGTGCACCTGATAGGCCTGCAGATTGCCCGCCGACGGCGCTTGATTGACCGTGGCGAGGATGGTCTCGAGTTGGTCGGTCTCGACGGCCTTGGGTTGAAACGCGCGGATGGACTGACGGGCTTGGATGACGTCGAACAGTTTCATTGGTTCACGTTGCGTTCGCGCAGCGGTTACCCGGCCGGAGAGCGCGACGCGGCTCGAATCGATCGGCTTCGCGCAGTGCGCCTGCCCGCGCCGGTCCAACCAGTAGATCAGCAGGGCCCCAGCCCGTCGAGCCTCGCGATGCCCCTTGCCCCGCCCCATCCCCGCGCACGCGCGCGGCCGCTGCCGAGACGCGGGCGGATTGGATTTTTGCTTCAGCTCCCGGCGGCGGGCGGTAAGATGCGGCTCATGCGGTCCACAGTCTTTAGCAGGGTGGTTCGGAGCACGTGGTGTCTGTACCTGATGGGATGCGTGGCTGCCCTGGATGGGGCTGGCGGCGAACCGGCAGCCCGTCTCGAGGCACAGGAACCGCCCGCCCGACCTTCAGCGGCCGAATCGGCGGCGGACTTCTTCAAGGCGCACTTCTTCCCTTACGAACCCTTTTACTTCCTGGCCGGTCCCGAGGCGCCGGTGGCGAAATTCCAGCTCAGTTTCAACTACCGCATCGTGGCGGCTGACCCGGAGTCGACCAGCGCCCTGCGCCGAGCGCTGAGCGGGGCCTACTTCGCGTACACGCAAACCTCGCTCTGGGACCTCGACAAGCCGTCGGCGCCCTTCTTCGACACCAGCTATCGGCCCGAACTGTTGTACGGTCGGGAACACCTGCTCCGCGCCAGCCTTCCGCGTTGGGCGCGGCTCGAGGCCCAGGCGGGCGTCAAACATGAGTCCAACGGTCGGGATGGAGTCCATTCGCGCAGTCTGAACATTGCCTACCTCAGCCCGTGTGTACAATTCGGCTCGCCGGACGGGTTCAACGTCAAACTCGCGCCTCGGGCCTGGGTCTACTTGCCGGACCTGGACGACAACCCCGACCTACCCGAATACCGCGGCCATGTCGACCTGCGGACGGTCGCGGGGTGGGAACGGGGCCCGCAACTCGCCGCCCTGGTGCGGATGGGGGACGGCGCCCAGCGCGGCAGCCTGCAACTGGATCTCACCCTGCCCTTTCCCCGGCGATTCAGTCGCAGCCTCTTCTTCCAGGCCCAGTACTTCACGGGCTATGGCGAGAGCCTGCTGCGCTATCGGGAACGCGAGTCGCACTACCGCATCGGTTTAGCCTTGTTCCGCTAGCGTCGGTGCGGGCGCCGAGTGGGTCGTGGGTCGCCACAGCCGCTGGTCGGACGGGACTGCCCGGGCTTCAACGGGCTGAGGATTCGGGTCGAGTAAGTGGCTTGCCTTAAATCCCTTTGACTCGAAACGGCGCTGGGCTATGCTTCGCGTTCAATTTTGAGTCTTGTGGTATGGCGAAGTTAACAATCAAAGACGTCAATCTCAGCGGCCAACGCGTGTTGGTGCGGGTGGATTACAACGTGCCGATGGAAGAGCGCGAGGGCCGGATGGTGGTCACCGACGCGACCCGCATCCAGGAGACCTTGCCTACGCTCAAGCACCTCCTCCAGCAAGGCGCGCGCCTCATCTTGACCGCGCACCTGGGCCGGCCGAAGGGCAAACGCGAACCCGCCATGTCGCTGGCGCCGGTGGCCGTCAAACTCCAGGAACTGCTCGGTCAACCGGTGCGGTTCGTCGACGACTGCATCGGGCCCAAGGTCGAGCAAGCCGCTCGCGACCTCAAAGACGGCGAGGCCCTGCTGCTCGAGAATGTGAGATACTATGCGCAGGAAGAGGCCAACGACGCGGCCTTTGCCGAGCAGTTGGCCGGCGCCGCCCAAGCCTATGTGAACGACGCCTTCGGCTCGGCTCACCGAGCCCACGCCTCGACCGAAGGGGTGGCCCGGATCATAGCGCGCCGCGGCGGCGTCTGCGTGGCGGGCCTGCTCATGGAGAAAGAACTCAGGTTCTTAGGGGAAGAACTCGAGCAACCGGCCCGGCCGTTCGTCGTCATTTTGGGCGGAGCCAAAGTCTCGGACAAGATCACCGTCATCGACCGGTTGATCGAGCAAGCCGACAGCATCCTCATCGGCGGCGCCATGGCCTACACTTTCCGCTTGGCTCAGGGCGCCCGCACCGGCCGCTCGCTGGTCGAGCCCGACAAGGCCGAAGTGGCGCGAGCGGCGCTGGCCAAGGCCAAGGCCCGCAACATGCAATTCCTCCTGCCCAGCGACGACATCGTGGCCGTTCCCGTCACGACCGATCGAGTGGACAAGAAGGGCAAGCCGGCGATCGATTATCAGAACGTGCGGACGAACACCCAGGTCCATTGCCCGGACGACGCCGCCGGGTTGGACATCGGGCCAGCCACGGTCCAGGCCTATGCGAACGTGGTGGCCGGGGCCAAGACGATTCTGTGGAACGGCCCGATGGGGCTCTTCGAAGACAAGCGCTTCGCCGAAGGCACCAACGCCATCGCCCGGGCCGTCGCCACCGCCACCCAGCGTGGCGCCAAGAGCATCATCGGTGGCGGTGACAGCGTCAAAGCCCTCAACAAGGCCAAGCTCGGCGACCAAGTCACCTTCATGAGCACCGGCGGCGGGGCCAGTCTCGAGTTCCTCGAGGGCCAGGTCTTGCCGGGCGTCGCCGCCCTCGCCGACGCGCCAGCCCCTGGCCGTCAGGCCCCATGAGCCCGCTCGACTTCTACCCTGACGCACACCACCCATGAACAAAGACCGCAAACTGATCATCGCCGGCAACTGGAAGATGCACAAGACGGCCGCCGAAGCGCTGGACCTGATCGTCGGGCTCAAGCGCGAGTTGGCTGCCATTAAGGAGGTGGACCTGGTGGTCTGCCCGCCTTTCACGGCCTTGGGGGCCGTCTCGGCGGAAGTGCTCGACTCGAATCTTCGCTTGGGCGCGCAGAACGTCAGCGAACACAACGGCGGGGCGTACACCGGCGAGATCTCCGCGTTAATGCTCAAGGAGTTCTCCGTTCGCTACGTGATTCTGGGGCACTCCGAACGCCGCCAATACCAGGGCGAATCCAACGAACTCGTCAGCCGCAAGGCCCTGGCCACCCACGCCGCCGCCCTCAAACCGATCGTCTGCATCGGCGAGACCCTCGACGAGCGCCAGGCCAACCGCACCGAGACCGTGCTCGAGACCCAGCTCAAAGGCTCCTTGGCTGGTTTAACCAAAGACCAGATGGAAGAGACCGTCCTCGCCTACGAACCGGTGTGGGCCATCGGCACCGGCCAGACCGCCACGGCCGAACAAGCCCAGTCCGCCCATGCCTTCATCCGGAAAGTGCTGGTGAGCCTGTTCGATGAGTCGATTGCCAAGCGCGTGCGCATCCAGTACGGCGGCAGCGTTAAACCGTCCAACGCGCGCGAGCTCATGAGTCAGTCGGACGTGGACGGAGCCCTGGTCGGCGGGGCGTCCTTGGAAGTGCGGAGTTTTACGGATATCGTGAAGCATTCGATCTGAGCAACGTAGCTCACCACCGTTTATGAGTCTCTTGATTGGCCTCTTAACCCTGATCCTGGTGCTGACCAGCCTCCTCTTGGTGCTGCTCATCCTGATCCAGTTGCCCAAAAAGGACGCCGGCGCCGGCCTCGCCTTCGGCGGCGCCGCCAGCGACGCCCTCTTCGGCGCCGGCTCAGGCAACGTCCTGACCCGCATCACCAAGTATGCCACGGTCGTCTTCCTCGGGCTCTCCCTCCTCTTGGCCGTCCTCCAAGGGCATCACTCGAAAGCCACCTCCCGCGGCGTCGTGAGCGAACTCGAGAAACGCGCCAGCACCCAACCCGTCTCCCCGCCGCCCTCCGCCTCCGCCACCACCCCGTCGATCCCCACGCTGCAATCGGCCGCCGCCAGCAACCTGATCGTCCTTCCCACCAACGCCACCGCCAGCCCAGCCCTGCCTGCGCCCGAAGCCACCGGCGCCCCGCCAGCCACCGTAACGCCTCCGACCGCACCCGAGCCCACTGCCCCACCCGCCGAGCCGCCCACC
>VHCO01000027.1 GCA_016871715.1 Verrucomicrobiota bacterium
GACATCCTGGCCGACCGCCCGGCGCGCATGATGTCGGAGGTAGTTTCCGACTTCGGCGAAAGCGCCCGTGAACGTGGCGTCGACTTCTTGGCTAGCCGCTGTCCGATCGCCGCCGCTGTAATACCGGCTCTTGGACACGATCCTGTCTCGACGGCTCCAGACCTCTCGGATGAAGACGCTCTCGAGCGGAGGTGTGGTTTGGCTCAACTCGACCAGCGCTGTCATCAGTCTCATGGCGTCCGCACTCGGCGGTGGCGGTTCGGTCAGGGCCAGCCTGCGCCAGACGGCTCCGAACGTGGCGCTCACAGACCCAGGGATGTCTGGCAAGAACGCCTGCTCGAGTCGCCAGCCGACCAGCAGGTGCTGGTACGCCTCGAGGATCGCGCCGCGTCGCTCTGCTTCCGCCGCTTGCCAGAGGGCGTAATAGCCCAAGTGCCGCTGTGCCTGCCCGGTGTCCGTCCCGATCCACCCATAGCGATTACGCCCATTGAACACCCGGCGATCTGAGGTGGCGAGAATACGGGCGAAACACTCGGCCAGGAGCGGTTTGTTCTCGAGCCACGCGGCCGTCTCGGCGCGGTTGGTCGGGGCGGTCGGTCCGCCTTCAGCGTAGGCGTCAGCGAACGCGGCCAGCGGCGTCAGAGCGTAGCCAGAGAACACGGGTGCAGTCTGCAACTGCCGGAAGACGACTGAGCCGGTGGTGGGTGTTGGTCGGCCATACCTCGATGTTTCTTGCTCGTGCCTCAACTCTCCGCTCGCGGGCAGCCATCGCCGACCACGCCTTCCGCCGGCAACACCCTCATGCAGTGACAAATTCTCAGTTGTTGACACCGCGGTGCCTAGAGGGTGAGCACTGCGAGGATCTGAGGCAGTAAGGCTGGGCTGGCGCCCACGGCTGAGTAAAGCCGGTCCCAGGTGCCGGCGCCCAGGTCAAACTCGAGCTCGGCGCCGCTCAAGTCGGTGAATCGGCCGCCAGCCTCCCGGAACATGAGGGCCGCGGCGGCGAAATCCCAGATCTTGCCCCCTTGAGTGACACATCCCCCCAACCGTCCATCGACGGTATAGCAGAAATCCACCAGCGAATTGGTCGAGCGAACATTGCGCACGCGCGTCACTAGGCGTGCCATGGCCTCGGCTTCCCGGCGCGTCTTGGCCGGGTCGGGGGAAGGATCCAAGTTATAGGCGCAGAGGACATTGCGGAGTTCGGGCTCAGCGGTGACGCGGACCTGGGCACCGTTGCGCCAGACGCCCCCACCCATTTCAGAGACGTAGAGGGTGTCGCTGGTGGGCAGGTGCATGACTCCCGCCACGGGCACGCCCGACTTCAACACCGCGATGAGCACGCCGAACCACGGGACACCCGCGGCGAAGTTGGAGGTTCCGTCGAGCGGGTCGACCACCCAGACCAGGTCCGTGCGGCCTGGCTGCATGCCCGATTCCTCGGCGATAATGCCGTCCTCGGGAAAGCGCGACCGGATTTGCTCGAGGATGTGGCGCTCGGCATCGAGGTCGGCCACGGTCACGACGCTGCTGTGGTTCTCCTTCGGCACCGCAGCGACGCCTTGGGCAAAGTGGCCTTTAAGGATCTGGCCAGCGCCGCGGGCACAATCCACAGCCAAGTCGAGCCGGTCGGCATACGCAGTTCGAGTCATGTCCAAAGCAACCCTGAGAGATTCGCCAAAGCTGCGTCCGCGGGCGCGCGGGCGCGGCCGGACGCTAGCGGCGCGAGTGGTTTTGGGGTACGGTAGCGCGTTGTGTCAAGCGAATCGACAACTTGGCACGGAGGTCTGAAGCCCTTCGTGCAACGGTGGGTGATCAACACCCTGGCGGTCTTGGTGGCGGCCAACGTGGTCAACGGCATTCATTACGATACCCTGACCGGCCTGGTGGTGGCCTCGTTGCTGCTGGGGGTACTGAATTCACTGCTGCGGCCGGTGATGCTGCTGCTGTCGTTACCGCTGTTGTTGGCCACGCTTGGTCTGTTCATGTTGATCATTAACGCCGCCTTGTTCTATTTGGTCGGGGTGTTGGTGAAGTCCTTCCACGTGGCCGGCTTCGGCGCAGCGTTTTGGGGTGCCTTGGTCATCAGCGTGGTCTCACTGGTTGTGAACCGTCTGCTGGGCACTCAGGATCGCCAGGTCCAGGTCCGCTGGACGCGGTCGCGCCCTTCGGGACGCCCGCCATCTCAGCCGGGCGGCTCCGGCGGACCGGTGATCGACGTGTGAGCCAGGCCGCTTGAAATGCTGCCAGGGGGTCGGCCAAGGGTCGACCCGTCGCACGGCCGAGTCACTTGGCGACTCTCTTCCAAGCCGCCAACGTCCCATCGGGAGCGAAGGTCAGCCGCAGGAAATGGTCGGGAGCGGGAGGGTCGTAGTAGTGGTGGATGCCGTACCACCAGGTGCTATGGACGGTTCCTCCGCGCAATCCACGGGCGAGCAGCCATTCGCACACTTTGGTGCCGTCTCCGAGCGTGGCGGCCTTATCGGGAGGGCCGAGTTCGAGCACGACCTGGTCGTAATGGTACTGCCCCACTCGTGCATCCCAATTAACCCGGGATGTTGCACAGGAGGTCAGGAGCAACACGCCACAGAGCCAGGGCAGCGCCTGCCAGGACGCCCGCGGGCGGGAGAAAGAGACGGCCGTCTTCATGAGTGCAGGTTAAACCGATCAGGCGCGTTTTCAATGCAGAATCGCGGTCACATCCAAGTCCAAGAGCAACTCCAGTCCGGCAAGCAAAGTCAGGACGTAGATGATGCGCGTGAACCAGTCCTCCGAAATCCGGCGATTGAGCCAGATCCCCAACCACACGCCGACGGGGACGAAGGGCATGAACCACGCGCTCAGTTCCAGCGTGTGCCGCGTGATGATCGACTCGGCCGGGAGCCACGACCAGTCCACCCAGCCTCGGTCCAGCCAGTAAAACGGCAGCTTGATCCAGTTAATCCAGGCAAACACCAGCACGGTGGTCCCCACATAGCGCGTCTTGGGCAACCGTTGCGGGATCAGAAACATGGCGACCACCGGACCCGCCCCGTGCGCAAAAGTCGAGGTCAACCCGGCGCCGATGCCACACGGGATCCCCACGGCATGATTCGGGGCGAAGGCGCCCTCGGCGCGAAAGACGATTTCCTTGACCCACTGAAAGAGCACGAAGAGCACGGCCAGGGCGCCGATGGCGATGTTGAGTTCTCGCGCGGAGAACCGCCCGATCAGTTGCACCCCGATCACCACGCCGACCACCACGCCCGGCAGCAAGTACTTCAAGTTCCGCTTTTCCCAATTGCCCCAGTAATGCCGCATGGAGAACAGGTCTCCGGCACAGAGCAACGGCAGCAGGATCCCGATCGCGTCCTTGGCTCCAAAGGCGAGCACGCACAAAGGCGTGGTCAACATCCCGAGGCCGCCCCCGAAGCCGGCCTTCGAAACTCCGATGAAGAGCGCCGCGAGCACGGCGATCGCGAGTTGAAGCGGATCGTGCACCGCTCTCGTTTACGGTCTGGTCCTGGCACTGTCCAGCCCTTGTACCTGAGGTTGGGGCCCTTGGTCCCCTGGGTGATTGGCGTCGGCGGACCGCAGGGCATCGGTGCCGCGGTGCGGCGGCAGCGGATATCGGGCATGGTGGCAGTGGTGGCAGCGCACACTGTTGAGAAGAGAGCTGCTGAGAAAAGGGTCGAGAAAAGGGCTTGCCTGGCTGGCGTCGGGAACATAAGTTCGCACGGTCGCTTAGCGAGACGCGGGGTGGAGCAGCCCGGTAGCTCGTCAGGCTCATAACCTGAAGGTCGCTGGTTCAAATCCAGCCCCCGCAACCAATTTGCGTTGGTGATCAAGCACTTAAGCCGCTGGCCTTCAGCGGCTTATTTGCATTCTTGGCACGGTTTCTGAGTCCCCGCCGATCTTGGTCGCACTGTGTCTCGCTGTGTCCGGTCGGGGCCGGTTGCCAAATATTTGCCAAACGTTTGGCGCCCGGAGAACGCCTGACGAGCACAGGTTCAAGCCGGCCGGCGCGTCCGTTTCGCTCGCGGGCGTCCGTGTGGTCTTCTGCTGCCGCGGATCGCCGGGCCAAGGTGAAGGTCCGCCTCGGGGCGTGCGGGCGCTCGTAGCCTGGCACCTTGGCCTGCGAACGGTGCGAGGAAGACAGCCCTCGAACCCACCGCACCGCTTCGGACGCCCGAGGTCACCGACCCCGTCGTAGGTGTGCCTGGTGAGGACGCCTCGGTCCCAGTTCTGCTGCTGGTCCCTCGAGACCTCGTGCATCGAGAGGCGCGGGTGAGTGTCGACGCCGGGGGTCGTCCAGAGGAAGGTCTCGGTGCGGACCAGATCGACCTGGCGCGGATTCTGCGCGTCGCCAGCGGGGAGGACGGTCGTTTGGGTCCGGGTGATGCGGTCCGCTGGTTGCGATTCCCACATTTCAAGATCTCCTCGGCTCACAGACAGGGCGCTGCGGCGGGAGCGGCAGTACCAGAACCCAGAACCCAGAGACCTGACCCTGAGCCACGCCCGTTCTACGGCCGCGCACGCGGATAACGCTGAAACCAGTTCGTCGGATTATCCCCTAGGTCCGCCCCCGTCAACGTTCTAAGCTTTGAAAGCGCTTCTCGCACAGCATTCGATCTAACCGTCTCAACGATATGGTCGAGTCTAGAACCGGGTACCTGCTTTGTCCCACTCGGATAGTAGTCAAGTGTGTACTCAAGGAGACTAGTTGTTTCCGTAGGACTAGTCGCCCCAACAGCTTTCTGGCGAGCATACTCCACAATGATCACTTGGTCCGCAGCGAACGCAACTCGCAATCTCAACTTCACATAACACATTGAGACCAGTACCAAGCTGGTAACGCAAGCAGCAAGAAAGCCAGCTAGTATGGGCTTGCGAGAAATCATGCCATAATGCCAATGTCACTTACAACTTAGCCCACACTGCTTCGCTGCGTCCGCCGCCCAATGCCGACAGTCGTACCAGAGGAAGAGGTAGTTGTAGTGTGGAGGGGTATTCTTTATGCAGTCCTGGATCTGAGAAACGGTCGCATCCACACCACTCTTCCCTTTCCCGTGATCACCATGCACTAGCCTTGAACCCGACCGCTCGCACGGGAAGCATCGATTGGGCTTGAAGATCAACTCTGGTTTCACTCCAGCCTTGCTGAATCCATAGCCCCAGAGTGTCTCAGGACCTCGAAACTGGACGTAGCGGTGGTTTCCTCCGCAGGCATTGACGCATTTATCCGCGATGTCCTCTACGTTGAGCTCGGGGCGGTCTAGAGGGGGACGAGCGAGGAAGAACCGGGACACCGAAGAGTGCGCCCCGGGCAAGTCGAGGTGAGAATCCGGGGCCGGCCCCAGCCACCCGGACCGAGGGGCCGAGGAGTCTTGAGCCCCGGCTCAGCCAACCTCCGTGATCGGTCATAAATCCCTCTGGACAAGCCACTTGGATACTGGAAGCGCCGTGACTGACGTGAAGAACTACCTCACGAAAGAACCACTGAATGGCTCAGTTAATGAACCCCGAACTGAATCATGAATACATCCCCGCCGCCGCAACCACAGCAAACTGTCATCGTGACCTGGATATGGTCAAGGTGACGGTCCTGTTCAAGGATGCGAACGGAGGGGTGATCTGCGAAGCTGACTTCTGTCCGGTTCTAGTGTCGGAGTTTTCACTCGCCCCTTGCAGGCCGCTGAAGGCCGGATCGGGGACGCCCGTCTCGTCGATCGTCGTTCCGTCAGTCCTCGTCGTCGTCGGTCGGTGCCAGCGCGATCGAGGAGCGATTTGCTTTCCTTTTTCGGTCGGTTAAGGCTTCGTTTCGGCGCCGGCGCTCGTGTTTGGGCGTCGGCAACGCTTGGGCCATACTATGCCAGCACCACTGCACGAAGTCGTTGTGAGCCTGGCCGACCGACGCCGGATTCGCCACCTGTTGGCTCCGGGCGAGTATGTCTTGGGTCGGAGTCACGACAGCGATATTCGCATCGACAGCCCGGAGGTATCGCTACGGCACGCACGTCTGGCGATCGCGGCGGGGGGCATCCAACTGGAAGATCTGGGCAGTAGCAACGGAAGCTACATCGAAGGACGCAGGTTGGCAGGCTCGATCCGACTCGGCGCCGCCGGCCAGTTCCGCCTCGGCACCGCCCTCGTGGAAGTGGGGCCGGTGAGGGACACGGAGGATGCGTCGGGTTCGTCGGTCGAGTCGCCGGTGGAGGTAGGAGCTGGGGTTTTGGGCCGATTGCCCGGTCGGGCCGCTGGGCGGCTTACCGGGTTGGGGGTGTGGTAGCGCGTGGCGGGATGGGGGCGGTGTTGGAGGCGGAGGAGTTGACGCTGGAGCGGACGGTGGCGATGAAGGCGATGTTGACCGGGGGGCAGTCCTCGAGGGAGGAGGCGCAGCGATTTCGGCGTGAGGCGAAGGTGTTGGCTCGGCTCGAGCATCCGAACATCGTGCCGATTCACGACCTGGGCGTGGGCGAAGACGGACAGCCTTATTACACCATGAAGCTGGTTCGGGGCACCACGCTCCACAGGGTCCTGGACCAGATCCGGTGTGGCGACGCCGAAACCGTCGCACGCTACCCCCTGAGTCAACTCCTGACCCTGTTCCAAAAAGTGTGCGATGCGGTGTCATTTGCCCACTCGCGGGGCGTGATCCACCGCGACCTCAAGCCGGCCAACCTGATGCTGGGCGATTTCGGCGAGGTGCTGGTGATGGATTGGGGACTGGCGAAGGAGGTGGGGGGTGAGGCCGATGGCGATGAGGGTGTGCCCAAGCAAGACGAGCCGGAGCTTGGGGTGGCGGAAGGGGACTTTCGGACCATGGAGGGCCGGATTTTGGGGACGCCGCAGTTCATGGCGCCGGAGCAAGCGGCGGGGCGGATTGGGGACCTGGACGCTCGGACCGACGTGTATGCGCTGGGGGGTATTCTGTATCAAATACTGACGCTGGAGCCGCCCGTGAGCGGCGCGAACACGAACGAGGTGCTCGAGCGCATCCGGTTGGGCGCGATTCGCCCGCCCTCGAGCCTCGGTCCGGCGTCGACTGGTTTGCCGCACTGCCCTGGCCGCCGCGTTCCGGAGACGCTGTCGGCTGTGGCGATGAAGGCGTTGGCGGTCGACCCGGACCAACGCTACCCAACGGTCGGGGACCTGCAGCGGGACATTGCGGCCTACCAGGGCGGCTTTGTGACGTCGGTGGAAGAAGCCACGATGTGGAGGCTGTTCACCTTGGCGGTGAAGCGGCGCCGGACCGAGTTCACGCTGGTGAGCCTGGCGCTGGCGGTGATTGCGGTGCTGGGGACGGCCTCGGTGTTGAAGGTGACCCGGACGCTGCACGAACTGAGACGCACGGCGCCGACGTTCCACGCACAAGCCCTGGCGCTGGTCGAGGAACACAAGTTTACGGAGGCGCTCGAGCGCTTGGACTATGCGCTTTCCCTCACGCCCAAGCAGCCCGATTACTTGGTCCTGCGAGGGAACATTCTGCAGGCGTTGTTGCGGCTCGAAGAAGCGCGCGCGGCCTACGACAGCGCCCTGAAGGTGAAGGGAAGCGACGCAGCGGCACTGGCGAACCGCCGTCTTTGCGACAAGCTCTTAGCACTGCAGGACGGCTCGGCGGGGTTGCCGCAGGCGGCGATCGAGGAACTGCACGCGGCGGTCCTGGCCCAGGGCCGGTCGGCCGAGGCGCTGGCCTTGGCGGGCGAGCTGAAGCAGCAGACGGCGGACGACCTCGGCCGTTGGCAGACGGCACTGGCGGCCAAGGGGTGGGCGCTGGCGGCCACCAAGGACCCGACCTACAACTGGCAGGTCACCCTCACGGGCGACGCGCAAGCGAGCGACTTGAGCCCGGTGCGCGACATCCCAGCGGGTTTCTTGGCCATTGTGGGCGGCCTGGTATCGGACCTGACGCCGTTGCGCGACACTCGGTTGCGCTGGCTGCAGATCACCCATGGCGCGCGGATAGCCGACCTCACCCCGCTGAAGAGCCTGCCGCTGGCGCTGCTGCACATCAACGGCGCGAGTTTCGTCGATGCCAGCCCGCTCAAGGGGATGCCGCTGGAGCACTTGTCTTTGCCGCACTGCACGAACCTGGTCGACCTGCGCCCGCTGCGGGGCCTACGGCTCAAGTCGCTCCAACTCTACACAACCTACGTGAACGACCTGAAACCGCTGGAGGGCATGCCGATCGAGAACCTGGACATCGTCAATGGGCACGAGATCGTCGACCTGAGTCCGTTGCGCGGGATGCCGCTAAGCTACCTCCGGCTGTCGCAGGCGTTCAAGCTGCGGGATCTGAGTCCGCTTGCCGGGATGCGGCTCAAGACCCTCTGGCTGGATGCGCCGGTGACCAACGTCAGCGTCTTGCGCGACATGCCCCTCGAACAGTTGAGCCTCACGAGCGCGCAGGCGCGGGATTTCAGCCCGATCCGCGGACTGCCCTTGCGCGACTTCTTGGCCGGCTCGACTCCCTTCAACGATGTGACCGTCCTGGAAGGCATGGCCATCACGAACCTGGACTTGAGTCACACGCCGGTTTCGGAGTTGGGAGCGTTGCGGGGTATGCTGCTGAACGCGCTGGGGATGACCGGGACGAAGGTCCGCGACTTGGGCCCGTTGCAGGGGGCGCCCTTGACGATGCTGACGCTGCACAGCACGCTGGTAGCAGACCTGACCAGCCTCCGTGGGATGCCCTTGCGCGAGCTGCGGCTCGACGGCTGCAAACGGCTCAAAGACCTCACGCCCTTGGCCGACTGCCGGGAGCTCGAGAACCTGACAATCCCGGTGCTCTACGACAATCTCGAGTGCTTGCGGCAGTTACCGAAGCTCAAGTTCCTCGCGTACAGCCTCGAAAACGGCAACTGGACTGTCGCCGCCGCCGACTTTTGGACGGCGTACGACGCGCGGCGGCGCCCGGCCCAAGGCCCCAACCCGAGGTCAGGACCGACCGGATCGACGCCGTCCTCGCACCGGTAGGGGAGGGAGGCACTGCCCCATATTCTGGACGGCCCACGTCTGGATTGCCTCGGCGACTCGCCGCCCGATCCTTGAGGCCTTGCGGCAGATCGCAAAGGCAAGATTCTCAAGTCCGGACTGTCGGTGTCGCAACTGATCTCGACCGCTTGGGCATCGGCTTCCACGTTTCGAGGCAGTGACAAGCGCGGTGGGGCAAATGGCGCGCGCATTCGTCTGGCGCCGCAAAAGGACTGGGAAGCCAACAACCCGGCCGCGCTGGCCAAGGTCTTGCAGACCCTTGAAGGAATGCAGCAATCGTTCAACCAGTCTCAGACCGGTGGGAAGAAAGTCTCGCTGGCGGACGTGATCGTGCTCGGTGGCTGCGCCGCCGTTGAAGAAGCCGCGAAGCAGGCCGGGGTGGAAACCCAGGTGCCGTTCTGGCCTGGGCGCACCGACGCGTCGCAGCAAATGACCGATGTGGATTCATTCGCCGTGCTCGAGCCGAAGTCGGACGGGTTCCGTAACTTCTTCGACCACACGCTCGACCGCCCCGCGGAGGAGCTGCTGCTCGATCGGGCGCAACTGCTCACGCTCACGGCTCCCGAAATGACCGTGCTCATCGGCTCAATCTCGATCCGTCGAGGCGAAGCGGCCCCTATACTCTGGCGGTCAATCAGCGCTGAGTCATCGGGACTGTCTGGCGGCTAACGGGAGACCAAGTCGTTTCGGGCTTGCCCCTGAGCCGGTCGAGCGGCTGTGGCGCGCGCGCCCGGCTGGCGACGAGCAATCGGCGTCGGTCTGGCGCGCGTTCATTTGTCGCTAGGCTGACTCATCGCTGCGGACCACGAGGGACATGCCGCAGCGGGCGGGACGCCCGCTCTCCGTTCCAAACGGCCACTGCGGCGCTGCGGGCGAGACGCCCGCTCTCCGTTCCAAAGCGTCTCAGCGGTGCGCCGCCCTCTGCGCGCCGGGCCTGGAAGCTAGAGCCGACCGCGAAGGGGATCGCTAGCCAACTCGTCCTCGACCGCGAGGTCGTAGTCGGGGATCTTGATAGATGAGTTCACCGCCCGGATCGGCGAACTCAGTGAGCTTGAGGGTGAACTGGTGTGGCACATCCGCTAATCCGCTTTGGTCCTCACGCCACGCCTTGATCTGAAAGGCCGTTCCCCCCGGGCGGACCGAGTCGTCCGGCAGCGGGCCCGCGAGCGTCGGCGGGTCCAGGAGGAGCCTGCGCAGGTCGTGGAAGGTCCGTTTCCCGTTCAGGGTGGCCTCGGGATTGGCGTCGAGATTCAAGCAATAGACTAGGTAATTGCCGTACCGCGGCGCAAACTCGAACATGTCGTGCGGCGCCTTGTAATGGTGCATCAGAAAAAACGGCTTCGCGCGGTCGCGCTGCTCGAGCCAGTCGATGCTCAGGTCGGTGATGACGTCGATCGAGTGGCCCCGATGCCGGACGATGCTTCGCGGCCAGGGCTGCTCGCCGCGGACGATGAAGTCCGGGTTGAAGTATTTCCCCTGCCCGGGTAGCACCTTGTAGTAGTCGAACTCGGCGGGTTCGTCGGTTAAGTGCCATTTGCCGATCATGGCCGTCTGGTAGCCTGCCTTCCTCATCTCGCGGGGCAGATGTTGCTTGGCCGGTGGCAATGGTCGGTCGAGCACGAGCACGCCGTTGGCCTGGCTGTATTGCCCGGTCTGCAGCCGGTGGTTTTTTGGGTTCTTGGTTTGGCGTTCATAGCGACGGGGGGAGACACTAGCGCGGGAGCCAGACCGTCATCTCGCCTGGGCCGCGGTTGCCCCAGGCGTAATAGGGGACCAGGCGAACCGGGACGGGTGTCGCGGGCGATTCTCGCAGCTCGCGGTAAAGGCGGCCGGCCCAGTCCCCAGTAGGGCGCGCTTCGGCAACGCCGTGCAACGCGACCACACCGCCCAACAACCGTCCGTCATACCGCGCGGTCCAATGGTTGTCCGGCCGCAGGCGCACCTCGGCGACACGAATGTCGTTGGGCAAATCCACGGACTCGAGGCAATAAACGATCGGGCCTCGTTTGACGGCGAGCTGGTTCAAGGTCTCCTCGACCAACGGATTCGCCTCGATCAGGCGCGTCGCCATCGGCAGTTCGAGCTCGAGCGCGTCGTCGGCCTGCCAGCGGCGCCCGATCGTGGCGTAGGACCCCGGCCGGGCGTCCACGGCTTCCGGACGTTGGTTGACGCGCCATTGGGGTTCGCCTGCCCATTCAGGGATGCGCAGCTTGAACGTGAACTCGTTGCCCTCCGTTTGGTTCACCCGCAAGCGGACCCGTCCGCTCCACGGATACTCGGTTTCCTGGGTCACGGTCACCCGACCGGCGCCGTCGAGGGCGGTGGCCACCGTGCTGGCGCCGTAGAGGTTCACCCACAGCGTGCGTGGCGAGCGCGCGTAAGCGAAGGAAGTGGCTCCGGCCAGGATGCGGGCGAGGTTCGGTGGGCAGCAAAAGGAGCTCATGTAGGGCACGCGAGTGCGGGACCAGCGCAGCTCGACGGGCAGCGGGTCGGTGACGCGCAGCGGGTTGGTGTAGAAGAAATTCGTGCCCTCGAGGCTGATGCCGGCCAGCACGCCGTTGTAAAGGGCGAGCTCGAGGACGTCCATGAACCGCGCCTCGCCACGGGCCAGAAACATCCGCCAATTCCACAAGACATTGCCGATGTTCGCGCAGGTTTCGTTGTGGGCGGTGATGTTCGGCAACTGGTAGTTGCGGCCATAGGCCTGATGGACGCGGGTGATGGTGCGTTGCTGCTTGGAACCATCGGGCGAAGCCCCGTCATACAGCGCGCCACACCCACCGGTCAGGTACATCTTTCTTTCGGTAACCGTTCGCCAGATGGGCTCGAGCGGTTCCCAAAAGGAGGCCGCGCCGGTCTCGAGGAACAAATCCGCCGCGCCGGCATACAGATAGTTGGCCCGCACCGCATGGCCGACGGCTTCCCGCTGCTGCTCGAACGGAATTCGATCCTGATTGTCGTCGCCGCCGTCGGCGATTTGGGAACGTAGTGCGAACATCCGCTTGGCCAGCTCGAGGTAGCGCGCTTCGCCCGTCGCCCGGTAGAGATCCACGAGGCCCATGAAATGCGAGGGGCACACAGAGGCCCGGGCCGCTTCCGGGGAGACACCGCGGAAGGTGGCCTCGAGAAAATCCGCCGCCCGCCGCGCCACCTCGAGCAACCGCGTCTCACCTGTGACCTGGCGATGGACACACGCCGTGGTCATCAGATGGCCGAGGTTGTAGAGCTCGAAGTTGTTCCGGTCCTGAAACGGTTCGGCGCCGGGTTCGCCGTTGCGCGCTCGCACGAGCACTTGGGTGTGCAGGTACCCGTCCTGGCGCTGGGCGCGGGCGATGGTGTCCACGGCCTCATCGATGGCCGCGCGCAGGGCGGCATCGCCGGTCGCACCGAACATCGCACAGGCGGCTTCCAGCCATTTGTAGAAATCCCCGTCGTTGAACGATGCGCCGCGGTACCGGCCTTCCTTGAGGCCCGCGGCAATGCGAAAATTCTCCAGGTAGTGCGAGTCATGGGTCCCCGACATCAGCCGCCACATCGCCGGGATGGTCTGTGTGCGGCAAACGGCGAACCGTTCGGCCCAGAAGCCGCTGGTCCAACGCGCGGCGTTGAGTTGGAGCGGTTGGACCCGGGCCATGGCGCCCTGGCAGCGATCCATCCGGGCGGCAAAGTCGCTCAAGAAGTCCTCACGCCACCGGCTGACCGTTTGGGCGCCGATGTGCGGGCCTTGAGCCCGCTCCGGGGACGGATCGTCGGTCCACCAATTCGGGTGTTGCGCGGAGGGCTGCCGTGCCAGGTCAGGCGACGGAAGAACGGCCGTGACGCCGCCGGTCTTCCCGTCGAGAGCGGGGACATTGCCGCGGATCAGAAAATCGTAGGTCTTGGCTTCCTTCGGGCAGAACCGGAGACGCACCGTTCCGTCCCCGGGCATATGCCCTGGGAGCGATTGGTTTTCGACCTGGAGCTGGACGTCCGGCGTTTCCGGCGTGTTTTGACCCAAGGGCAGCGCCAGTTCGAGGATGCCGAAGACCTGCATGCGATCCTCCTTCGTCGTCAGCCGGGCCAAGCGGGTGTAGGGGCGCTCCCAGGCGCGCACGAACTGCCCGCCCCAACCGGGTTGGGACGGATCCGCGGGCGTGCCCTCGAGCAGCCAGGCGACGGAAGGCGTGTCCCCCATCTTGATCGTGCCGCCAAGCTGCGCCCTGAAAAACTCACCCAACGCCCCGTGACCGGCGATGTGCCGGGCCACGAACGCCTTGTTGCCCCATTCGCCGCCCTGGTTGCCGCCCGTGAACCAGCCGCGATAGGTGGCATTGGCCTCGATGATCCAGAGTTGGGGATGATTCTCCACGATGGACTGGTACGCGTGGGGGCCCCATTTCTTGTTGGGTCCGCCGATGTAATACACCCGCAGCTTGGGCAGAATGTCGGGCGCATCGTGCAGCGCTTGGGCAAGGTCCTCGATGCCACCCCAGACCAACACGTGCAGGGGACGCGGATCGTCCCGCCGCGCACACGTCACCAGCCACTCGGATCCCTCGGTGGTTCGTCGCACTCCGGCGTAAGGCGCTGGCTCGGTCTCGCCTTGCTTGGTCATCGCGCGCAGCGCGTCGGGGGTGGGATAATGACCGGCATGCGTCTTCAGATTCGCGTAGTCTTTGGCGTAGCACGCAATGACCTCCAAAATGTGCTCTTTCCGACCGGGGCCGTAGGGCGAGGAGACCAACCCCTCGAGGTCGAGGACATCGGCGTAAACCAGCAGATGCACCAGCGACTGGAAATCGTCCGGATCGGTGCCGCCGACGTCGGTCGATACCAGCACGCGGTAGCGCTGACCGGCCAACGCACCGCCGGCAGCCGTCGACACAGGCGCCACCACGCATGCGACCAGTGCCAACAAGGCGAGGACAAGGAGGTGAGTTTTCATGCGGAGGGAGGATCTCCCGTTCGACGCAACTGCGGACTGTCCGTGGTGCATGCCCGGAGATCATGCCATGGCATTTCCCGCGATTCATCCACAATCCAACGCCAGAAAAAAGGCTTGCGACGACGGGTCGGAAGCCAATCAAATGAGTGCCGCATGCGCGCGGACGGACGCAATCGGGCGGTGGATTATCTGATCGTGATCCTCACGTTGCTGGCGCCTTTGTTGGGCGGCACGACCGATCAATGGTCGCAGGGGATCGTGGTGTTGGCGGGGGCGACGCTGATCTGGGTTTCGCCGCCACGGCGCTGGCCGGGGCGATGGGTCTTGATCTTCAGCATGGTGTTGCTGGCCGTGGGCTTGGTCTGCTTCTTGCCGCACCGTTGGTTTGGGGAGCTCGGGTGGCGCGCGCGGATGATTCCCGACGGCGGAGTACGTTTGGCGGGCACCCTAACGGTCCAGCCGTGGCTGAGCCTGCAGGCGTGGTTGCTGTTGGGCAGCGGCGTGGTTTGGGGGCTCTACCTGATGTCGCGCGAGTGGTCAGCCTCGCCCCGCCGCCTGATGTCGCTCTATGCAGCGGTGTGCTTGGTGCTGGGGGTTTTCGGCATTGTCTTTTTTGCGACGGACTACCTGCCGCCTTGGTGGAAGGATGAACGGGCCAACTTTGGCCCTTTTCCCAATCGCAACCAGACGGCGAATGTGCTGGCGCTGGCCGGCATCCTGCAGCTCGCCTTGGCGTACCATGCCTTCGGGCGGGGGCGGCGCTTCGGGTATTTCTGGGCGGCGAGCAGTGTCTTGACGGGAGTCGGGATCGTGGTGAGTGGGTCGCGTGGCGGCACCATTTTGTTGTTGGCCGGGGCCTTGGGTTGGTTGTTGTGGGTGACGGCGCAGACAGGGCGGTTGAACCGGACCAGTCTAGGCGTGGCTGGCGTTTTGTTCGGTTTGACGGCCTTTCTGCTGTTTGGGGGAAAGACGTGGGAACGGTTGGAAAAGGCGCTCAAACCGGAGCGCGAGATGGCGGTCGACTTTCGCATCCCGGTTCAGAAGGACGCGTGGGCCCTGCTGGGTAAAACGTCCTGGCATGGCATCGGCGTGGGGAACTTCGACGCCGTGTTCGCGCGGCACCGGGTGGCGTCCGCGGCAGAGAACCGTGTCATCCACCCGGAGAGCGACTGGTTCTGGTTGGGCATCGAGTTGGGGTGGGTTGGACTGGCCGCGGTGCTCGGCGTGCTGGCGGCGTGGCTGGCCCAAAACTGGCCGCGGGCACACGAAACGCATTTTTACCTGCGGTCGGGGATGGTGGCGGGGGTGTTGGTGTTCTGTCTGCATGGGATCACCGACGTGAGCGGGCATCGCGTGGGTGCGCTGTGGCCGGCGTTGTTGTTGTTCGGCCTGATACGGCGCCCAGGCGCAGACGGGACGACGCCCCGCGCCGTTGGGCGCGCGTTTCGGCTAGCGGCGTTGGTGCCGGGCGGGGCGGCCCTCTGGTGGCTGATTGCGGCGTTGGGCTTTACGACCTGGCCCACCTACGCGACGGTGGACCAGGCCCGGACGAGGGTCCAGCGACTGTTGAGCAACGGCTTCTTCGGCCAGGCCGCCGAGCTGGCGACGCGAGCGCTCGAGTTCGCGCCCTTGGACGCAGGACTGTATTTCAACCGGGCCGTCGCCGCCTTGGGCACCGACGACATTGCGGGTGCGGTCGTGGATTTCCATCGCTCGCGGCATTTCGAGGCCAACAGCGCCGAGTGGTGCTACGTCCAGGGGGCAGCGCTGCTGCTGCGCTCGCCGGTGATGGCCATGGCGCCTTGGTACGAGGCGCTCGAGCGAGCCCGGCGCTCGTGGGAGGGTGGGACCGGCCGGAAACAGGCGCTCTACCGGCGGATGCTAGCCGACAGTGCGGATTTCCCGGAAATCCGACATGAAGTACGGGCGTTGGCTGGCGACGACCCGGAGTTGATCGCTGTGTTCCTCCGGAGCGCCGGCCGGGAAGAATTCGACCAGGAACTGCGCAAACTCCTGTTGGCAGATCCGGAGTTAGCCTCCATTCCAGACGCGCAGAAATCCGAGCTATTTCTGCTGTGGGCGCAAAAGGGTGACCGGCAATTCCTCGAGGAACAACTGGCGCGCAAACCGGAGTGGCAAAGCGCTGGTTGGTTTGCGCTGGCCACCCTGCGTGCTGGGCGGGGCGAGTATCCCGAGGCCTGCGCGCTTTTCCAGCAATACGGGGGTGCCCCGGTCCTGCCGGAGGTGCGGCGGACCGAACCGCGACGTCAACTCGAGCGAGATTTCCTCCTGCGACCGGACGATTTCTACACAGGTTACTCGCTCTTCCGAGCCCACCTTGACGAAGGCGACGCTGACGCTGCGCTCCTCACCGTGCGCAAGTTGACCAATCAAGCCGGCTGCCCGAAGTACCTCCATCACCTCGAAGGCACGCTCTGGGCTGAGCGCGAGAAATGGCGCGAGGCGTGGTTGGCCTGGGCGCGGTATGCAGGCGGGGTGAAGTGATTTACCTCGAACTCCGGAGCGCTGCCAGGGAACGCCATAGGTCTCCTCTTGTGGGCCGGCTCCGCGTGGCGCCTTCATGTTCGCACTCCCTCCGCCTGCCAGACACAAGTGTGTCGGCCTGAGGCGAGGACGGCCGGCGCGCGGCTGACCAAACCCCGGACGCCGGCACCTGCGCCGCTACTCGTCTCACGAAACGAGCACGTGAGGCCGCGATCTATCCTGGGCGCCGATGCGATCCGAGAATTCGGGTTGGCCATGCGACCTCCGGGGCCGTTCGGGAGGCTCCACCATTCGGCTCGCTGACCGAGATCGCTCGTCCGAGCCCCTGGAGCGCGCTCGTCGCGGCGAGCGACGAGCACCAGAAAGGAGACTGCCGCAGAATCGCTTCTGCGGCAGTCGGATTACAAAAGAACTCGAAAACAGCCCGACCTAGCTGCGGGCTCGCAGCCGGCGGTACGCAGCGAAGGAGAGCAGACCGATACCGGCAATCATCGCGTACTCGTGGGCTTCAGGGATGATGATCAGTTCTGTGCCCCGCACGCCCCAGCCAGAAGGGACGGGGTTTGAGCTAGCACTATCACCGTACACCGTTCCTGACAACGAGGAGATGTTGTTGATTTTGAGCGTCCAGGTTGGCTTGGACGCGTCTCCGCCGTAGGCTAGTGCTTCAGCCGGCAGATACTCCGCTGAATATGGGGAGGCGGGCGGAGTCGGAAGAGCCACTCCAGCCGAAGAGAACAAAGTGCCGCGCATGTCGGTCCCGCCAACATCCCCGGCATCCCAAACCACTTTCAGCGTGGTGGACGGGCTCACCAGCCAAGCGTCAAGCGCCGTCAAGCCCAAGCTCGTATCAAAGTGCGCGAGCGACACCCGCAGTTTGATGGTATACCAGCCAGGAATCGTGGCCGGTAGATCTACCGCACCTGAAGTGTCAAACGTGAAATCCTTGAATGAACCGGTAACCAGCGCCCCCGGATTTGTCACAGGGAAAATCCACTGCGCCTGGGCACTTGACAGCGCCAAAGCCCCAGCCACGACGCCCACACCTGCCAACCGGCGAATCCGATTCGTCATGTCCAGTCCTTTCATAATCGTTCGGTAGTTCATGCTGGGGAGGTTTGTACAAAACGAACGAGGGGGTTGTCAACCGCGAAATTCCTTTTTTTTCGACCCGTTGGTTGTCCACGACTCCTTGAAGAAGAAGCCTCGCGGCACTGAGCTCCGCTCGCGGTTCGCCATGCGCCTCAGTCTTCCTTTCGAGAGCTTGAGCACGCCAGGTCGCCATAGCGGCTTTCGGCAGCCTGGATGTTTCGCTTTTCGGCCAGTCGGAAGGGGGCTATCCTGGGGCCACCATGAAATCTGCTGACGAGCACGGTGGGGCTGACGCAGACATTGGCCCAGAACCTCAGGGGTTGCGACACCGACTGGCCCAACGGTTGGGTGACTGGCCATTGCTGCGCATGCTCGTGTTGAATCTGTGGTTCCGCGTGGTTTTCGCCGGGTTTGTGACGGTCCTGATCCTGCTGATCCTTCTGGTGCCGAAACTGTGGAGGGTGACGCCTGCGGGCTTCCTGCCGGAAATCAGGGTCAACCTGCTCGACCTAGCGCAGGAGTGGTCTCTCCGGCGGCAAGCGCATACCGCCGTCGAGCGAGGTGACCAGGTCAGCGCGCTTGCCCATTGGAAAGGGGCTTTGGCTCAGAACCCGGCCAACGTTGACAGCCTGCGTGGTTGGCTGAGGGCTGCGGGGCAAGGGCTCATGGTCGAGGAGAGGCCTGACGCGGTCCGTTTCGGACGTCTGCTGTTTAGTTTCGGGGCCACGAATCAGACGGACACGGAGCTGGTCGCCCGTGCCTGGTTAGGGTGTGGCCTAGAGCGGTTGGCCGTGGAGTTGTTAGACCTCAGAACCAACTCGCTCAGCGAGATCGGGGAACGAGTCTACGCGATGGCGCTGTTCCATGCTGGGCGAACCAACGATTTTCGGCAACGCATGCGGGGGTTAAACGGGATGGTGGGAGTGCCGGAGACCGCGTTCCAAGTCAGCGAGTTGGAACCCGAAGATCAGCGTTTCCGGTTGTACTGCCTAAGCGATCTTGCGCTTTGGGGCCAACCCGGGGAACGCCAGGCTGCTCGTCAACAGTTGAGGCAGGCTCAAGAGGCCGGGAGCTACCGGAGGCTGGCTCTCGAGCTGCAGTTTCTGGCTGCGGTGTACGAGTCGGATCCCGCAGGGTGCGCGGCTTTGCTCAAGGAGTTGGAGGAAGTGGGTGCGGCTACCGCGGTTCACCAGGCCGGTTACTGGGCCATCCTGATTCAAACCGGACACCGAGCTCTGGCAAAAGAGCTGGTTGGCGCGGCAGCTCTAGTGCCTGGAAACCCACTGGAGGCGCATCTTCTGGGGCAGGTGCAGCTCGAACTGGGCATGCTCGATGAGGCGAATTTGGTGCTCGATCGATTTGGTGGGCCTTCGGTCTGGGCATCTGAAGTGCATGCACTCCACGCGCGGGTCCTGACGAAACAAGAGAACTGGAAGGGGCTGCTGCGGTTGGTCACGCATATGCGGGCACTGGCAGGTGAAAGGGCGGGCTTGGGTTCATTCGCGGATTGCCTCGAAGGGTTCGCTCACTGGGGGGAAGGACGCCGAGAGCTCGCCAAGTCGGCCTTTCGCCGAGCGGCGACTGCGGGGATTCCTCGTTCGGACCTCTCCCTATGGATTGCCGGGGAGTTGATGGTCCGCGGAGCGTTCAGCGAGGCGGAGGGGATCCTGGTGCCCCAGTTGGGACGGTTGGCGGACGACCCCGAGTACTTGCGGATGCTGTCCCGATGCGGTTACTACCTCAGGAAATCGGCGTACCTATGGGAAGCCATCACCAAGCTCAGGAGCCTGGCGCCGTCCGATCCGCTGACCGAGCAGCATTACGCAGCAACGCTGGTGGCCTTGCGCCGGAATCCGGAAGAGGCCGTCCGGCTCACGCTCGAAGCACTGAAGCGGTTCCCGAACCGGGCGGAGGCGGTGATTTGTCACGCCGGCGCCCTCGTGCTCAATCGCAGGGTGGCAGAAGCCCAGACACTCCTGGACAACGTGCGCGCGGAAGCGCTGCCCCCAATGGACCGAGCTCAGTTCGAGTACTGGCAGTTCGAGATCCACCTGCAGGAAGGGCGAATCGACAAAGCCTGGGTGGTGCGGGATCGAATCGACACGGCCCTGCTCTTCCCGGAGCAAGCGCGATGGCTGGCGACGGCGATCAAGCAAATGGGGGGGGGGCTTTCCTCCGAGGCTGCCTTCGAGCGTTAGGGTTTATTTGAACAGATGGGGAGAGGTCCCACTCGACGGCGGCTCGGCGCCCGTGTGAAGAACCGACTGCTGGCCGCGTATAGAGCGCAGGTTCTGGCAGTCCGCCGGAACAAATTGCCGGGTCCGGATGGGGCAAGCCGGGCAAAATTGGCAGTTAATTCAGTTGACATTCGCGGCCATTCATCGTTGAATGCTGAGCGTCTTAACGAAGTACCACTGGGTTGTCTATGCAAACAAAGAGTCAATTCACCGGGCTATTGATGACGGCGGCGGCGGTTTTGTCGCTGGCGGGGCTTTGCGCTCGGGCAGACATGAAGCAGGGCACGGCAACGGTCAGTTCGTTTACCGGAACCGTGACTTACGAGGATGCCGCGGGACATTCCTACCCAGTCCGCGTGGGCACAGTGCTTAAGGAGGGGGATCTGGTGAGGACGGCGGCCGGATCGATCGTGGATCTTGTTCTGCCGGAGAACGGTACGGTAATCGGACTCACTGAGGGCAGCGTCCTGAAAATCGACCGGTTGGGTTACGAGGATACCTCGTTGGGTCGTGTGATGGACACACGGTTGGACCTGCAGGCGGGCGGTTTCCTGGCCAGTGTGGATAAACTGAGTGCGGGCTCCCGTTACGAGGTCAACACGCCGCATGGGGTGGCCAGCGTCAAGGGCACAACCTTTTACATCCACGTTCAGAGCGGCGCGATTTACGTGCTGAGCGGAACGGTCGTTCTGACGTTGCACATGGCGCCAGCCGCCTTCCCGGGTGTTGGGGTGTGGGACGGGACTTTCGTGACGAAGTTCGTGACGATCGCCGCGGGTCAGACGTTCCAGTTAAACCTCTTCCGTGGCGTGATCAGCACGGACACCAACGGCGGCTACCCTGTGGACCCATCCAACGCAGTCGCGATTACGTTGCCTTGGGTCATTCGCAACCAACTGCCGCCTACCACGGTTCTTGACCGCTGGGTGACATTGGGTAAGGCCATCAAGTTCGGCCCCACTGCCAGCCCCGTCGGCTACGCTTTTGAATCGTGGGCCTCGAGCTATTGGGTTACGCCCAGCACCAAGCGTATTCGTGCCGTCCCGATTGGCGCGCCCATCGTGATTAGCGCGAGTCCTTAGATCGGGCCGCGCAGCCAGATGTATCAAGCGCAGGTGGACAGCCTGCGCTTTTTTTGTGGATCAAGAACGTCGGAGCAGACTTCGGCCGGCGTTCTGCGCATCATGGCGGGCACCCGATGCGCCCGCGATACTGCTCTACCATGGCTTCACCACGATCCAACTCTCAGCCTGTTGGCCTGAAGTTCGATCTTGAGCCACAAGAACATGCCGACCCTCGGCCAATCGAGCCCGCACCTGCCCCCTAACCGGTTGGCATTCGAGCGAATCCGAGTGCCACTGAACCTCCGTTCCGCCCTCGGCCGTCAGCCGGATCCAGCGGCTCGACTCCGGCAAGTCGGGGTCCAGAAAGAACGTCGAGCCGGGGAGGGGGTTGACGATGCGGAGAGGGAGAGAGGCAGGGGTCTCTGGCTGGGCTAGGACCGCCCTGCCGGCCAGCCAATTGTCGCCCGAGGCAAGCCAGCCGGCATACTCTGCGGGTAACCGCACGCGGCCCTCCGAGTCGTGTTGGGCGCCGTCGTCTTGCGGCGGCAGGTTCGGCAGCGCAAACCGCTCGACCACCCCGCCAAAGGCCGAGTTGGTCGATCCTGACAAAGCCTCCGGAAAGGCCACCGCTGGCAGGTAGGGCGCGCAGTCCTCTGCGCGCCGCGAACCACTGTCGACATGGGAGGCCGCGGCGCGCAGAGGACTGCGCGCCCTACCGCCGATCTGCAGTCCGTCGCCGTGACTGTTGAGGAGGCGTCCGGTGATCGGGTGGACGACTCGCTCGACAATGGCAGCAGGGCGGGTGTACCAGGAGGTGCCGTAGTGTTCATGGAGGTGAACGAAGACCTGTTGCAGCACGGGGGCAGCTCCGGTCACGCCGCTGACCTGGTCCATGGGCGAGCCGTCGAAGTTGCCGATCCAGACCGCGACAGTGAATTCCGGGGTGTAACCGATCGCCCAATTGTCGCGGAAATCGGAGCTGGTGCCGGTCTTGCAGGCCACGGGGAAAGCAAAGCGCAAGTTCGAGTCCAGGCCGAAGGCCAAGGCCCGCGCCTGGTTGTCGCTCAGAATGTCTGCGATCAGCCAGGCGGCAGCCTCCGTACCCGACGCGGGCGAATTCGCCGCGGGAACCTGGGCTTGGCCAACCGACTGCCACGGTTCCTGCGCTTCGGCTGCCAAGAGCCGGTAGGGCCGGAAGTCGCCCAAGCGTGCGAGTGCGGCATAAGCATTGGCCAACTCAAGGAGCCTGACCTCGGCGTTGCCAATCGTGAGGCCCAGCCCGTAGAAGTCCGGTGGACGCTCCAGAGTGGTGAGGCCCCAGTCTTGGAGGCGCCGCTGGAGCGCTTCAGCGCCGCCCAGAGCGGCCAAGACCTTAACGGCCGAGATGTTCAGCGAGTTGGCCAGGGCCAAGCGGTAGCGCATCGGGCCGTAGCATTGCCGGTTGTAGTTGACCGGCTGGAACACGCCGGTGGGCGTCGGGAAATCGGTCGGCACATCCGCCACTACGGTGGCCGGGGTGTCCCCGCGTTCGAAGGCCAGCAGGTACGTGAACGGCTTGAGGGCCGAACCCGGCGAGCGCCGCGCCCAGGCGCCGTTCACCTGGCCCGCCTTCGGCTCGAAGTAGTCCTCCGAGCCCACCAGCGCCTGCACGCCCCCGGTCCGGTTGTCCAACACCACCACCGCGCCGTTGCGGGCACGGTGAGCGCTCAGCTTGGCCAGTTGGCTGGTCAACGCGCGCTGGACGACCTGGTTCAACTCGAGGTCGAGCGTGGTGGGGATGACCCTCGAATCCGAGTGCCGAAGCTCAGCCGCGCGGCGCAAGGCCAGGCTGCCCCCGCGTGCCTGCAAAATCAGGTCAACGAAGTGCGGGGCCCGAAACACGCGGTCGGGTGTGGCTAACTCGATCCGCTCAGCGGCTGCTCGGCCCTGTTCGTTGGCGGTGAGCCAACCGTTCTCGCACATTCGGCCAAGGATCCACTTCTGCCGTCGCAACGCCCGCTCGAAGTGCCGGTGAGGATTCAGCCGGCCGGGCGCCTGGGGTAGGCCGGCCAGAAACGCCGCCTCCGCCACGCTCAAGTCGGCGAGCGGTTTCGCGAAGTAGAACGCCGCTGCCTCGGCAGGCCCGAGGCACAGATTGCCGTAGTCGATCCGGTTCAAGTACTCCGCCAAGACGCGTTCTTTGGTCCAGCGCTGTTCGAGCCGCATCGCCTGAATTGCCTCGAGGCACTTCGTTAGGGGTGTCCGAGGGCGGGGATGGGCCAGTTTAATGACCTGTTGGCTGATAGTCGAGCCGCCCGAGATAATGCGACGGTACCGCATCAGTTGAACCAACGCGCGCGCGCTGGCCCGCCAGTCCACGCCATGATGGTCCCAGAAACGCTTGTCCTCGGCCGCGAGGGTTGCGTGGACCAACGACTGCGGGAGTTGCTCGAAGGTCACGCGGCGCGCGAAGCCCAGCGTGCCCGGCAACTGCCGCAGGGGTTCGCCGTGGCGATCGGTAAACACCCATCCTGGCGGCGGCGGAGTGAACAGCGCGGCTGGCAGCGGCACCAGGCGCAGGCCGCACCACGCCGCCGCGGCCAGACACGCCAAGCCTACCCCAGCCCGAAGCCAGGGGGAGCGCTGCCGGCGTCCGTTGGGCATCCGTGCCGATGGTGCTGGAGGCGCTGGCATCCGGCATGCAGCGCTAACGCAACCCGGCTGGTCGAGTCGATTGGGTTGGTGGCGGCAGCGCATGGGTTTGCGGAGAACGCAATAGAAGTGCTGGACGCAACGCCACTCAAGCCCCAACTTCTTGCCCATCCGCCCTGAGGCGGTAGGCACATGAAACCAGCAGAACAGCGGCGGGCGTTGACGGTCGCAGTCCAAGCGGCCGAGGTTGCAGGACGGCTCCTGCGACGCCATTTGCACGCGGCGAAGACGGTTCATTCCGCCACGCAGCATGACATCAAGCTCGAGCTGGACGTTCGCTGCCAAACCGCGATCGAGCGCCTGTTGTTGGCGGCTTACCCGCAGTCGGCCATCCTGGGTGAAGAAGGCGTCCACGGCCAAGCCGATGCAGACCTGCGGTGGGTGGTCGATCCGATCGACGGCACCGTGAACTTCACCTACGGTGTGCCTCATGCCTGCGTCTCGATCGCGCTCCAGGAGCACCGCTCGGACAAGCCAGCCCAGGCTGTTGCCGGGCCGACTCGGACTCGGCCCAGCCAGCGACCGCGCGCCCGACCGGGGGCCCGGCCCAGCGGCCAAGAAGCAGCGACCTATACAACGTTGGTCGGGGTCGTCTATGATCCCTTTTGCCGCGAGCTTTGGACGGCGACGCGCGGGCACCCCGCGCGGCTCAACGGTCGCGTGGTGCGGGCGAGCGACCGACGGCGGCTTAGGGAGGCGGTCATCTCGTTGGGTTTTGGGAAGAAGGCGCATCTCCTAAGGCACTTGCTACCCGCGCTGGCCGCCCTGGCCCATCGGGTGCGCAAGATCCGCATTACCGGGTCAGCGGCCTTGGACCTTGCGTATGTGGCGAGCGGTCGTTTCGACGCCTTCCTCGAGGCTGGGCTCCGCCTATGGGACATCGCTGCCGGCGGCCTCATGGTCGAGTGCGCGGGCGGCACGTTTTGGCACCGCCCGCTGCCCGGGGGGGACGCGTACGCCGTAGCCGCCCACAACGGTCATCTCTGGCGCGGCCTAGCTGCGCACGTCCCGGTCAAGTGAAGTCGAGTGACCGCAGCAACCCGGTCCCGATTCCGATTCCCAATTCCCGCTCCAAGCCGGGTCCGTCCATCCCGTCCACTGGCCCTGTCCCCAGGGGTAGCCAGATTAAGATAACTGGCAAATAAACGTTGACACCGAAACAGTCTGCCCGAGCCGCTAGCAGGGGAGTGCAGGAGTGCAGCGACGGCAGGCCGAGCAATTAATATAACTGGCAAATAAAAATTGACAGCCTTCCGACCTCGAACGAGTTCATCCGGGCGAGGTGGATGTGCTCCAAATTAATGTAACTGGCAAATAAACGTTGACACAGGTGCAGCCTGGGTAAGCCGTTGGCAGTGTTGTGGAAGGAAAGGGAAAGCCCGCACTGGTCCTGGTTTTGCGGTCTAGGTCTCTGGTCCGTGGCAAGGGACTCCCCCTCGCACAACGCACAAGGGACTCCCCCCGGCGCTTGCCGTGCATCGTGCCCTTTCTCGTCTTTGTCTTCTCTTGTCTTCTCTTAACCGTTTAACCGTGGTCAGCCTGAAGATCAAAGACTAGGAACAGCGGCAAGAGCAAGATGAGGGGCCGGATCCAATGAACGGCGAATGGCGATGGCGAGGGTTGTTTGCCCGTTTTTGCGTGCCTCTTCTCTTCTTTCTGGCGTGGACGGAAGGGAAGAGGAAGGAAAGGAAAGGAATGCGCGCTGGCGCGGAGGCCGATGATCTGCCAGGGTCGAGTTCATTTATGAAGTACTACCAAGTTGGGATGCCGCTGTGGGTGTGGGTGCTGACGGTTGCCTGGGGCGGGGGCGGGTGCTGGGGGGTAGAAACGCCCCCGGCGGCGGCGCAGGAGGAGGGCATCTTCGCCGATTTCAACACTAGCCTAGGCAGTTTCACGTGCCGACTCGATCACATCGCGGCGCCCAAGACGGTGGCCAGTTTCATCGGCTTGGCGACCGGCGAGCGCGCCTGGCTAGACAAGCGGAGCGGCCAGGTCCGTACCGACAGGTTCCTCGACGGCCTGGTGTTCCACCGGGTGATCGCGGGGTTTATGGTCCAGAGCGGTTCGCCCAAGGGTGACGGTAGCGACGGACCCGGGTACGCCTTTCCCGACGAGTTCAACCCCGGGTTGCGCCACGATGGGCCGGGTGTGCTTTCGATGGCCAACTCCGGCCCGGCCTCGAATGGGTCGCAGTTCTTCATCACCGTCACGAACACCCCCTGGCTCGACGACCGGCACACGGTTTTCGGGCGGGTGACGTCGGGCCTGACGGTTGTGCAGGCCATCAGTCAAGTGGCTACGGATAAGAACACGGACAAACCGCTGACCGACGTGATTCTGGAGCGCGTGACGATCCGCCGGGTTGGGGCGGCCGCACACGCCTTCGACCCCGAAACACAGAATCTGCCCGTGGTTTCTCAAGTCCCGCTCGGAATCCGCCTCGGCGAGGACGCCGTGGTCTTGGCTTTCACGGCGAGCCTGTTTGCCGAGCATTGTCTCCGCAGTTCGAGCGATCTGCTCGTCTGGACCAACGTCACCCTGGGGATCGACCTCGTCGCACCGGCCCTGGGCGAGGTCCAACGCGCGACTTCAGCCCCAGTGCAGTTCTACTCGCTGGCACGCGTACAGTATCCTGCCACGACGTTTGCGCCCCGCACCGTGCACGATCGCACCCTGGTCTTGTCGCTCTCGGCTGGCTTGGGCACGCTGACGATCCGCTTTGACTCGGCTGGCGGCGGCACCTACGACCACAACGGGAGTCCCGGTCTCCTCCTTGGGTATGACTGGATCCAAGACCCCTATCGGGGCCGGCTTTGGCCGATTGAATTCTCGGCAGTGGTGCCGATGACCTTGCGCCTGGACTTCACCAGCGACGGTGGAGGCACATTTGAGGGCACGGCTTACGCTGGCGGGTCCTTTGGCATCTCTGGCAGTTTCACACTTTCCGGGCCTTAACCGGGCGGCAGGCAAAGGGCGAACGACGGCGAGCCCCGGTCCGTCCGGATGCCACCCTGGCGGGCTGTGCTGCCCGCTTTTCAGTGCCAGCGCTTCAGTGAAGTCTGCGGTCCGCCCCGCTGCAAGTTGGACTGCGGTTTGGGCTTGAGGTGGAGGGGCCGACAGGTGCAGGCTGGCAGCAACCTCAGCATGGGCCATGAAACCTGATGATGCGCTTCGGGGTGCGGGCAGGAACCTCCAGACGCGTGAACTCGATCTCGGTGTCCAAGCTCTCGATGGCCCGCAGCGGAGGAAGAGGGTCCCGTTCGCGCGCTGGGGCACGGACGGCTACCGAGGGCGCGACGTGCTTTCTCGGCGAGGCTCAGGTTGGGGGGAGATCGCCGGGCCGGAGGCGGGGACTGCGAGACTCGCTGCCTCAGGCGGAGGCGGGGTGGGGCGCCCGGGCTCGCGGTATCGTTGGCGGTGTGCGTGGGCGGCGATGTTGGTGGCGGGGTGGTTACTGGGCTGTTCCGATACGTCTACCGTGGAGGTCGATGCTGCGGGGCGCGGATTCTGCTCGAGGTGCGCGTGGTGCCCAGCGAGGCGGCCCGCGACGTTCAGCGGACGAAGCGCGCCCTCGAACGTCGGTTTGACGTGGCCGGTTTTCATCGCGTGCGCGTTCACCAGACCGGCCCGGCTCAGTTGGAGGTTGTGTTGCCAGCCATTCGGGAAGATCTCGTCGAGGTCGTCCGGCGCATTCTCACGCGCCAAGGCCAGCTCGAGTTTCGCGTGGTCCACCCGCAGAGCGACCAGGTGGTCAGCAATCGCCCGCCGATCGCCGGCCACGAGTATCTGCCGGCTAGCCCCTGGTGGCGCGGTCCGGCTCGACCGCCCGTCTGCCTGGTCAGCGGTCGCCCGGCAGAGGACTTGGCGGCGCAGAATTTGCGCCTAGTGACGGTGATCAAACATCCGGTAACGCGCCAGCCGGTAGTGGAAGTCGAGCTGGACCGTCCCGGCACGAAGGCGTTTGCGCGGGTGACGCAAGCCCAACTCGAGCAGCGTTTGGCGATGGTCGTGGACGGGGAGGTGGTGTGCGCTCCGGTGATCAAGGAAGCGGTGACCCAGGGCCGCTTTTGGCTGCAGGCCGATTTCAGCGAGGTGGAAGCGCTCCAGATGGCGGCCGCGTTGCGGCACCCATTGCCTCGCCCCATTCGCATCGTGGCGGCGCCTGGACTGTAGGTCGAGCTGGGCCGATGCACATCCCGAGGGTGCCTCATCGCTGGCGGTTGACGCCGCGCCAAGCCACCCAGGTCCAACGATCGCTGGCTGGGCGCGTGAGGGTGGAAGCGCCCGAGGGCGAGTTGAGGTTCGTGGCGGGGTTGGATGCGGCCTTCTCGGCCGACGGCCGGGTGTGTTGGGGGGCGGCGGTGCTTTGGGATCGTGCCGCCCACGCGGTTTTGGAGGAACGGCTTGCCGCCCGGCCGGTGGTTTTTCCGTATGTGCCGGGTCTGCTGTCTTTTCGGGAAGCGCCGGCGCTCTTGGGGGCGCTGCGCAAGCTGCAACGGCGGCCCGAGGTGCTGATGTGCGACGGACAGGGGCGGGCGCACCCCCGGCGGTTTGGCATAGCGTGTCATCTGGGCATCCTTTGCGACTTGCCTTCACTGGGCTGTGCAAAGAGCCGCTTGATCGGCCGGTACGCGGAGCCTTTGGCGGCACGCGGAGGTCGGGCAGAGTTGACCGAGGGCGGGGAGGTCCTCGGCACGGTGCTCCGCACCCAAGGGGGCCGCAAGCCGCTGTTTGTCAGCGTGGGTCACAAGCTGGACCTCGGCACGGCTGAGGCACTGGTGTTAGCCTGTGCGCCTCGGTACCGGTTGCCCGAGCCAACGCGATTGGCGGATCGTTTGGTGGCGCGGGCCAGGCTGGCGTGACCGCAGGGCTGGGCTCGCGTGCAGCCCAACGCAAGGCGCAGCGTTCGGCGTCCGCCTGGGGGGACGCAGCTCCGGGGATCAAGCGCGGTTTCTCCTGCCTTCAGTGCGCTTGGGTTTCGTGCCGCAGAACCTTGCCGGGGCGCGCCCCGGTGAGCTGGTCGTGCTGGATGACCGGCACACCATTGACGAGCACGTGGCGAAAGCCCGTGGCGTAGTGGTGTGGGTCCTTGTAGGTCGAGACATCACGCACCTCCGCGGGGTCGAACGCCACCAGATCCGCCCAACCGCCCACACGCACGAGGCCGCGGTCGGCGAAGCGGAACGTGGTGGCCGGTAGGCTGGTCATTTTACGGATGGCATCTTCCAACCGCAAGATGCCTAGCTCGCGCACGTAGCGGGCCAGCACGCGGGCGTTGTTGCCGTAGCCGCGCGGATGGGGCATGCCATCGCCGAGCCGTCGGAGGCCGCTGTCGCAGGCCACCATGGTGTTGGGGTGGCGGAGGAATTGTTGGAGATCGGCCTCGTTCATGCCGTGGAAGATGCCGGTTGCGCCACCGTGGCGCTGGAGTTCGAGGATCGTTTCGATCTGGTCGTCCAGGGTCGCTCGCCCGCGCAGCTTCTGCGCAGCCTCGACCACATTGAGACCGTTGTAGGCCGGGTCGTGCCGGTAGGCGGCGATGACGGCGAAGGCGTAGTCGTCGCGGCCGCGGTCGCGGATCTTGCGGCGCATCGCCTCGACGATGCTGGCCTTGCGGGTTGGATCGGCCAGGCGCTGTTGGAACGCGTCGCGTCCGCCCTCGAGCGCCTCGTCAGGGATGAGCTGGCTGAGCCCCGTGCTCGAGGCGGTATAGGCGTATTGGTCCTGGGTGATGTCCAAACCGTCCGACCGGGCTCGGTCGAGGTAAGCCAGGACTTCCTCGGCGCGGCCCCAAGCCTTCTCCCCCGCCAGTTTCAGGTGCGATACCTGGGCACGCACACCGGCCTCACGCGCGATCCGGAAGACCTCGTCCAGGGAGCGCAAGATGCCGGTGCCCTCGTTGCGTTGGTGCGTGGCGTAAATGCCGTCGTGCCGCGCCACAACCTTGGCCAGCGCGACGATCTCCTCCGTTTGGGCGTACACGCTGGGGGCGTAAATCAGGCCCGTGGACAACCCCACCGCACCCGCTTCCATCGCCTGTTCGACGCGCCGGCACATGCCCTCGAGCTCGGCGGCGGTGGGAGGCCGGTTGAAGGAGCCGTTCATGGCCTCGCGCCGCACGGTGCCGTGGCCAACGAGTGTGGCGAAATTGACACTGACGCCCTGGGCTTCGATCTGGCTGAAGGCTTCGCCGACGTTTCGCGCCGAACTGCCGCAGTTGCCAGCCACCAGGGTCGTCACGCCCATGCGCAGGAAATGCTCCGCTTCGGGCGTCTCGTGCAGTTCATCGGCGTGGGTGTGAACATCGATGAAGCCGGGCGCCACCACCAGGCCGGTGGCATCCAACTCGATGCGCCCCCGCGCCAGCCCGCGTCCGAGGGCTGCGATCCGGCCATCGCGGATGGCGACGTCTGTGAAGTAGGCCGGGTTGCCCGTTCCGTCGGCGACCCGTCCGTGGCGAACGACGAGGTCGAAGGTCTGACCGTCGCCTAGCACGCGCGGGTCGCCGGCGTTGGTCAGCACTTCAAGGAGTTGGGTTGCGAGCGCCTGTCTCGCGTCGGCGTACGCGGCATCGCCAGCGACATTTCGGGTCTGGTCGGGGTCGGTCTTCAGGTCGTAAAGCTCTTCGGCCGGGCGCCGGGCGAATGCGTAGTCGAAGTGTTCTTGCCACTGGGCTTGACCGTACCGGCCCACCAGCCAGGCCTTGGTCGGGCTGGCGTCCATGTCGGCAAAGGCAACGAAGGTGTTCTTCTCGAGCGCCTCCGTCGCCGGCCGGTCGACTAGGCCGGTGAACTTCGGGTTGCCCATGGGCCAGCGGTCAGGAGCGAAGTTGCGGATATAGAGAAACTCGGCCGTGCGCAACGCCCGGTGCGGGTACGGCAGATTTCCGTCCCGGGCCGCCGCCACATGGCGTTCGCGGCCGGTGACCACGTAGGTGCGGCTGGGGTCCACCTGGCCGGACCGGTTCGAGCGGAGCACATCGAGGAAGCTGCGCCCGGTCATGACGTCGGGCGGGCGAACGCCGCCGGCCTCGAGAAAAGTCGGCGCCAAGTCCATCAGGTTCACGAAGTCGTCCACCACGCGGCCACCGGGCACGCCTGGCCCGCGCGCGATCAGCGCCACGCCCACGCCGTGGTCGTAGAGGTTACACTTGCCGCCCGGCACACCGGGCATCCCATGGTCGCCGCTGATGACCACCAGCGTGCGGTCCAATTCACCGAGCGCCTCCAAGTGTTGGACCAACACGCCTACGCCGGCGTCCCAGGCCTGGATTTCGCCCATGTAATCCGTGTAATCCGCGCGCACTTCGGGCACGTCCGGCATGAACTGTGGCAGCCGCCCCTTCAACGACTCCGGATCGAGGCCCCAGAGGGCTTGCCCCGAGCCCTTCTCGAACGCCCGGTGGGTGAGCGTGGGCCCGAACCAGTAGCAGAAGGGCTGACCCGGCTTGCGGTCGGCCAAGAACGCCTCGAAGTTGGCGCGCACTTGGGCTAACAGCCTCTCTTTGGCGGCCGCGAATGTGAGACCTTCCCGCACCCAACGCGTCGCGTTCTCGGAGAAGTTATTGAAATCGCGTCCGGCCTTTTCGTAAGCGTGTTGCTGTCCCCCGTAAGGCGCGTCAGCCGGTGCCCCTGGGCTCCAGACCTTGTAACTCTTGCCCAGGTGATAGCCGGCCTCCCGCAGCAAGAGCGGGTAACTTGGGATGGCCGGGTCCCAGGTGGCACCTTGGAGAATCGCACCCCGCCCCGTGCGGAAGAAGTACTGTCCGGACAACAACGAACTGCGGCACGGCGTGCAGCTCGGCGAGGTCACGAAGGCGTTCTTGAACAACACACCCTGGCGCGCGACGCGATCGATGTGGGGCGTTTCGAGCACCTGGTTGATCGAGGGCCGACTCTCGACGGTGGTGTAAATGCTCGCGTAGCGTCCCCAATCGTCTGCAAAGCAGAACAGCAGGTTGGGTCGGTCCGCCGCCAACGCGCTGGAGCCGAGCATCCCTAACCCTAACCCGGCGGCAGTCAACCGGACCATCGCGGACTCACGTGTCCTCATCATAGCAGTCCTTCCCCTTCACGGACGCGAGGCTAGCACAAGTGGAGTTGGGCAGGGAAGCACCGGCTCTATCTTCTGCTCGCGGGGGCGCCCGCCCTCTTTTGACTGTAACCTCTGCCAGGTTCACGGCACTGTGCGGTCATGCCAGTCCAAAGCATGGTCGTGGTCGGCGGGGTAGCCGGGGGCGCAAGCGCCGCCGCGCGCGCCCGGCGACTCTCGGAGACAGCGGACATCGTCGTGCTCGAGCGTGGGCCGCATGTGTCGTTTGCCAACTGCGGCTTGCCCTATTACGTGGGAGGCGAAATCGCCCAGAAGGAGGCGCTGCTGCTCCAGACCCCGCAAAGTCTCAAGGCCCGATTCAACCTCGACGTCCGGGTCCGGTCCGAGGTGACGCGCATCCAACCCGCGGCGCGCATGGTCCGCGTGCGAGAGCACACGTCCGGGCGCGAGTACGATCTGGCTTATGACGCGCTGGTGCTGGCCACCGGCGCCGCGCCGGTGCGACCGCCGATTCCGGGATTGGACCGCCCGGGACACTTCACTGTACGCAGCGTGCCGGATGTCGAGGCCCTGACGGCCTGGATCGAGTCAGGGCGCACCGAGCGGGCGGTTGTGGTTGGGGGTGGGTACATCGGCCTCGAGATGGCCGAGCAACTCCGCCGCCGCGGCCTGGCGGTGACGGTGGTCGAGGCCCTACCCCAACTGATGCCGCCGCTCGACCCGGAGATGGCGGCTTGGCTGAACCAGGAACTCGTCGCCCACCAAGTCGCGTTGCATTTGAACGATCCGGTGGTTCGTTTCGAGGCCGCGGAACCGGGCGAAACGGCGCGCGCGTCGATCGTCGTGTCGAGAAGCGGGCGGCGACTGCCGGCGGACTTGGTGGTTCTCGGAATGGGCGTGCGCCCCGAGACCGACTTGGCCAGAGCCGCCGGCCTGGCGTTGGGGGCCAGCGGTGGACTCCTGGTCAACGACCAACTCCAAACCAGTGACCCGCACATCTGGGCCGTTGGCGATGCCATCGAGGTCCGGCATCGAATTACTGGCGAACCGTGCTTGCTCCCGTTGGCGGGCCCGGCCAACCGCCAAGGTCGCATCGTGGCCGACAACCTCTTCGGTCGACCCACGCGCTACGCAGGCGGCTTGGGCACGGCCATTCTGCGTTTGTTCCGACTCACCGCCGGTTGCACGGGCGCCAACCAAGCGGGTCTGAGCCGCGCCGGGATGCGGTACCAGGCTCTTCACCTGCATCCGGCATCGCACGCAGGCTACTATCCAGGCGCAGAACCGATCGCGCTCAAAATCCTCTTTGACCCTGATACCGGCAAGTTGTTGGGGGCCCAGGCCGTGGGCCGTGACGGTGTGGACAAGCGGATCGATGTCTTGGCCACCGCCTTGGCAGGCGGACTGACCGTAGACGATTTGGCCGAGTTGGAACTCGGTTATGCGCCCCCGTTTGGCTCGGCGAAAGACCCGGTCAATTTGGCGGGTATGGCGGGGCAAAACGTGCGGGCTGGCTATGTGCGCCTCGCCCAATGGTCGGAGGTTGCCACCCTGGACCCAAGCCGGACTGTGCTCTTGGACGTGCGCACGACTGAGGAACGTCAGGCCGGCCAGTTGCCTGGCTCGATTCATATCCCGCTCGCCGAGTTGCGGGCGCGATTGGGCCAACTGCCCAAGGACCGCGAGATCATCGCCCACTGCCAGAGCGGGCAGCGTTCGTACTTCGCCTGCCGGCTGTTGGAACAGCGGGGTTATTCCGCTCGGAACCTCGCCGGGTCGTTCCGGACTTGGAAAACGGCGATCGGCGGCGCTAACTAGGCGCGGTCGCCAGCGCACGTTGGCCGGCAGACCACGGACTCTTGTGATGACATGGAATTGACATGAAATGGGCTTGGCGCATCGGTCGGGTGGCCGGCATCGACGTGTACGTGCACGCCACGTTCCTGATCCTGTTGGCCTGGGTAGCCTTTGGCCATTACTCCTGGCGCCGGAACCCGGGCGATGCACTCCACGGCTTGCTGTTCATCTCGACGCTCTTCGGCATCGTGTTGCTGCACGAGCTCGGCCATTGCCTGGCGGCACGCCGCTACGGCATCCGCACGCGCGACATCATCCTCCTGCCGATTGGAGGCCTGGCACGCCTCGAACGGTTGCCGGCGCGACCCAGCCAAGAGCTCGTGGTGGCGCTGGCGGGCCCGGCGGTGAACGTGGTGCTGGCGTTGGCGCTGTGGGCCGTGGTGGGCTCGGCCGCCACCCTGGCCGAGTGGCGTACGGTGCGATTGGTGGGCGGGGATTTCCTGGCGAAGCTGGTCTGGGTCAATGTCTTCATGACCGTCTTCAACCTCGTTCCGGCGTTCCCGATGGACGGCGGGCGGGTGCTGCGCTCGCTCCTGGCCCTGTGGCTGGGCAACGTGCGCGCCACCCGGATCGCGGTGGACATTGGCCAAGCCCTGGCCTTCATGTTTGGCACCATTGGCCTCTTCAAAATGCAGGTCCTGTGGGTCCTCATCGCGTTTTTCGTCTGGCTCGGCGCGGAGAACGAGGGCGCGTTCGTCAAGGCAAAATCCGTACTGGCGGGCGTCCCGATCCAACAGGTGATGATCACCGACTTCCGCACGCTCCTGCCCCTGGACCCCCTCAGCCGCGCCGTCGACCATGTCTTGAGCGGCTTCCAGGAGGACTTTCCCGTTGTCGACCAAGGCCGCGTGGTGGGGGTGCTCACCCGGGCGGACCTGTTGTCGGCGCTGGCGCAGCGGGGCAAGGAGGCGCCAGTGGAGCAGGTCATGCAGCGACACTTTCACGTTGCTGAGCCGCCGGAGATGGCCGAGGCCGTCTTTGCTCGGCTGCAGGAGGGCGGTTGTCCCACCGTGCCCGTGGTCCAAGCCGGTCGGTTGGTCGGGATCCTGAATGCCGAGAACATCGGCGAGTTCCTGATGATTCACGCCGCCCTGCGCGGCGAACGACCCGGGCGCACCGCGGTCTGAGCCGCCCTCGGTGGCCACGGATCGGCCGGAAGAATTGTTAAGGGCGCGTAAAAATGGCGGCTTTTTGTCGAGTCCATGGCTAAGTTGCCACCGGAAAACTCGCGAGTGCCCATGACGGCCCTAGGCTCTCAGCCGCCTGCGTGCCCATCCGGCTCGAATGCCGGCCGCCCGCGCCTGCTCGTCATTGACGATGACCGCAAGCTCTGCCGCCTGATCAAGGATTACCTCGAACCGCTTGGGTACGAGGTCGCCAGCGTCCATAGCGGGCCGGAAGGCGCCGAGCGCGCCGTGGCGGAGCCGTGGCAGGCCATCATCCTCGATCTCATGTTGCCTGGCCTGGACGGCTTCGAGGTCCTGAAGCGTATCCGGCGCGACTCGGCCGTGCCGGTGCTGATGCTCACGGCGCGAGGCGAAGAGGCCGATCGTATTGTCGGACTCGAAATCGGGGCCGACGACTACCTCCCCAAGACCTTCTCGACCCGTGAACTGCTCGCCCGGTTGCGCGCCGTGACGCGGCGCGCCGCGCTCCGCACGGAGACGCCTGGCGGCCCGGAACCGGAGCTCGCGGTGGGCGCCCTGCGGGTGCAACCCGGCACGCGCACCGCCGTCCTCGGCGATCAACCGCTCAGCCTGACGCCCGTCGAGTACGACTTGCTGGCGGCACTGGCCCGAGCGCGCGGCCGCGTCAAGACGCGCGAGCAGTTGCTCGAGGAAATCCGGGATCGAGATTACGATGTGTTCGACCGCTCGATCGACGTCCACATCTCCGCGCTGCGCAAGAAGCTCGGCGACGATCCCAAGAACCCCCGGTTCATTCGCACCGTGCGTGCGGCGGGATACCTGCTTATCCATCCCGAGGCCCCATGAGGCGGTTCCCCTTGTTCGCCAAGATCCTCTGCCTGTTCACCCTGAACTTACTCCTCCTCGCCGTCGCCTTCTACGCTGTCTTCCGTGGCCAGTTCCGCTTCGGTTTGGACTCGCTCCTGGCCGGGCAGGCCGGCGACCGATTCCAGGCCCTGGGCGAGTTGATCGCCGTCGAGTTGGGTCAACTCACTCGGGCCCGCTGGACGTCCGTCCTGCACCGCTTCGGCGAGGCGCACAACATCTAGTTGTCCCTGTTCCGCGCCGACGGAACCCAGTTGGCCGGCGATCCCATCACCCTCCCGTCAGCGGTGCGTGCCCGCCTCAGCGATCGCCCTAATCCGTCGCGCCAACCCCCCGGGCTCGGCCCGCCAGGCTTTCGTCGTTCGTTGGCCACCGAACGTCGTCCCCCGGCGGTCCAGCCTCCCGCCACCGCAACCGAACCGCAACCGCAGCCGGGAGCCGACTCTGCCCCGGCCGCACCACCCGCCCGTGGTCTCGGGCTAGGACCGCGACCCGGACTGGGGTTGGGGCCTGGCCCCGGTGCCGGGCCTGGGCCTGGCCCCGGGTTCGGACTCGGTCCCGGGGGGCGAGCGGGTATGCGGATGGTACCGGATCCGAACGCCTCGGTGCCGGCACGCTTCCCGAAAGCCATGCTCCGCACGACGCGCCCTAGGCAGTATTGGGTGCTGGTCCGCTTACCCGTCCCGGACGAAGAACCGCCGCGGCGCGGTCCCATCACGCTCGTGGCGGCCTCAACTTCGTTAAGCTTCGGCGGCTTGTTGTTCGACCTGGGACCCTGGGTCGCGGTCGGTTTCAGCGCCCTGTTCCTCTCCGCCTTGCTCTGGTTCCCGCTGATTCGCGGCATCACGCGCTCGGTCTCGGACATGACCGCGGCCACGGACCAGATTGCCCAGGGGCGATTCGAGGCGCGCGCCCGAACCCAGCGACGAGACGAGTTGGGCGCGCTGAGCCAGGCCATCAACAGCATGGCCAACCGATTAGGCGGGTTCGTTTACGGACAAAAACGCTTCCTGGGCGATATCGCCCACGAGTTGTGCTCGCCTCTGGCTCGCATGCAAATGGCCTTAGGTATCCTGGAACAACGCGCCGACGATGCCCAGCAACCCTACGTCGCCGACGTGCGCGATGAAGTCCAGCACATGTCCGATCTCGTCAACGAGCTCCTCTCCTTCTCGAAGGCAGGGATGCAAACCCGGGAGCTCAAACTCCAACCGGTCGCGCTGGCTCCGTTGGTCCGCCGCGTCGTCGAGCGCGAAGGCAACCAGCAGGCCACCCTTGACGTGCAGATCGATGACCCACTCGAGGTGCTCGCCGAACCGGACCTCCTGGCTCGCGCCGTGGCAAACTTGGTGCGCAACGCCGTCCGCTACGCCGGCGCCGCGGGCCCCATCACGATTTCCGCCAACCCGGCCGATGAGCGCGTGGTCTTGGTCGTCGCCGATGTTGGCCCGGGTGTCCCTCCCGATACCCTCGAGCAGATTTTCGATCCGTTCTATCGAGTGGAATCCTCGCGTAGCCGCGAGACGGGTGGAGTCGGGCTGGGCTTGGCCATCGTCAAGACGTGTGTCGAGGCCTGCCGGGGCACCGTCGCCGCCTACAACCGCAGCCCGACCGGCCTCGCCGTCGAGCTCTGCCTCGTCCGTCCCTCAGGCCCACCGAGGCCCAACGCAGCCGAGCGGCCTGCCCTCGAAGATCGCCCGCAGGAAGGCGGCGGTCGACCCCAAAGCTCGGTTTGATGCCGCCGCGCGTTTCCGGTGGCTCGCGAGCGGCACAAGCAGTGGCGCTGAGAGTAGACCGGGCGCACCTCGCTCAGGAAGTCCTCCCGGGCAACGTGAACGACCAGTACACGAGACCCGCAGCCACCATGAACCCCGCCCAGAAACTGGCTGCCAGACAGAGAGCGCTGATCAGGGCGGCGCTGTAGACACAGAGAAAGCTCTTCGCTTCGTTTGTCATGGGCCACCGTTCTGGCAGGCCTTCGACTCCAACATCGGCATCGCTTGGCCGGACTTGAGCTTGCCCCCCAGATCTCAGACTTGCGCGTCCCGGCGGGGTCCGCCAAGCTCGCTGGAAACCGCAAGACCACGGCTCAAACTTATGTGCTCGCATGCGATCTTCACCGGACTCGTCGTCACCCTCGGCCTCAACCTCTGCGTCGCTACGGCCACCGCAGCCGCTGACAAACCTGGCCCGCGCCGCCTCAGCCGAGCGGACTTGAGCGACAAGATCCGCGGCGGCTGGGCCGGGCAGATGATCGGCGTGGCCTACGGGGCACCGACGGAGTTTCGGTCCAACGGCAAGATCAACGACGCCCCGCTCGACTGGGCGCCCGGGCGGATCGCCAACGCCATTGACCAGGACGATCTGTACGTCGAGATGACCTTCGCCAAGGTGATGGATACCCTCGGCCTGAACGCCACCTGCGAGCAGTATGGCGAGGCCTTCCGCACCTCCCAATACCGGCTCTGGCACGCCAACGCCGGCGCCCGCCGCGCCCTTCATCAAGGCATCAAAGCCCCGTGGTCCGGCCACCCCAAGTACAACATCCACGCCAACGACATCGATTTCCAGATCGAGGCCGATTTCATCGGGCTCATGTGCCCTGGCTTGCCGCGTGAGGTGAACCGGTTCTGCGATCGCGTGGGCCGAGTGATGAATTACGGAGACGGTCTGTACGGCGGCATGTTTGTGTGCGGGATGTACGCCGCCGCCTTCTTCGAGAACGACCCGCGCCGCATCGTCGAAGCCGGCTGGGCCTGCATCCCCGCTCAGAGCGGTTACGGACGCCTGATCCGCGACTTGCTGGGTTGGTCGGCCCAGCATCCAAACGATTGGCGGAAAGTGTGGCAATTGGTCCAAGACAAATGGGACAAAGACGACCCCTGCCCAGACGGCGCCCTGGCGCCCTTCAACATCGACGCTCGGCTCAATGGGGCTTACATCGCCTTCGGCTTGCTCTTCGGCGGAGGCGACTTCCTGAAGACCCTCGAAATCTCGACCCGCTGCGGCCAAGACTCGGACTGCAACCCCTCGAGCGCCGCCGGCGTCCTTGGCGTTCAACTCGGCTACAGCCGGATCCCCGACGAGTTCAAGTCCGGTATCCCAGCCCTGGCGGACAAGAAATTCCAGTTCACGGACTACTCGTTCAAGAGCATCTGCGAATCGACCGAACGCCGGGCCTTGGCGGTCATCGCGCGGAACCGTGGCAAGATCACCCAGACCGAAATTGTCCTCCCTTACCAAGCGCCCAAGGCCCCCAAACTCGAGCAGTGGGATCCCGGCGTGCCCTATGCGAAACTCGGCGTCCAGGACGCCGCTTGGACTTGGAGCGGGCCATGGTCCCAGGACGGCATGACCAAGGTCTGCCAAGGCGCCGGCGGCGAGGCTACGCTCCGGTTCAACGGCGTCGCGGTAGCTCTCATGGGCCGGCTCAACCAGGCCGGAGGCCGTGCCGACATTTACCTCGACGGCAAGAAAGCGGGCGTGCTGGACGCCTACATCGTCGAGCGCACCCACGACAACACCCTCTGGCACATCTACGGACTTAAGCCCGGTGACCATACCCTCAGGCTCGTCACCACCGGTACCGCCGACGCCCGCTCGCAAGCCACCACCATCGCCATCGACCGCGCGGTTCTCTACCGACCCAGGTAACGCAGAAGTCCACGTGGCTTACTGATGAGTCACTGAGATGGACTACAACTCGGCGGTAGGGAGCGCAGTCCTCTGCGCGCCGCGGCTTCCGGTGTCGATAGTGGCTTACGGCGCGCAGAGGACTGCGAGCCCTACCTGCAATCTGTCGTCTGTCCCGACCTCTCATCAGTACAGCCCGCCCGCGTTCTCTTGGGCGGGCTCCACCATGCTCGGCAACGCGCCGCGGTGGTCCCTTCTCCAGCGCAACAAGGATGCTCATAGTTGGCGGGAGCAGCCGGCCTGGATGCAGCGGCAATTCGACGACAAGCTCGTCGAACCCAACTCTGGCTTGGGCGAGGCCATCGGCTACATGCTCCGCCACTGGCAGCCGCTGACCTTGTTCCTTCGCCAGCCCGGCGCGCCCCTCGACAACAGTATTTGTGAGCGTGCCTTGAAGATGGCTATCCTCCATCGCAAGAACAGCCTCAGTTACAAGACGCTTAACGGGGCTCGGACCGGCGATCTGTTCATGAGCCTGATCCACACCTGCCGGCTCAACGGGGTCAACCCTTTTGACTACCTGTTGGCCATTGCCACCCACGCCGAGGCCGTGAAGCTCATCCCCAAGGCCTGGCTGCCCTGGAATTACCCGAAGTCAGCCGCCAGCCTCGACACCAGTTGACACCCGCCCAGCGGCCGCGACGCAGTGCATGGCACAGGCCGCGCTTGCCGATCCCACCCAGGCAGCCGGCTCGCAGTTCGGCCGGCGGCGCCCAGGACGCGATCCTCCCGGATCCCGCGCCACCAGCGCCCGCGCCGGCAATTCTGTGCGCTCCGCACGCCTGCCGAAGCAACACCTTGAACCGCGCCGCCTGCCCGGCGTGTTCATTCGCCGGCACCGTCGAGTCGGTCCGGGCCGGTGCCCCCCTCCCCGAGCGCGGACGCGAGGCAAATGCCGCGCTGGATGGCGGTCTGGCGGCACGCCATGAGCGCCCCACCTCTAGCAGCCGTATGGGCCGCACTAACGGGCGCTGGCTGCTCACCCGCCACACCCGCCCAAGTGCCTGGCTTCACCGGCAGCCCCGGCCGTGGCTGTTCTTCGGGCGTTCGCCGGGTCCGGGCAGCCCCAGGGATTTTTCTGTCAGAACGCTCCCTCACGCGACGTATCTCCGTCATGAACACGATGCGTGACCCGGGTATTCGAGCCAAAGACGCCGAACGGCTTCGCTCCCACCCACGTTTTCGAGTGGACGAGCGAATCCAATCTCGATCATATACCTGCGTCGCAACAGCTTGAGCATGGCCGTCTGAATCCATGACCCCGGACGAACAGGCACGACAGGAGATGGACGCCGTGCTCACCGCGTCGGGCTGCCAATGAACCGCGGCCACCGAGGGCACCCCTGGCAAGCCATTCGCGAGTCGGCCGCGCTTAGGCCGGCAGGGCAGGCGGCGAGCTCAGGCACCCAATTCGCTATTTCATTCGATTAGCGCGTCGCCCCTGGTAACAAGGGGCGGGTCGGATTCCGCAAAACGCAGGCCATCGAGCAGTCTCGTGACGATCTCTGCGGGTGGCTTGGCGCCGGCGAAAGACCGGAGGACGGGCGATCATGGCCAGACGCAATGCAAATGGAGTGAGTGAACAGGCCGCAACGGTCGGCTTCGAACCCAAGCTCTGGGCTGCCGCCGACGCCCTGCGCAACAACATGGACGCGGCCGAGTACAAGCACGTCGTCCTCGGCCTGATCTTCCTGAAGTACATCTCCGACGCCTTCAAGGCGCAGCACACCAAGCTCGTGGCCGAGAAGGCGAGCGGCGCCGATCCCGAGGACCCGGACGAATACCGCGCCGCGAGCATCTTCTGGGTGCCCAAGGAAGCCCGCTGGACGCAGCTCAAGGCCAGCGCCCCGCAGCCCACCATCGGCCGGCTCGTGGACGACGCAATGACGGCCATCGAGCGCGACAACCCCTCGCTCAAGGGCGTGTTGCCCAAGGATTACGCCCGCCCAGGTCTCGACAAAGAACCTCTCGGCCAACTCATCAACCTGGTGAGCGACATCGCGCTGGGCCACCCCGCCGAGCGTGCCAAGGACACGCTCGGCCGCGTCTACGAGTATTTCCTCTCCCAGTTCGCCAGCGCCGAGGGCAAGAAGGGCGGCCAGTTCTACACGCCATCGCGCGTCGTACGCGTTCTGGTCGAAATGATCGCGCCCTACAAGGGCCGGGTCTACGACCCCTGCTGCGGCTCTGGCGGCATGTTCGTCAGCAGCGAGCGCTTCATCGAGGCCCACGCGGGCCGCCTCGGCGACATCTCCATCTACGGCCAGGAATCCAACTACACCACCTGGCGGCTGGCCAAGATGAACCTCGCCATCCGCGGCATCGACGCCCAGATCGCCCACGGCGACACCTTCCACAACGACCGCGACCCCGACCTCAAGGCTGACTACGTCCTGGCCAACCCTCCGCCAGTCCATTTTGCAGAGGGCGTTCTCCGGCCAGTTGGCGGCAAATATGGGTAGCCCCGTATTTGTCCAACCTGCTATGCCAGGATGGGCCCAGAAATATGGCCAAACATGAGTGACAATTCAAGAATCGAGTGGACGGACGCCACATGGAATCCGGTTCGCGGCTGCACGAAGACCAGTCCCGGCTGCGTCCACTGTGACGCGGAGACGTTTGCTGAACGCTTTCGCGGGGTGCCCGGTCACCCGTTCGAGCTCGGTTTTGATCTTCGACTCGTGCCGCAGAAGTTGGGCGATCCGATCCGCTGGTCGAAGCCGAAAATGATTTTCGTCAATTCGATGAGCGACCTCTTCCACGAAGAAGTCCCGGACGATTACATCGAACAGGTGTGCCGCGTGATGTTGGCGGCGAACTGGCACACCTACCAGGTATTGACCAAGCGCGCAGACCGCATGGCGTCATTATTGCAGGGCAAGCTCTGCACGGCGGCAAGAGTCCCTCACATTTGGTGGGGCGTGAGCGTGGAAAACCGCAAGCACGGCCTGCCCCGCATTGCCAAGTTGCGCAGCGCAAAGCCAACGGTGGCATTTCTGTCAGTCGAGCCATTGCTGGAGGACCTCGGCAACGTGGATTTGCGCGGAATTGACTGGGTGATTGTCGGTGGCGAGAGCGGGTCCGGTGCACGTCCGATGCTGCCCGAATGGGTGCGCAGCATCCGCGACCAGTGCCACCGGGCGCATGTTCGCTTCTTCTTCAAGCAGTGGGGCGGCGTCCGCAAGAGCGAGACTGGCCGGCGTTTGGATGGCCGCACCTATGACGAGTTCCCCGAGCGCCGCTACACGCCTTCGCCTTCGGCTGCTCAACTGCCCGTTTTTCGGGAGGCCTTCCCCTAGACCATGCCTGCCGAGAGCTTTTTTGACAGGCCGTTCGACGAGGGAACGCTGACCAAGCTGCGCGTATTGGAGCTCTATGCTCGCGAGTGGCTGCCAGTTTTTCTATCCGCCGAGAAACCGCCACGCCCTCGACTACACCTGTTCGACTTCTTCGCCGGGCCGGGAAGAGACTCAGTCGGCCAGCTTGGAAGTCCCATGCGTTTGCTGAGCCAGTTGAAGGACTATCAGAAACTTGCCGGTTGGAGGAACGTTGCAACGACTGTTCACCTGTTCGATGGATCAGCGAAGAGGATTCGAGAACTGGACGAGAACGTCTCCCAGGCCCGCCTTCGGCCGCCAGGCGTCACACTCGATGTGCGAGCGTTGGATTTTGATGCTGCCTTTCGCGAAACCGCGGCGATTCTGTCGGATCCTCAGGCGGCGAAGCTTGTATTCATTGATCAATTCGGCGTTGACCATGTGACGCCGGATGTGTTCAGGGCTCTGGTTGGCGCTCCAACCTGCGATTTCCTGTTCTTCCTCTCGTCGTCCACACCTTACCGCTTCCGGGATCATCCGGCCATCAAGCAGAAGATCGCGAGACCGGACGACTACTACCATGTCCATCGCGCAGCGCTGGATTACTACCGGAAGCTGGTGCCAGCTGGAGAGAAGTATTTCCTCGCTCCATTCTCCATCAAGAAGGGCTCCAACATTTACGGTCTGATTGTCGGGTCGGCGCATCCTTTGGGCATCGACAAGTTCTTGCAGGTGGCGTGGCGGAGCGATGAAATCAGCGGCGAAGCCGACTTCGACATTCACCGCGAGAACATCCGTGCTGGAGAAATGCAACTCCCTCTTGCGGAGATGCGGCTAAGAAAGACTGCCGCATTCGAGAGTGAGTTGGAGCATTTGCTGCGCGGTGGTCGGTTGAATACTGAGTCTGATGTTATGCAGGTTTGCCTTGAGCACGGCGTGAAGCGGCAGCACGCAGCGCCGGTGCTGATAAGACTCAAACGGGAGGGTGTCATTGATTTGAGTTTTAGGGTTCCTGACGTTGGCCGTTGGAATTCACCGCGCGAGATTCGTTTGAAAGGCTGAATCCATGAGCCACCCCACCGCCCTCGTCCAGAAATCCTGGAACTACTGCAACACCCTGCGGGACCACGGCCTGTCCTACGGCGATTACGTGGAGCAGTTGACGTTTCTGCTGTTCCTGAAAATGGCGGGCGAGCAGTCCGGGCCGCTGTTCAGCAAGCCGTCGCCGATCCCCAAGGGCAAGGATTGGCCGGCGTTGCTGGCCAATACTTCACGCCGCGCCCGCTCATCGCCGCCCTCGTGGATGCGGTCCGACTCGCACCTGGCGATTCGCCAGCGTGCTCGCTGGCCGGCACCGTCGAGTCGATCCGGGCGACTTTTCCCTCTCCGAGCGCGGCCGCCAGGCGGAAGTCGAGCTCGTCAGTCTAGCCCACCCGCTCAGAAACCAGTACCGCCGGCTCGCCCCGCTCAAGCCAGCCGTGCACCAACTCGGTGGCTGCCACCGTCTTTGGGTTGCAGTTGCTGTTGACGGCGGGTGGCTCAGCCGCTCACTGGCCCTGCCCCAGAAGGTTGAACAAAAACCGCTCAGCCGTGGGATCGTAGTCCGGGCTGCCCGGGTCGAGGCGGCGTTGCAGGTCCAGTTGCACGAATAAGATCCGGCCGTTCCCCGACGCGGCGGGCAACTCGGCGGCAATCGTGGTGTTTGGTTCCTTGGCCCAGAGGATCTTGTTGGCGCGTTCCACGGCGGCTCCTTCCAACCGGCCAAACCCGACGGTTCCGGGCAGGCCGTTCCACCGGATCAACGACTGCGGGTCAATCCCGGACAGCAACGGATGCCGGACTTCCGAATAGGGAAACACGCGCGAGAACCGCGGCTGGTGACTGAGCCTGACGTCGCACAGTTCCTTCCAGTCCCAGGATGGCGCGGACAAGACGATGATTTGGCCACCTCGGCTGGCGAACTCGCATAGCGTCTTCGCCTGGCGTTTCTCCGTCTCGGTCAGCCGCGACGCATCCCAGATGACGACGGTGTGCGTTGTTGCTGAAAGCTCGTCGCCCGGGTTCGCAACGCGCAGGCCCTTTGCCCCGAAGAACGCCCGTGCGGCGGCGCTGCCGCCGAACAATACGTAAGTCCGCTGCCGTAACGCATCCGGCACAACTGCAGGTTTGACGGCGCGCACAAACCGTTGGCTCAACACGGGACGGCCAGCCACACCCGTCAGACAGGCCGTCAGCCAATAGCTGCCTTCCGCTTCCGGGAGCTTCCACGTGACGGGCACCTTCTCGACGGAATCTGCCTTAAGCGCGAAGTCATAGCTCCACTTCCGGATCGGCTTGTCGAAACACGCGGCCTCCGGGACGAATTCCGGACATTCCCGGGTCAGCACCAGGTCAACGTGGACTTTGGCGTCGTGCCAGGAATCGTTGATGAGATGGAGATCGGTAGTCACCTCCTGGCCGGTCAGATAACTGGCGTTGAACAGATCGAGGCTGGCCAGGACGGGCGAGAGCGAACTGTGCCAGGCGGCCGATTCGGGCGCGGCGTAATTGGCTTTCCAGACCGCACTGCCCTGGCCAGTTTCCCGAACCCGCGCAGCCAGGCGGGTGCGCGTCCAACCCGCATACATGTAAGGCAGAATGCCATCGAGTCGCGCCCGGCGCATCGCCTCGGTGTGCTCGGCGCCGATCTGGGCCACGGCCAGCGCATTGGCCACCCGATCGTCCACGCCGGTCCACTGCGTGTGCGGATGGCCGAAGTAGTTCATGTACTCCGAGCAGGTCGTGGTGCGGTCGCCCGCTTCCTGGAACCAATGCTGGATCTGCCCCTGGAGATTCCCTTCGTGCGTTTCGGTGACGTTGCCGCAGGCGTGCGCGTCGTAGTTCTCTCGGGTGCCGGTGGTCCCGGTCCGCATGGTGGGACGGGTCGGGTCGAGGGCGTTGACAAAGTCCTGGAACGGGCCTTCCTCCCATGCGTTGTCGCCCCGCGATTCGTTGGACAGCACCCACATGATGACCGAAGGATGATTCCACAGGCGCGACATCCAGCCGGCGGCGTCAAGCAGACAGTTGCGATGCCAGATCGCCCACTCGTCCGGCGTGAACTTGTAGTCCTGATAGTTGAAGAGCACCGGGAACTCCGCGAGGATCATGGTCCCGTGCTCGTCCCCGATGTCGCACCAAAGCCGCGGTGGCGGACGCGTGTGCGTTCGGAACGAGTTCATGCTCATCTCGCGCGCCTCGGTGACCAGGTATTCGTATTCGTGGCCGGTGATGGTATCGCCCCAGTCCCACTCGAAGACCAGGTTGGAGCCGCGCAACCAGAGGTTCCGGCCGTTCAGTTGGTAGTTGCGATCCTTCACGCGAATCTCGCGCATGCCGAAGCGGAAGGTCACTTCATCCAACATTCGGCACGTTCGCCCCCGTCGCCCACGACGAATTCCCATTGGCCGTTGAGCAGAGTGGAGTTGGTTCGCGAGCCTTCCGATTCGCGGGCGATCGCCCCCAAGCATCCCAGCGACGACACCAAGACACAAAGCATAGTCGCGAACGCCGTCCTGGAGATGCATGTTCTCATGGAAGCTCGACGATTTCGCCGTAACAGCAATTCACGATGCCCCAAGAGAATCTCCACGCCAAGCGCGCAGAGCTTGCGCTGCTGTCGTCGGGTGGCGGGAGCGGATTGGAATCAACACTCTCCGGCAAGACCATCCACGCAGACTCCGCGCACGGCGGGCTATGCAGGAGGAAGACATCGCCCACCGTCTGCCGGAAGCTATTCGCTTCCACCCACCACCGGCTGCGGCAGCGCGAAATGGTCTCCGGCGCAACGCAGCGCGCGCAACCGATGTTCGCAAATGCCCTTGGGGCCGAAATCGTGCCCTACGCCGCCGACGATCTCGAACTCGTGCGAGACCTTCAGTTTCACCAGGCTGGCGTGCAGCTTCTCACTCCCTTCAAGCAGGCCGTCCTCACTGCCGATGACGATCTTGATCGCCAATCTTCCGCGAAGGTTATCGGCGTTGGAGCCGAGCATGGCCGCCGGGCTGTCTTTGGTGAAGAGCGACTTGTCGCCGTTGAATCATGCCCAGCAACGTTGGCAATCCGGCCCGCAGCAGGCGGGCCCCGGAAGTGAAAATCGTGTGCGTCATGGTCTTCCTCTCGCTCCTTCCCCCGGGCGCTAACGCGGTGTCGCCTCGACCGCGATGCTGCTGGTCGCGGTGAGTCCTCCAGTGTCTGCGATGGTCACCTGGAACCTGTAACGGCCCGCGCGCGCGAAAGTCGCCGTTGTGTTCTTGGCGCTGTTCGGCCCGTTCACACTGAACGTCACACCCGCAGGACCTGAACACGACCAGGTATAGGTCAGGTTCGACTCCCCGTCATCATCCGCTCCGAGCACGCACAGCTCAGCAGTCGCGCTGCTCACCGGGTTCGCATCGCTGCTCGCTGCTTTCGCGATCGTCGGCGGTTGGTTGACCGGCGCGCCAGGTCGCAAGAACCACGGCGTGGCAGTGGGATCGGTTGTCATCTGGTGGAGCAGCAGGTTGGCGTACTTGGTGAGGCCGCTGAGCGACGGATGCAAGCCGTCCGGGGCAACATCAGCACGGGTCCAGGCGAATCCGTCAGCTTGGCGGGGGGTGCCATCCGGATTGCTCCAGAAGTAAGGTCCCCAGGACAGCCAGGGCGCTTTGACCGGTCCTCGGGCAGGATCATAATTGAGGTCCGGAGCACCGTTGATCTGGTCCTCAATCACCCACTTGACGCCCCAAGCCGCGTCGTGATTCCACGGTTCGATGGGACCGCCGTCGAACTCGGCATTGTCCTGTGGCGTCATGTACATCGCCGCTTTGGTTGAGCTGTAGATGATTTTGACGTTGGGATAACGGATGTGAATTGCGTGGACGATCTCCTTCCAGGCGTGCTTCGATTCTTGTGCATCCGCCGGGAATGTCCTGGACTCCGGAGGCAGGTTGGTTCCCCACGACCTTCCGGAGACGGGCATGGAGAGCCAAACGATCTGCACCTGCCGTGGAGTGATTTCCTGCTCTTTGAGCGCGTGGTCGAGCGATCTGTAAAAAATGCTGTCCGGACCAGGATCGCCTGTGCCCCTGTTACCGCCGGGCAGTTGATATTCGAACCCATAGGCGATGCAGAGCTTGGGGTTCCTGGTGGGATTGGCGTTCGCTCGGGTCATGAGGGTTGTGGAGGTATCGCTTTCGTCGCCCCGATGCCAGGCCCCGTACCCGTTCGAGACGCTCACTGGCATGATCACAATCTTGCCATTGACGGGATCGGGACTGCCGTCTGCGGCCAGAGGTACAATGTCCCGTGCGATCTTCTGTCCCGCCGCATCGTGGGCAGCCGGGCGGACATTGCTGCCGCCTGGATAAAGGCCTCCCTCCTGTCCATGGTAGGTCTGCCCGGGACCCAGATCCACGAGAGGCGGCAACATCCCCTTCATCTGTCCGGCGGCCTCGTGAGCAGCACGGGGTTGCCCGAGACCTGATTGGGAGCCGACAGAATACGCCACGCCCAGGCACAAGATTGCATTCGCGACGCATCTTCGATGCATGAGCTTCGATAGGAGGACGATCTTCCGCGGTTTCATAGAGATTTGGCTGCGGTCATTCTATCAAGAACCACTTTTCCCTGTGTCACCAGCCGAACGGATCAGGGGCGACGACGACCCGCCGTTGGGCGGATTGTGGCGGCAGTCCGGCCGCGCCGCCGGTCTTGGCCTCCAAAGTGTAAATCCCGGGCTTGAGTCCACCGGTTTCAAATGTGCCACGCAGCGTGCCGGTCGCGGCGGGAAGCGTTCGTTCGGCAACGCGGCGTTCGCCCCGCAGGAGCGCGATGGCAAGGGGGCCGTTTGCGACAGTGGCGTTCGCCGTCCAGGGAATGGTTTCGCCGACGTAGTATTCGTCGAGCGGCGTCGAGATCTTCAAGGGCGGCTCTTCGATCGTTTGCAGCGACACGTCATCCATGTAGAAGAAGCTCTTCTGGGCCAGCTCGGCCTCGGGGATGGCGCACCAGGTATGCATGTCCATGCTCTCCAACTCCGGGCTGAGGCGGCCTTCGGTCTCGAAGTGATTCCAGACGGAGGGGTCGCCCACTCCGCCGCTGTAGTAGAAACCCTCGCCAGGTTTGTCCTTCAGGTTCTGGCGTAATTGGAGGCCGGGAACGGTCGTGCCCGCGCCCAGCCTCGTCCAGTAGCCGAATCTCACCCGCTGGCCGTGTATTCGTCCTTCGGGCGGACCATGGCGGAGCCTCCCCGGTCAAAGGCCAGCAGGCCCTGAGCGGTTTCAAAGCCGTAGCTTCGTGCCGATGTGAACGTGTCGATGACTGTAACCTTGGTGAACCCGGTACGCGTGACCGAGGTTGGGGTGCCGAAGGTGAAGTTCAGAGGTTCCCCGGCGTTCGCCTGGGCGTGGATGCCAAACGCCAGGGCAACCACCGACACCACCTTGTGCAACTCCGTATGGTACGATGTACTCATTTCTCCAAGCCTACGGCGACGTTGCGAGTGACTCATAGGCTTTTGCTTTTTCGAGCTGGCTGGAGTGTGCCCGGACAGGAAGGGCGCTTCAAGGCGGAACGGGGCGGGATCGTGCCCTGCCCAGTGTCTGGTCGGCCGCCCGCGAGAACCGAAAGACGGTCGCAACCTCCGGCAGGGCCTCTCAGCGGGCCACAGCGGCTGCAAACCGCCGTCGCGTCGGCCACCGCGCGTTCCGTGCACCGTCGAGCGGATGGCTCGCCTCACGCGCGGGACGGGTGCCCGGGACGATCAACGGCGGCGGCGGCGCGGAGATTGGCCGCTGCGGGCGCTGTGCGCAAGAGTGGTCGGAGTTCGCTCAGTCAGACCACCGCAGGTGCCCAGGCGTGCTGTTCCTCCGCTTGCGACGACCATTGAACTCAGGCGACAAGGAGGCTATAGAAGACACTCATGACGGTTCGAGACATTCAGGAAATGCGGGACATTGCCCCGTTCAAGCCCTTCGCAGTTCATCTCACCAGCGGGCGCACGTTGCAGGTAGTTACCCCTGACCACTTGCTGTTTTCGCCTCGCGGGGATCTGTTGGTCTTGTTCCCACCGGAGGGAGGGGTGTGTGTAATCGACCCGGATCAAGTGGCCAGCGTGGACGTGCAGACGGCGCAGTGAGTGTCGGACACCAGGGTGTTGCCGTCGGGCGCTCCATCGACTTGACTCCAAGGTTCCTCGTCCGGCCCCAATGGAATGGCTTGGCCAAGTTCGCAGGAAGCGTGTTCGAGCTGGGTCGAGTGTGCCCGGTCAGGAGGGGCGCTTCAGGGCGAAACGGGGCGGGATCGTGCCCTGCCCAGTGCCTGGTCGGCCGCCCGCGAGGACCGAAAGGCGGTCGCAACCTCCAGCGGGGCCTCTCAGCGGGCCACAGCGGCTGCAAACCGCCGTCGCGTCGGCCACCGCGCGTGGCGTGCACCGTCGAGCGGATGGCTCGCCTCACTATGGCTATGGCTCGGTCTTGGACTGGACCCGTCAGGGCGTCATCGACACTTGAACCCGATGAAAGCCGGAAGGGTGTGAGGCGGGGACTCTCAAGGTCATCACTCCGCCGTTGCCCGGCAGACTGACGGCACCTTCCACCTCCTGCCATTCGGCAT
>VHCO01000028.1 GCA_016871715.1 Verrucomicrobiota bacterium
CCTCCAGATGCAGTATTCGATGGGGGCGTCCAGATGCGGTATTCGATGGGGGTGGATGGAGGGGCGAGCTCTGCGAGCCCTGATCGGCGGTGCTGCATTCGGGTTCTGGGAGGGAGGTCGGGGCGATGCGGCGTCGCGGAGCTCCGCCCTCCAGATGCAGTATTCGATGGGGGCGTCCAGATGCGGTATTCGATGGGGGTGGATGGAGGGGCGAGCTCTGCGAGCCCTGATCGGCGGTGCGGCATTCGAGTTCTGGGAGGGAGGCCGGGGCGATGCGGCGTCGCGGAGCTCCGCCCTCCAGATCCAGTATTCGGTGGGGGCGTCCAGATGCGGTATTCGATGGGGGTGGATGGAGGGGCGAGCTCTGCGAGCCCTGGCGATGCGGCGTCGCGGAGCTCCGCCCTCCAGATGCGGAATTCTTAGGTTTGGAGCAACTCGGTGTCGGATGAGCAGGTCGAGCCGGTTATGGCACGAAGTCGGTCTTGGCTTGAGCGGGTGGGTGCCCGTAGTGTCCTCGGCCAACGTCTATGCGGCGATTGGTACCAGCGCGGTTGTCCTCCGACTATGGCATGGCGTTGGTTTTGGTGTTGCTTTGCGTCTACTACAGTTGGACGACGTACACCGAGCAGCACCCCAACGGCCTGGGCGGAGCGCGGGCACTGGCGAGTTGGCTCGAGGGCCGGTTCCCGGCGGGGACAACCGTTTTGGTGGTGGGCCGGGACCACCCCGATGACGCGATGTTTGTGGACGGGCTCGACGAACTGTTGCGGCACGGGAACTGGCGAGTGGTCGGGCGGGTGAAAGGCCAACCGGCCGAAGCCCGAGCGGTCCTCGAGCGATTGGTGGCGGCCGGCGAGGCGCCGGCGGTTGTGGCCTGCAACCAAGTCAGCGGCGCGTGGGCATTGTTCGCGGACTTCCGGCGATTGTTTCCCGCGCTCACGGCCACTGAGGTCGTGCGGCCGCCGAGCTACCGGTGGCCCAACTTTCTCAAGGTGGACAACCTGCTCAATGTGGCCAACCAGATCGTGGTCATCGCCATCCTGGCCATCGGCATGACTTTCGTGATCGTGGCGGGCGGGATCGACTTGTCGGTGGGGAGTCTGATCGCACTGGCTGCGGTGACGGCGACGCTCCTGATTCGCGAAGTGGCGGGGGCGGAGCAGGCGAGCGCCTGGGGCATGCTGCTGTGCGGTGCGGCCGCGGTGGCCCTGTGTGGAGGTTTGGGAATCGGCTCGGGCGTGCTGGTGACCGGGTTTGGCATCCCGCCGTTTATCGTGACCTTGGCAATGATGCTCGTCAGCAGCGGCTTGGCGTTTATCTTGGCGCAGGGCCAATCGGTTTATCAGGTGCCCGACTCGTTCGTTGGGTTGGGGCGCGGGGCGACGTTGGGGTTGCCCAACGCCGTTTGGCTCATGGCGCTGCTGTACTTGCTGGCGCATGTCCTGATGACGCGGACAGTGCTGGGCCGCCACATCTACGCTGTGGGCGGCAACGCCGAGGCGTCGCGGCTCTCGGGTGTGCCGGTGCGGCGGGTGCGGGTGTTCACCTACGCGGCGTCAGGGGCGCTGGCCGGGTTGGGTGGCGTGGTGATGGCGTCGCAGCTCAAGAGCGGTTCACCCACTTACGGCCAGATGTACGAGCTTTACGTGATCGCCGCCGTGGTGGTGGGCGGCACGTCCTTGGCGGGCGGCCAAGGTAAGATCCTGGGGACGCTGGTGGGCGCGTTGATCATTGCTGTGATCCAGAACGGCATGAACCTGACCGGCGTACAGAGCTACACCCAGAAAGTCGTCCTCGGCCTGGTGATCTTGAGCGCTGTGCTCCTGGACATGCTCAAGCGGCGCGGTCTGCGCTTTTGGCGGAACGCCTGACCCGACCGAGACAGAGACGCTTCCACCGCCCATGCCGTGCCGCGGTTTCTCCTGTCGGGTTTTCTCCTTGAATCAGGCCCGATGCCCAACCAGGCTTCAGCGACGTCGAACGGGGGAATTCCGGGGTGCAGGGTGCCAGAACGAACTTGAGCGTGGGCACCGCGGCGATTAACATGGCGCGATGACGGTCACTGGAGCACCGCAGCCGCCCTTGCGTAGCCCGCAGGTCTGGCCGTTGGACGTCAAGGCCTATCATGCCTTGGGCGACCTGGGCCTGATTCCGGAGAAGACCGAACTCCTCTACGGCCAGATCTTCCACAAAACGCCCAAGTCTCCCTTCCATTCCTACCTGCTTCAGCTTTTGCTCGAGATTCCCCGGGCAGCGGTGCCGGCAGGTTTCATCGTCCGCACGGAACAACCCATTACCTGCGCGGACTCCGAACCGGAACCGGATCTGTCCGTTGTCCGGGGCGGCATCGCCGACTTTCGCCACCAACATCCTGGCACCGCCGAACTGGTGATCGAGATTTGCGTCAGCACCCACGACTACGACCGTTCCAAGCTCCGCGCCTATGCCAGCGCCGGCGTCAAGGAACTGGTGATCGAGATTTGCGTCAGCACCCACGACTACGACCGTTCCAAGCTCCGCGCCTATGCCAGCGCCGGCGTCAAGGAATGCTGGCTGATTTTGGCGCCGGAGAGGCAGATTGAAGTCCACCGCCAACCCCAGGGGGAGCAGTTTGCGGAGCGCACCACGCAAGGCCCCGGTGGCAAGGTGAGTAGCACCGCGGTACCGGCCTTCGCCGTCGAATTGGACGAATTATTTGTGGACTGACCTGGGCGCGAAGGTTGGAGGAAGCTGCCCGCGCGCTGCCGCCGGCGCTCGTCCACGAATCCGCAAAGGCCAGCCACGGGCCTCACTGCCTGCGGCCGGAAGCCGCACCGCACTCATGGCGTCGTCGTTATAGGCGAGTGGCCAGCCAACGAAGACGGCCTCAGAGCAACGGCCTGGCTCAGAGTTGGCGTCGGATGCGCATGAAGCCGGTCAGCATCTTCACCGCCAGGAGGAGTGTGACGGCCCATAAGAGCCCATCCAGGCTTCCGGGCCACAGGTACACCTCGATCGGCATCCAGGCATAGACCATGAATCGAGGCCGGACCAACCACGCATAGGGGATCGCCAGGGCGCTGCGCACCATCGCGAAAATCACGACGCTGCAGTAGAAGAAGATGTAGAGCCCGCCCGGCCAGGCTCCGGCATGCCCGGCATGGATCAACGTGACGGTGCTGAACGTCACGACCACCTGGTCCGCGGTGGTGTCGGCGAACGACCCTCGGTTCGAGGCCCGCTGGAGGTGTCGGGCCAGGGGCCCGTCCAGTCCATCCAATAGGACATGCGCGAGCAACAGACCGAAGGCGGCCAGCTTTGGCCCCCAAAGAAACACAGGGCAAAAGGCCAAGCCGGCAGCCAGCGACAGCAGGGTGAGTTGATCGGGCGTGACCCGGAGGTGGGCTAAGGCCGTCAGGAGAGGCCGCAGGAGGCGGCCGCGAACCGCCTGGGACTGCTGCATCAGCTTGCCCTCGCCTTCGGAATAGCAGGTGACTTTTGGTTTGGGTTGCTCCGACATGGCCACGGGTGCGTCTGGCGCAAGCTTACTCGGTTTCCTATCCGCCTCCAGGGCGGGGTGTTGTTGGTGCCGTGGGTCGCCCGCTCGTCTCCGGTTGGATGAGAAAGCGCAACGGTACGAACCGCATGCGGCGGATTCCCGAGCCGGTGTTATGAAAAGCGCAGCCGCCACGCTGGTTGCCAGATTCGACAAAGCGCTCCAGCGGAAATCGAACGTGTCGCCGTTGAGCACCAGGACATCGATTCCGGAGAAGTCCGACCTGCGCGATTCGATCAGTGCCGCCCCGTCCGAGCGACGCGCCAAGAGATGAAGATCCGACAAGACCAGACCATGCCTCGGCGGTGGCGGCGGGCTTGCGATCTTGGTCGACATGGCGAGGCGCAAGCCTACCGCGGCCTCGGTCATTGGGAAAGGGCCAAGGTCGCCTTTCGGGTATTTGACCTGCGCATCTGAGTCTGTGCCCGAGAGCGTGAGCCCTTTGGCCTTCCGGAGGCCTGGGCACGGACCCACCGACCTGCTCAGGTCAACAGCGAAGCGGACCCAAGTCCGCGCTGCAGAACCCCCTGAGATGTGCTCGGGGGGCAACTCGGCAAAAATGTGGGCTTGACAGGCGATGGGCTCGGGCGTAAATACAATGTAATCACAATGCATGGGCGTTTGATGTACAGGATGCCGGCCGTATGGAGTTCGATTGGAATAATCCGCCCTTCGAATGTGAGAGCTCATTGACGCCCCGAGATATCGAAGAATCGTTCGAAGACCCGTTCGCTGTGAAGCTGATGCCTGATTCGTCGCGGTTCGGTGTCCAGGCCAGGTTTTTCAACCTGGGCAAGTCCGCCAGTGGCCTGGGCGTCATCAGTATTTACCGGACCAACGGCAAGCTGATTCGGGTGATCCAGGCCCGGGCCTTCACGCCGGAAGAGCAGTTCTTTTATCAGCGCAAGCTGAACCAGGTCTTGGCCCAGTAATTGCATACGTCGGATGGGTCTTGGTCGAGTGGCGCAGGTCCGTCATGAACCTGATCACGAGCTGGGAAGAAGTCCCGCTCTTCGACAGCGAAGAGGCCGAGGCGGCTTATTGGGCGGATGCGCGTGTGGATTTGCGTTTGATGGAAGCGGCCGTGGCGGCGAGTTCCGAAGGGACCGAGTCGGTTACGATTACGCTGCGGATCGATCCGCGGATGTTGGCGAAGCTCAAACGGCTGGCGCGGTCGCGGTACTTGAATTACCAAAGCATGATGAAACAATGGCTCAGTGAGCGGCTCGAGCAGGAAGGGCGCGAGCGATGAACGGACTTGGGTGCTAGAGGCGCGGCTGGCCAGGCCGCCCGAAGCGGGCGGGAGAGCACTGGACTGCTGGACTGAGGTCGCGACCACCGAGAACGAGAGCAACCGATATGATAGCAAGAACAACGAAACGGGACGCGGGTCCGGAGGTGCGGGTTGGATTCTCGTTGATTGAGCTCTTGACGGTGATCGGCATCATTGGGTTGTTGGCGGCGATGGGGGTGGGGCTGTCGGGCGTGGCGAGCCGCAAGTCCAAGGAGGCGGCGGTCAAGTCGGAGCGGGACAATTTGGTGACGGCGATCGAGGCGTACCGGGTGGATCACAACCAGTACCCCCCGGACAATGCGCGCAACGGGTTCAACTATCAGCCCGCGCTGCATCCGCTGTACTACGAGTTGGTGGGGACGCTGTCCATCGGGCAGGGGCTCGAGTATCAGACGGCGGACCGGCAGGAGCGCATTACGGCGCAAGACCTGCAGAAGTACTTTAACGTGGGCGGCCTGGTGAACTCGGCGGTGGCGCCGGGTCAGCCGAAGAACTACCTGCCGAACCTCAAGTTCAAACAACGACGCGAGATCAGCACGGTCGATGACATCGAGGTCCTCGCCGTGCCGGTGGATTGGCCCACGCCTTTCTTGGCCCAGGCGCCGTTAGCGGGGTTCACCACCGATGCGACGCTGCGGCGGATCAACCCGTGGCAGTATGTGTCGACACGGCCGACGAACAACCCGACCACGTTCGATTTGTGGGCGGAAGTAATGATCGGCAAGGAACGTCGGGTGTTTGGGAACTGGAAGGAGTAGGCTGTATGAGCGTCAGGACTTTGACCAAGAGCGCTATGAAACGAACTCAGCGGGTAGGAAGCCGCGGTCCGTGCGGCTTTACGTTGATCGAGTTACTCACGGTGATTGCGATCATCGGCGTGTTAGCGGGGATGATTCTGCCCGCGATCAGCGTGGCCAAGAGCAAGGCCCAGGCCGCCACCGCCAAGAAAGATCTGCAGGTGATCGTCGGCGCCATCAATTCCTACCACGCCACCTACAGTCGGATGCCGGCCTTCATCAAGACCCGCGAGTCCCTCAACGACAATTGCCCGGACTTCACCTTCGGCACCGTCCTCAAGTCCGGCCCGGCGCGTTCCCCGACGCTTTGGAACCGCAAGCGGATGGCTCATCCGTTCATCGGGTCGGAGTTCAACGGCGGTTGGCAGGGCAACAACTCCGAGATCGTCAGCATCTTGAATGACCTGATCGCATTTCCGGAGACGGGTTTGCCCACGGTCAACGCGGGTCACTCCCTCAATCCGCAGCAGCAGAAGTTCCTGGATGGGTTCAAGGACGTTGGCTACGAGATTCCCCCAGCCGCCGGGGCCGCGGCGGTTTATCGGGCGGGTGGCATCGGTCCGGATGCGGTCCTGCGGGATCCGTGGGGCAACCCGTACATCATCACGCTGGATTTGAACTACGACAACAAGTGCCGGGATGGCTTTTATCGATTCGCGCGCGTCTCCCAAGAGACGGGCGATTTGGGGTTCAATGGGTTGCGCCGGGCAGCGCCGGGCGACGCCTTCGAGAGCACGGCGACGGTGATGGCGTGGTCGTTCGGGCCGGACGGAGCGGCTGATCCCGCGCTCAGGGCCAACCAAGGCGTCAACAAAGACAACGTATTAAGCTGGAAATGAGCAGCCGGAGGGCACCGTCATGCCAGTCTGTGCAATAAACCGATCCGAGCCCGGCCTGGACCAACGCTGGCCCGCGCCCGATAGCTGGTATCCCGGGGGGATGGGAGCCGCCCGGGGGCGAGGAGCGTACGGGTGGTCAAGGCGCCTCTTGGCCTTCACCCTGCTCGAGTTGTTGGTGGTGATTGGGATCATTGGGATTCTGGCGGCGTCGAGTGTGCCGGCCATTCGCAGTCTGACGCAGAGCAACAGCATTGCGGCGGGGAACCGCCAGATGTTGGACGATCTAGCGATTGCGCGGCAGTCCGCCATCAGCGGTCGGCGCACGGTGTACGTGGTGTTCGTGCCGCCGACGATGCGCAGCCACTTTCCCGTGATCGCGCGCAACGTTCGCGACCCGCAGCAGCGCGCGTTGCAGTTGCGGCAGTTGACCAATCTGGTGTCGGGCCAGTTCAGCAGCTACGCCTTGTTTACCCGGCGCACGGTGGGGGATCAGCCGGGGCGCGGCACGCCGCGGTACTTGACGGAGTGGAAGAGTCTGCCGGAAGGGATGTTGGTGGCGACCAACAAATTCATCGATTTGGAGGAGCAATGGCTCGCTGCTGCGGACACATTGGCCGACACCAATCGGCCCCTGCCCTATGCCTGGTTCCCGTTTCCCAGTGCCAGCAGTCTGCCGCTGCGCTTGCCCTACGTGGCCTTCGATTCTCGTGGGCAAGTCTACTACGAAGGTGGGCTGCGGCCCAAATACGTGGGCGAATCAGTGGCCCTATCGCGCGGCAGCATCTTCTACCCGAAGCGCGACGACGGCACCTTCGATCTGGGGCGGGCGTTGGACGTGGTCGAGACGCCCAAGGGCAATCGGACGGAGATTCGCGTCAACTGGCTGACCGGCCGGGCCAAGGTCGAGACGGTGGAACTACGATGAAGCTGGCCACACCATGGGGAAGAGGACGGCGATCGCCCGCGGGGTGCAGCGTGGCAATATCGCGCGGCAGGGCTTGGCGGGTGGGCGAGGGCAGGGCGGGCTTCACGATGGTGGAGATTGCGATCTGCATCGCGGTTGTGGCCTTTGCGTTGGTGGCGATCATTGGCGTGCTACCGACCGGTTTCCAGGTGCAGAAAGAGAACCGGGAAGACACGATCGTCAACCAGGACGGCACCTTTTGGCTCGAGGCGATTCGGAGCGGTTCGCAGGGGTTGGATTACCTCACCAACTATGTCGAGAGCGTGCGGGTCGAGACCTTTCATCCCGTGTCCGGGCCGACGTTTGTGCAGTACGCCAGCCCGCGAGATTTGCGGACTGGGGCGGAGATTATTGGGGTGTTGAGCCGGCCCAAACGGACCCTGGCGCAAGGGGGGGTGTGGGAGACGAACCTGGTGCGCGCGCAGGTGCGCGCCTTGAGCGGGTCCGCGGCGGAGAAGACGCCGCGGGCGGATCTGGCCTTCAGGTATCGGATGACGGTCGAGTTGGCGCCCTTCCACCCGATTCCCAGCGCGCACACGAACCTTCAGCTTTTCGCGGCGACGCCGGCCGAGTGGGCGGGGCGGTCGAACCAATTCCTCAAGGCGGTGAATTTGGGTGCGAACTTCCACGAACTGCGGCTGACGCTCGAGTGGCCGGTGTACCCGTCGGGCGGGGTGCTGCGGGTGGGGAACCATCGCAAGGTGTTCCGGACCTTGGTGGGCGGGGTCCCGCTGGTGGCGAACCATCTTCGGTTGGGTCCGCTCTATTGGCTGCAACCGTCGCAATACGTCCTGGTACCATGAAAGCGAGAGTGGCAAGTGGCCTCGGGAATACGCGAGCCCGGTGGGGCGGCGGTCGCTTGGCATGCGGGGCGTGCAGGGCGGGTCGGCGGCGGTGGGGGCGAGCGTTTTCGTTGATCGAGCTGATGGTGTCGATCGGCATCATGGGGGTGATTGTGGTGGCGCTCTACGGCATGTTCCATCACACCCAACGCGCCATGCGCTCGAACGCGACTCAGGTGGACGTGATGGAGGCGGGGCGTGCGGCGGTGGATTTACTGACGCGGGAGTTGGCGGAAGCGGCCGCGGGCAGGCAGGTGGAAGGGGTGAATTTGTTTCTGGCCTTGGCGGGGCCGGACCGGACGCTGTCGAACGCGTGGTTTACGCCGACGCAGCTCTACCAACCGGTCGTGCAGTCGTTGGTGGGGGGCGAAGCGCAGCGCACCAATCACCGGGACGGAGTCTTTTTCCTGTCTCAGTTCAATCAGGAATGGACCGGGACGGCGCTGTGGGTGCAGGACGCCGCGAATGGGGTGGGGACGCTGAGCCGGTTCGCGACCAACGCGCACGCGTCGATGCTGGTCTCGAACCGGCTGATGTCCGTGGTGATGCGCCAGCCGGCCACCAACTACGTGCGTCTGCTCGAGGGTGTGATTCATTTTCGGCTGGTGCCGTACGACTCGGCCGGTCGCGCGATGGACTGGCGGTCGAACGACTATGCGGGGGTCCAGTTGGCGGTGGACAAGGTCGCCTCCGAGACGCGGGCGGCTTTTGTGTCGAACGCGTTGCCGGCTTATCTCGAGCTGGAACTGGGCGTGTTGGAACCGCAGATCCTCGAGCAGTATAAGAGTTTCGCGCCCGGTTCGGCCATGGCGCGCAGTTATTTGTCGAACCGGGTCGGGCAGGTGCATCTGTTCCGTCAACGCGTGCCGATTCGGCAGAGCCAGCCGATCTACGCTGTCAACTGATGAATCTCCGATCCCAACGCGGTGTGGCGCTGATCATCACCTTGCTGATGTTGGCGGTGGTGACGTTCATGGCCGTCACGTTCTTGGCGGTCAGCCGGCGCGAGCGGCTCTCGGTCAGCGTGACCGAAGAGCAATCCACCTCGCGGTTGATGGCCGATGCGGCGCTGGCGCGGGCGCAGGCCGAGGTCGTGGGGCAGATGTTGACCACGGGCCATTTGCTCGCTTATGGGCATCAGGTCAGCACCAACTTCATCAATCCCCTCGGGTTCGATCCCGCCCAACCGGCAGGGACGTTCAACCCCACCAACGTCAATTACGAGTACCGCTTGAGCGCCGGCAACCCGCCGCTGACGGTCGCGGACCAACTCCAAAACATCGCCAACCTTCAGCACGATCCGCGTGCCCCGGTCTATGTCGCCACCAACGAGGATCCGCGGACGCCGCTGGATTTCCGGTTTTTCCTGGACCTGAACCGGAACGCGCGTTTCGAGACCAACGGCCTGCGGCCGGTGATGAGTTTGCGGAACCTGTACTACGATCTCAACGGCTTCGAGGTGGGCCAGCCGGTCAACGTGCTTAGCAACTTCTTCGTGGGGGATCCGGAGTGGATCGGCGTGCGTGCAACACGCGGGATCCGGACCTGGTCACGGACGCGTTTTTCCGTAATCAAGGCTACGGTTCGTGGGAGCTGAACCTGGCGGCGTTTCTGCATGACCTCAACACCAACGCCTGGTTCGGCTACGCCTACAACGGTTTGGGCGGCCGGTTCCTGAGCGCACCGGCGGAGGACGCCCTGGGGATCTTGCGCTACCGGTACGCCAACGACAGCACGCTGTTGGCTTCGGTCCAGCAACTGTTCGGGCTACCGGGCGCGAATGCGTCGCGTGTCGATGGGATCGATGCTTACGCGAACGGGCCCGCGACGCTGGGCAACCGAGCGCTGCAGTTCGACAACGATTACCCGCGGGATCCGTGGCCGGGCAGCGATAACCCGCGCCGGTATTTCGAGCTGAGCGAGCTGCTGGATACCAACACGGTCCCGGTCACGTTTCTCCAGCGGCTGCTGCAGGCGCAGAACTACCTCAGCTCCTACGACCGCTACACCTTCCATCGGCTCCTGGCCCAGATGGGGACCGATTCGGTCCCGGCCAATCGCGGCAAGGTCAACCTGAACTACGATAACGCCGTCCCGTTGGACGCGACCAACCATGTGCCCTGGACGCCCGTCCGCTTCTTCACCAACGCCGCCTCGAGGTTGTTCGAGCTGTCGCGGTTAACGAATGTGTTCTTGGATGCGCAGGGCCGGTTGACGACCAACTATGTGATTGGCGACACCTACGTTCGGCGCGAGTTCGATGTCACGAACATCTCGCTCTACCCGCTCAACGAGTACACGGCCACCATTCATCGCCTGCTGCAACTGGCCGTCAACTTGTACGACGCGACCACCAACCGGCTGCTGACGCCCTATCCGCACGTGCCGACGGTGTTGCGTCCGGTGTTCGGCTCGACGCCTACCAACCTGTACATCGCCGGGTACAGCGAAGCGACGAACACGGCCTTTCTGAACAACCTGGTGGTGCGGGATCTGCTGGATCCGGCGGATCGGTTGGCGATCGAACAACGGCCCCTGGACAGCGTCGTGTACGACGTGCCGTTGTTGATCGGGGCGAAGAAAGGGTTCCCCAACTTCAACGAGTTCTCGTTGCAGAACGTGGCGCAGGTCACCCGCAAACTCGAGGTGCGCAAGCCCCCGGGCCGGCCCAACGACCGCCCGATCGAGACCAACCAGATGTATCTCATCGGCCTCTCGAACAGCTTCGGTATCGAGGCCTGGAACTCTTATACCCAGGACTTCCCGCGCCCCCTGCGGCTGACGGTGTCCGGGGAGTTCCGCCTCATGCTCACCAACCAGGGCCTGGCTAACTCGATCCTCCACGCCACCAACGTCCGCTACTTCACCAACCTCGCCTTCAACGCTTGGCCGTCGAATCGGTTTCTGCTGCCGGTCCATCGCGAGTTCGAGTTTGTGCCCACGGCCACCTACTACCCGCTGCCGCGTCCGACGCTGTATGTCGGCACGAACTTCGCCTTCCGTCGCGGCGAAGGCTTCTACATCCCGGAATGGCAGTTGGACCTGACCAACCGCTTCTACTATGCGCTGGTCGACCCGGCCAGCGATCGGCTCGTCGATTTTGTGGCGTTTGGCCGGATGATCAGCCGGCTCAACCTCACCCGCGAGGTCATGGGACGCGCCCAGTTGCCGGCTCTAGGGACCATCCAAGCCGAACCGGCCAATCTCTGGCAGACCAACCGCGCGGGGGGCGCCCTTGCGTTGGCCGCGCCCACGGTGGGGGTGCAGAACCAGATGCAGGTTTCGCTGGGCAACACGCCCGTCGACATCAACCAGTGGCGCAGTTACAACGCCACGGTGGCGGACAAGGACAAGTCGATCGATTTGTTCCGGGTCTTCTGCGGTCTAACGCCGTTGACCTATCCGCAGAACCGTGTGCTCGCCGACCTGCGGGGCAAGGAAGCCATGCAAGCGCCCTTCTCGCCTACGCGCAAGATTCTGCAGCAAGTCTATTGGCAGGCCAACGATCCGCTCGTGCACTACACCGTTCAGGACCTGCTCGACCCCTTCACCCGGCCGGACGATCCATACCGCAGCAACGCCGTTCAGTTCGTCCAAGACCCGAACCGGGTGCTGGTCAACCAAAGCCTGGGCCGGCTCAATGCGCGTTACCGGCCCTGGGGGGGCAACCCCTACCAATCGACCGACATCCTGGCCCAAGACGCCCGCGTGAAGGATCCCATGGTCGAGCGGTCGGACGACTGGCAATTCCCGACCAACAAGTTCCCGACGTTGGGTTGGCTGGGGCGGGTGCATCGGGGCAGCCCATGGCAGACGGTCTACTTGAAGTCGGGCGTGGTCGACACCAACAATTGGTTCCTGTGGGCGGGCAGCTATGGTACGCACCCGACCAACGATTGGTCGATCGTCGAGGCGTTCACCGTGGCGCCGAACGATAACGCTGCGCGCGGTTTGTTGGGGGTGAACCAGACCAACCTGGCGGCGTGGTCGGCGGTGTTGAGCGGCATCCCGGTGCTGACCAACACGACGCCCTTGGCGAGCCTGCGCACCAATGGCGGCGCGGGTTTCCAACAGCTCCTGCTGCCGCCCGATTTGCCCGGCTCGCCGCAACTGCGCCAGATCGTGGCCGGCATCAACCGCACGCGGGACTGGGAGACGAACCGTTTGCCGCTTGGCCGTGGTTGGCCCCTCTTCGAGCACATGGGTCGGCTGCTGGCCACGCCGGAGCTGACCATGACCTCGCCGTTCTTAAGCACCGACCATCTGGTGGACGAATTCATCCTCGAGTGCCTCCCGCAGCAGATCCTCTCGCTGGTGAAGTCCGATGAGCCGCGGTTTGTGGTCTACAGCTTCGGCCAAGCCCTGAAGGAAGCCCCCAACTCGCTATCCATGGCCCCAGGCGCATTCAACCGGCTGTGTACGAACTACCAAGTCAAGGGCGAGTTCGTCACGCGCTCCGTCATTCGCCTCGAGGGCCCCGTCACCAGCCCGCGGGCGGTCGTCGAGAGCTACAATGAACTGCGATCCGAGTGAGGTTTTAACCGACATCGCCTTACTGATGAGAGGTCGGGATCGACGACAAATCGCAGGTAGGGCGCGCAGTCCTCTGCGCGCCGCGGCTTCCTGTGTCCGCAGTCGTTTACGGCGCGCAGAGGACTGCGCGCCCTACCGCCGAGTTGTAGGCCATCTCAGTGACTCATCAGTATGAAGGCGCGAACCTGGTCATTCATTAGCGTGCTGCTCTTCGCGGCGGCGATCCTTTCCTGGCTGGCCGGTAACGAGCGGCTCGACCAGGAGCGCCAGCGGCAAGCAGTCCAGCCCGCCGCTACGAACCCGCCCAGCCCCGACCTCGCGCCCGCGCAAGCTAGCCCAGGCCCGACCGCCGCGCATCGGCTCCTGAGCACCTCGATTCCACCAGCCGCCTTCGCCCGCGCGGTTCAGTCGCTGGCGCCCAGTCCGACGCCGGCAGCCCAAGCCGAACCGACCGCCGGGGCGCGCGCGCCCCATCGCTTGGCCAACACCACCCAAGGGATTGGCGAGTTGGCGCGGAAACGCTCGGCCATTTTGCTGCGAAACGCCTTCATCGACACGGCCAACGGCCAGCCCCTGCCGATCCCGGCGCACCTGCGGGCCTCGGCCGATCCGGGCAGTTACCTGGTGCAGTCGCTGGGCCCCATCTGCGAGGCGTTCCGCGCCGAGTTAGCCGCGCGCGGGGCGACCATTGTCTCTTACATTCCCAACCACACCTTCTTGGTGCGGGCGGAGCCGGCGGTGGCTTCGGCGCTGAGCCAAGTCCAGGGCGTTGGGGCGGTGTTGCCTTTCGAGCCGTACTACAAGCTCGACCCGCAGTTGTTGCCTCTTGCGACCGACCGGCAGCCATTGACGCCGAATCGCTGGTTGCGGGTCACCTTGTTTCCCGGCGATCGCGAGGCCGGCTTGAGCGCTTTGAGCGGGCTGGCGCGCCGGGTTCATGGAGAAGACCAGACGCCCTTTGGCCCCCAAATCGTCCTCGAGCCCGAGCCGGACAGCCTGGTGGCGCTGGCCACCCTGCCGCAGGTGCAGTTGGTCGAGCCTTATGTGCCGCGCACGCTGATGAACGACCTGACCCGCGTCCGGTTGGGGGTCGCCGACAGCGGCACCAATGCGGCCAATCATCTGGGGCTGACCGGCAGCAACGTGTGGGTCAACGTCAATGACACCGGCGTCGACGATCAACACCCCGACCTCGAGGGCCGCGTCTTCGGGGACAGCCCGACCGTCTTGGTGGATCTGGACGGGCACGGCACGCACGTCGCGGGCACGATCGCTTCGAGTGGAGCCAACAGCCCCAGCGGGACCAACGCGCCCGGCTCGGACCCGAACGCGGACTTTCGCGGCATGGCGCCGGCCGCCAAACTGTTCGCCATGGCGGTGGACCTGGACACCGGCCCGCTGCAGTCGGACGCCTACCTGCAGGAAACCGCAGCGCGCACCAACTATCTGACCTTGAACCGGACCAACGCGCTGATTGCCAATAACAGTTGGGGCTACGCCGCCCAACTCGATTACGACTCCGCGGCCGCGAGCTACGACGCGGCCGTGCGCGACGCCTTGCTGGACGAGCCGGGCCCGCAGCCGCTGCTGTATGTGTTTGCCGCGGGCAATCGAGGTGCGGGCAACGAAGTGGGGCAGGGGGGCGAGCCGGGGACGATCACCTCGCCCGGGACGGCCAAGAACGTGATTACCGTCGGGGCGATCGATAGCTTCCGTTACCTCACCAACGAGGTCGTCCGGACGGTCAACGGCGAGCCCGTCACCAACCGCGTGTTCTTGGCCCAGACAGACAGCGACGCCGAGGTGACGCCTTCCTCGAGCCGCGGCAACGTGGGCATCGGTGTCGAGGGCGATTTTGGCCGGTTCAAGCCAGACTTGGTTGCCCCGGGCGCATTTGCCGTGTCGACGCGGGCGAAGGACTGGGATGTGATCGAGAACCCGACCAATCGGCTGGTGGTGGCCTTCACCAATCAGGTGGTGAGTCCGGGTCAGCGCAACCACTACTCGGTCTTGGTGCCCGCGGACGCGATCCGGCTGACGATCGAGGCGGTCACCAACCGCGTCTCCGCCGCGCCCTTCCCGGCTCTGCCCCTTTACGTGAAGCAGTGGACCTTCCCGGATGTGACCGATCTCCTGGGCACCGGCCGGGTGGTGCTGGACAACCCCGGCGAAGGCGACTGGTTCGTCGATGTCGGCAACGACACGCTCCTGCCGGTCCACTTCGATCTGCGCATCACGATCGAAGTGCCGGTTTTGTTCGGCGATTTCTTCCAGGTGCTCAAGGCGCTGAACGACCCGCTCAAGCCGCACTACCGCTACGCCTCGGGCACCAGTGTGGCGGCGGCGTCCGTATCCGGGATGCTGGCGTTGCTGGAGGAGTTTTTCGCGCAGCAACTCGAGCGGGCTTACAGCCCGGCCCTGATGAAGGCCCTCCTGATCAACGGCGCGCGGTCGCTCGGCCCGCAGTACTCCTTTCAGATCGACGCCTTGGTGAACTACCAGGGCTGGGGTGTGCCCAACCTTGCCGCCACGTTGCCGACCCTCCTCACCAACGCCACGCAAGAAACCAATTGGCCCGTGCGCTGGATCGATCAGAGCGCCACCAACGCCCTGGCCACCGGACAGTCCCACACCTACGACCTGAGCGTTCCGCCCGAGGCCCGCCAGTCGGATCTTAAAGTCACGCTGGTCTGGACCGATCCGCCCGGCAACCCGGCTGCGGCGATCAAGCTCGTCAACAACCTCGATTTGGTCGTCTCGAACAAGGTCACGGGCGAGGTTTACGCCGGCAACTTTATCCCCGAGGCTAGCAACTACAACGAGCCCGCGCCCACCAATGGCTTGCCCACCTTCGACACGGTCAACAACGTCGAGAACGTCTTCCTGCGCCGCCCGATCGGCACCAACTACACGGTTCAGGTGGTGGGGCGCCGAGTCAATGTCAATACCGTCACCGCGCACCCCGACGGCATCGTGCAGGACTACGCGCTGGTGGTGTCCGTCTCGGCCACGAACGCGCTCGGCTTCACGCAACTGACCGAGACGAATCGGTTGCCCGCCGAGCTCACTACGGTCACCAACGGGATCCCGCTGCTGTACCAGCGCGTGGGCGCCAATTCGCCGCTGCAGAAGGACCCGGTCGGGCTGACCAACCAGTGGCATTTCTACATCTTTACCAACGCCTACACGCCCGGCATGGACGTGGTCACTAACTTCGGCCCGTACGTCGCCTTCCTCACGTTCGTTCCGCCCAACCTCTCCGCGCCGCGCAACGAGGAGGCCGACATCGACCTGTACGTGAACCGGGGCGACCCCAGTTTTCTCACGCTGGATCCGGTGGCCCTGCAGGACGCCATCAGCGCGCGCAAGCGCGGTGGGACCGAGCAAGTGGTCTTCACCAACGGCGCCCCGGGCGAGGTGTTCTACATCGGCGTCAAGGCCGAGGACCAAATGGCCTCCGAGTACGGCTTCGTGGGCTTGTCGAGCGACGAACCGTTCGAGTTCACCGACCCGTTCGGGAACCGGGTGTTGCGCGGATTCCCGACTTCGGTGGCGATTCCGGACGGCTCGCCGATTCGGCCCGGGGCAGGTCTGGTGTTTGCCATCGGCATCGAGCCCATCGACGTGGGCAACGTCATCGTCAGCAACACCATTGTTCACCAGGAACTGGGCGATCTGTTCGGCAACCTGCGGCATGGCACCGCCTTCGCCGTGTTGAACAATCACGCCCTGGTGGATGGCGTCACCGACGGCGTTTATTCGTTCCTGTACGACGATAGCCGCTCCGGCGAGTTCCCTTACGCGCGGTCGACGGACGGCCCGGGCAGCCTCCTGGACTTCATCGGCAGCCAGGGCAACGGGCCGTGGATTCTGACCATGGTGGACAACGCCCTGTCCCACACCGGGTGGGTGCAAGACCTCACCGTGCGCATTACCCCCAACCCGGACCTGCTGACCGGCACCTTCGGTTCCGTGCTCGCCAACCAGTTCAAGTACTACTTCATCGATGTCCCGGCCGACGCCAGCCAGATGACCGTCCTCCTCTCCTCGATGACCGGCCCGCTCAACTTGTATGTCCGGCGTGACGCGCCCCCGACTCTGACCGACTACGACAAGGTCGCGTTCCTCGCCCCGCCCGGCGGGCAGTTGAGCATCGGGGTCACCGACGTGCCCCCGCTGCGCGCCGGCCGTTATTACATCGGTGTGTACAACCCCACGGCGGTCACTGTGGATTTCTTTATCCAAGTGCGCTTGGAGCGCAACCTGCCCGACGCCTTCCGCCGCGTGGCCGCCACGACCAACGCGGTCGTTGTTGGGGACGACGTTCGCACGTGGTCCACCAACGTCATCGACGACACGCGCCTGGTGACCGACGTCAAGGTTGGCCTGCGCGTCGATCACCCGCGGGTGTCGGACCTGGACTTTCACCTGGTCAGCCCGACCGGCCAGCGCGTCTTGGTTTATGAGAACCGCGGCGGGTCGAATCGCACCCAACTTGGGTTCCAGACCGTCACCACGAACTTCCATCACGTGGCGCTCACCTACAGTGCCAACAGCGGTGAAGCCGCCTTGTACCTCGACGGCGAGCTGCAGGTCGAACGGGACCTGGGCAGCTTCACGCCCGATACGCGCGACTCCCTGTATCTGGGCCGGCGCCCGCTCACCAACCAGGTGACCCAATGGTTGGGTTACCTGGACGAGGTCGACCTGTACAACCGAGTGCTGACCGGCTCGGAGATCCGCGGGATCTACAAGTTCGGCGGCGCCGGCAAACCGACCAATAACTTGGTCAGCCGCTGGCCCTTCGACGGCAATGGCGACGATCTCATGACCAATAACCCGGCCCAAGTCCTTGGCCCCGCGTTCGTGCCGGGCCGATTCGGCCAGGGGCTCAAGTACGCTCGAGACGGCGACCACGTCCTGATCACGAACCAGGCCGGCCTGAACGTGGGCGCCAGCCCCGGGTTCACCTTCGATGCCTGGGTCAGCCCGACGGATCTGTCGATCGAGCGCCCGATTGCCACTTGGACGGATGGAACCAACCGTTTGGGGATCGAGTTGGCGATCTTGCCAGGCACGGACACGAACCTGCCGCCGGGTTTGTTAGCGGCGCGTTTGGTGGATGTGAACGGGGTTCAACACACCATCACCGCGCTCGACCAGGGCCGCTTCCGCACCAACGCCATCCGAACCAACATCGTCTACACCACGTTCACCGAGAACACGAACCTGGCCGCCATTCCCATCAAATTCGCCAGCCCGGCCACCAACGGCGACCCCACGCTGACCAACCGCTACCTCAGCGGGTTCGAGGGCGTCAACGCCAACCTGACCTCCGATTTCATCGAGCTCGACACGTTCGACAACTGGCTGGTGACGAGCAACTGGGTGACCGTGCTCAACGCGCCAGTCTTGGCGCACACAGGCACGAACCTGCTGGTCTTACGGCGCGGTCACCTGACCCGCACCTTGCCCACCCTGGCCGGTCGCCCTTACCGGCTCGAGATCGTGCACCGCCAGCAGCCTTCGCCGGCTGGGATGATCAGTTGGTGGCCTGGCGAAGGCAACGCCGCCGACATCGTCAGCACCAACGCGGGCGTCGAGGTGGGCACCGTCCAGTACGCCCCTGGTCGGGTGGGCCGCGGGTTCCTCTTCGAAACCAACGCCGGCTACCTCGAGATCCCCGCCAATGCCTCGCTTGACCTAACCAATGAAATCACGCTCGAGCTGTGGTTCCGGTTGACCAACGCGGCCACGCTCGGCGGCGGGCTCATCGGTAAACTCGAGGACCCGGCTCAGGCGAATCCACCGCGCGCCAACTATGTGCTGAGCGCCTCGAGCGCCGGACTGGATCTTTGGTTCAACGACCCGACCGTCTCGAGCCCGCTCTCGGACGCGCCGGCTACCGGCTACGAACTGTTGCGCCGCCAGCCGTTGCCAACCTTGAACGTCTTTCACCACCTTGCCGGCACGCTCAAACAGGTGGCGCCTTTCCAGGTCGAGCTGAACCTGTACCTCGACGGCGCCTTGGTGCGGTCCAAGGTGTTGCCCGGCAACCTCACCAACGCGGTGCATGCCTTGCCGTTGTTGCTCGGGGCGACGATTCCCGGAGGCGACGGGCTCAACGGCCTGTTGGATGAGGTGACGCTCTACCAGCAGGTCCTGACGCCGGCCCAGATCGCCGACATCCACGCCCTAAATGCCGTCGGCAAATGTCCGCCCCCCTGCCGGCCCCAAGTCCGCGCGATCCTGGATACCGTGGTGTCCAACACCTTCAATCCGGACCTCTTGTGGCAGACCAACACTCTCACGTTCCACGCCCCGACGAATGGGACGGTCTTGACGCTGCAAGGGCTGCAGCCCGGCGCGCTGCTCGACTCGATCTCCCTGACCGCGCTCGACGACACCTTCTTCCTCCCGGAAGAGACGCTCAAGCCGTTCCTGGGCCAAAGCGCCGCGGGCGACTGGCGTCTCGAGGTCATCGATCGCCGCACCGGCATCACCAACGCCATCGATCCTGAGCTGATCAGTTGGCAATTGGAACTGAGCTTTGCCCCGTTGGTCTTCCCGGCGGTCACTTTGACCAACGGGTTGCCTTATACCAACACGATCCCGGTGGGCGAAGCGCGCTACTTTATCGTCGAGGTGCCGCGGAGCGCGACGCGCGCCACCAACTCCCTGACCTCCCGGACCAACCTGAGCCTGTGGTTCAACCAGAACGGACTGCCCTTTGGGGATGTGGCGGCGGGGGATTATCTGCTATTGACCAACACGATGGCGGGGCGCGCTGTGATTGCCACCAACGGCACGTTCCTGGTCGACACCAACGGCGTGCCCATCACCGTGACCAATGTGGCGCCGCAGCTTCAGCCGGGCCAGCGCTATTACCTCTCGCTCACCAACGACACGGCGGTGACCCAGTTCGTGTTGCGAGTGGATTTCGACGCACTCGACACCAACGTCTTCGGCCTCACGCCGCTCGGGTATAACCAGACCATCGTTACCAATATCGCCGTCACCAATGCCCTGCATTACTACCGCTACACCGTCTCTTCGAATGCAGTGTCCGCCTCCTTCGAGGTCTATCCCACCAACGGCAACGTCAACCTTTACCTCCGCAAAGCCCGGCCCATCCCCGATCCGTTGCCGACTCCGCGCGTCTTCGATTACGCCAGCGAAAACACCGGCACCAACGCCGAAGTTATCGTCGTCTCCCAAGACTCGATCGTGCCGCTAGGGGCCGGCGACTGGTACCTGGGCGTACTCAATGCCGATACCGTCCCGGTCGGCTACCGCATCCGCGTTGTCGAGTCCACCACCAACCAGGTCGTGTTCCGGCAGTTGTTGGCGGGCGTGCCGCAGACGGCTGTCGTGGCGCCAGGCGCCGACATCAACCTCTATTTCTTCTTCAATGTCGCGGGCTCGCCGCCCGTGGTTCAGTTCGACTTGTACGGTTTGGGCGGACGCGCCGATTTGTTGGTGGGCCTCAACAGCCCACCCACGTACGCCGGTTATACGGCGCTGGACCCTGCCTCGCCAGCGGCGCCGGCGCGCATCCGAATGCGGCCCAACCCGGCGCTGCCCAGTCTGCGGGGCGATTGGTACCTGGCCATTGCCAACCACGAGGGCTTCGGGCTGCCGTTCACGGTCCAGGCGTCCTTACCGGCTCCGGGGCCGACTGTGCGCGATCTGTTGGCGGGCTTGCCGATCGTCGCCACACTGGCGGCTGACACGGCCGGGTTGCCCCCGGCGTTGGATTATTACCGGTTCAACGTGGCCGCGGACGCCACCAACGTCACCTTCGCGGTTACCCCGGTGGACGGCAACGTCGATCTCCTGCTCCGAAAAAACCTGCCCTTGCCCGACCTGGGCCTCTTCGACTATGCCAGCGCCCAGCTTGGGCTGGCACCGGACGCCATCGTGCTGGGACTCGGCTCGGTACCCGTGCCGTTGTCGGGCGGAGATTGGTACCTCGGCGTGGTCAATCAGGCGCCCAACTCGGTCACCTATCAGGTGCGCGTCGCGCAGGAGCGGGGCAGCCTCGGACCGCAGATCGTCATCAACCCGCAGCTTTTGCTCACCGCGGGTCAGGTATCCTTTACCTGGGAGGCGCCGGCCGGGCTCGAGTTTCGCGTCGAATACACCGAGCGGTTGACGCCGAACGGGCCGATCGACTGGATCGCGTTGCCCCGGGTGCTGACCTCCAGCAGCGGTGTGTACCGGTTCGACGATAGCGGAGCGGATACCGGCGGTTTTACCCGAACGCGCTTCTACCGCTTAGTGTTGGTGCCTTGAGCCGAGCGCCGCGGTTGCCGCCGGTGGGCCCAGCCCGCTCAATTGGCTTGCGCCCGCTCGGTCTTGAGTCGGAGTTGGCCGCAGGCGGCCTCGATGGCGTGGCCTTTCTCGCGGCGCAGCGTGGTGGCCACGCCGAGGCGCTCGAGGGCGGCTAGAAATAACTCCTGGGCGGGTTCGTCCGGCCGATCCCAAGGGAGGCCCTCGACGCGGTTGTAGGGGATGAGATTCACCTTGGCGCGCAAGCGCCGAGCCAACTCCGCCAACGGCCGAGTCTGGTCTAAGCCATCGTTAACCCCTGCGATCAGGATATACTCGAAGGTGATCTGCCGCCCGCGGCGCTCGAGGTAATCCTCACAGGCCGACATCAGCTCGCGCAGCGGATACTTGCGGTTGACCGGCATCAGACGGGAGCGCACAGCGTCCGTGGCGCCGTGCAGGGAGAGGGCTAGGCGGAACTGGTGTGGTTCGGCTGCCAGACGGCGGATTTCCGGGCAGAGCCCGCTGGTCGAGATGGTGATCTTGCGGGCGCCGAGGCCCCGACCCCACGGGGCGTTGAGGATGCGCAACGCGCGCAGCAGATGGTCGTAGTTGGCGAGGGGTTCGCCCATGCCCATGACCACCAGGTTGTCGATTCGCCGCTGCGCCGACTGCGGCGCTTGGGCGGCCGCCTGCCCGCCCCCTGCAGCGTGCGTCGCTAGCGAACGGTCGACCGCCAGCACTTGTTCCACGATCTCCTGCGGCTCGAGGTTCCGCTTCCAGCCGGCAAGTCCGCTGGCGCAGAACTTGCACCCGTAAGCGCAGCCGACTTGGGTCGAGACACACAGGGTGAGCCGGTCGCTTGTCTCGCCGTACAAGGCCGGGTTGGCAGGGATGAGCACGCTCTCGATCAGCGCGCGGTCGGCAAGGCGCCACAGATACTTGCGGGTGCTGTCCGCGGCGCCTTGGCAGGTGACCAGGTCCAGGGACTGTAACGAGTACGCGCTCGCCAACCGCTGCCGCAAGTCCCGAGGCAGATTGGTCATGGCGTCCCAGTCGGTGACCCCCCGGGCGTAGAGCCACTGCGTCAACTGGGTGGCACGGTACGGGGGCTCTCCCCAGGCACGGCACTGCGCGTCGAGTTCGTCCAGGGTACAAGCCTTGACGTCGCGTTTCACAGGGCCGCCGCCCGGCGGTCGCTCGGGCGTCGGCGATCCCAAGGTCTCAGCGGTCGACGGAGCGCGGCCAGCGGGCCCGCTCGCGCGTGCCGAGCCTGTGCCCCGGGTGGATCGGGGTGGCGGCGGCGGCCGTTGGGACCTGCGGCCCTTCAAGGTTCAGCGACGACCTCGAGGCCCGGAGGCGGTTCCGTCACGGGCGCGGCTGGGCGGTAGAAGTTATGTGCGTACTCTTGGACCATGCGCCAGGTGTTGAACTGGGGCACGAGGGTCGCCATCGCGCGGCGGATCTTCTGAATCCACTGCCGAGGGATGCCGTTGACCGATCGGTTATAGAAGCAGGGCACCACTTCTTCGGTGAGCACCTGGAACAGGTTCTCACTGTCGCTCTCGTCCTGTTCCTCGACATTGTCCGGGTGAGAATCTTCGCCGATGGCAAACCCGTTGGTCCCGTCGTAGCCCTCGCGCCACCAGCCGTCCAAGATGCTCAGATTCAAGCCGCCGTGGCAGGTGGTTTTCATGCCGCTGGTGCCGGAGGCCTCGAGCGGCCGCCGCGGATTGTTCAGCCACACGTCGCAGCCGGAGACCATCTGGCGGGCGACGTGGATGTCGTAGTTCTCGATGAACACCAAGTGGCCCTTGAGCGCGCTGTGTTTGCTGAGGTGAATGATGTGCTGGATGAAACGCTTGCCCGCGTCGTCGCGCGGATGAGCTTTGCCCGCAAAGACAAACTGCACCGGCCGATGCTTGTCGCTCACCAGCTCGACGATGCGGTCGAACTGTTGGAACACCAACGGGGCGCGCTTGTAGGTGGCGAACCGGCGGGCGAAACCGATGGTGAGGGCATCCGGGTTGAGCAGATGATCGAAGGCGATGTAGGACGCGGCGGTGATCCGCTCGCCTTGCAGGAGGAGTCGGCGCCGGCAGAACTCGACTAACTCGCGGCGCAGGCGGTAGCGCAGCGCCCAGATTTCTTCGTCAGTGATGAACTCCGGATCCAGCACCCGGTGCCAGAACTCGGGCGTGTTCACGTCGTTCTCCCAGTCGTTGCCGAGCTTGCGCTTCCAAAAGGTGCGCACCGGCCCCTTCATCCAGCCCAAGAGATGGATGCCGTTGGTGATGTGGGCGATGGGAACCTCGGCCTCCGGTCGGTCGGGAAAGAGTCGACGCCACATGTGGCGGCTGACCTGGCCGTGCAGTTCGCTGACCCCGTTGGCCGCCCGCGAGGCTTTGAGGGCCAACACCGTCATGCAAAACGGTTCCGTCTCGTCCGCTGGATCCACGCGGCCGAGGGCCAGCACCTCCGCTTGCGGAACGCGCAGTTGACGGAAAAAGCGGTGCAGAGCATAAGCCATCAGATCGGGGCTGAAGCGGTCGTGCCCGGCCTCGACCGGGGTATGGGTGGTGAAGATGCACTCCTGGCGCGTGGCCGCGAAGGCCTCCTCGAAGCTGAGACCCTCGGCCAACTTCTCCCGCACCAGTTCGAGCGTGAGGAAGGCGGCGTGCCCTTCGTTCATGTGGAACACGCTCGGATGCACGCCCAGGGCCCGCAGCAGCCGCACACCGCCCACGCCCAGGAGCACCTCCTGCATGATGCGGGTGGTGCTGTCGCCGCCATACACGTGGAGCGTGAGATCCCGGTACAGTTGCTCGTTCTCAGGCAAGTTCGAGTCCAACAAATAGACCGGGATCCGGCCTACGTTGACCCGCCACGCCTTGAAGGCCACCGTGCTGGCCCCAATGCCCACCGTGCACACCAGCGGCTCGCCTTTGGGATCCAACACCGGTTCGATCGGCAGGTTCCGCGGGTCCAACAGGGTGTAGTACTCGGTTTGCAGGTTCTCCGTGTTGATCGCCTGCATGAAGTAGCCCTCCCGATAAAAGAGGCTGATCCCGACAAAACCCAAGCCCAGGTCGCTGGCCGACTTGGCGTGGTCACCCGCCAACACCCCCAAGCCCCCCGCTGCAATCGGCAGGCTCTCGTGGAAGCCGAACTCGGCGCTGAAATAGGCCACCGGACGGTCCTGCAAGTGCGGCGCGTTGGCTGTGCCCCAGGTGTCTTTCCGGTGCAGGTAGTGGTTGAAATTCTTCAGCACCTCCTGCACGTGGCGGGCGAAATCCCGATCCTGCAGCCGAGCCCGCAACTCGGCGTCTGAGACTTCACGGAGGACGGCGGCGGCATTGTGGTAGAGGTTCTGCCAGCCGCGCGGCGAAAGCTGTTGAAAAAGCTCTTGCGCCGGCTGGTCCCAGGTCCACCACAGGTTCTGGGCCAATCGGTGCAACCCGACGACCATCTCCGCAATCTCGTGCGGCGCATAAGGTTTGTGCGTCATAACTGCGTGCGAAGTGGGCCGAGTTTCCGCTCGGCGCTCCAAACCCGCGAACGCTAGTCGGCCCTGCCGCCGACCGCAAACCAATTTCCCGTTTCCGTCGCTCTTCATAGGCTCTCGCGGTGTGCCACCCCGGACCCCGGAAGAGCGAAAAGCGCCTCGCCCAGCCCACTCACCGGGTTGAGACTTGGCCCGTGACCGGCCTTCCGATCGGTCGCGTGAGGTGGCCCATACACCTTGGTCTAGTTATCGGCAAGTCGGCGTGCGAGGTTTACCCCCGCGCCGGCCGTGGCAGCCGTCCGATGGTGAACGTCTCCGAACGCCGTTCACGGAACGGATACAGCTCGGGGTCAATGTAGTTCCCGGTGATCGTCCAGGGCACCGTGCCGTGAGCTGCCAGTCATCGCGCAGCAGCCGCAGCAGGTGATACAACTTGGTGTCGGCCCCGCCCAACGCCGAGGGCCAGCCGAAGCTGTACACTCGAGGTTTCACCGTTGTGGGACCAGAGGACGGAGGACAGAGGACGGAGGCAGTGTGGGACCTGAGGTGGGCGCGCCGTTGGCTGGCAAATGGCCGCAAAGAACTCAAAGAGACGCAAAGAGCCAACACAGGCCCAACCCCATCCGCGTCCGATAGTCCATGGTCCGTGGTCCCGTGGTCTGTGGTCCTGTGGTCCGTGGTCCTGTGGTCTGTGGTCCCGCGGTCCTGTGGTCTGTGGTCCCGCGGTCCTATCGCACCCGATACGTGCGCGGCCTGCCGCCCCTTATCGCAACGTACAGTCCCAGACCGAACGTGATGTCCCACACTCCCGATCCAATCTCAGCACCCCGGCTGCCCACAGCCAGTACCACGAGGATCAGGAGCAGTCCCACGGCAACCACGTCCCGCACGTTCATGCCCCGCAGGCGCCGCCTCGCGAGTGGCGATCCCAAGTTCATCGGTTTTTAGATCAGTAAATGCTGGCAATAATCGACCTTCACATACCTTTCCCCAGTGCCCGACAGCTTCACAAACAGACCCTGGAGCGAATTAAACCCGGGTGCACGCGTTCAAGAATGCGAAAACAGAGGGAAAATAACTCCAGTCGTTTGTGAGACACTACACTAGCACCAACGACGTCACCCAGTTCGTCGACGAGAACGCGGTCGAGCGCCCCCGTCGATTGTACCCTCTGAGGCATCCGGGTGAGACCGTGGAGGCACGCTGACCACGTTGGATGAGCGGATTGCGGACCCCACGGAGACCGAGTCAGCCCTCAGGCGTGACGGGCGGCCTGGCGCCATCCGGCGAACAAGGCGGCAGCGGCTGCCAGCCAGGCGGCCAGGAGGCTTGGGGTGAGTTGGACTTGCCAGATCGCCCATCCAGCGACCGCTTGAGAGTGCGACGTGAAACGCCATAGGCCGTAAAGGACCAAGGCGAGGAGTGTGGCCCAGCCCAGGCCGTCCAGCCCGGCCAGCCACCACCGCGTCCGGTGACGCAAGGACGTCCATCCGGTCTCGTACTCGGCCTGGAGGCGGCGCCGGTGTTCGGCGCGAGCGGCGGCGGCGGCGGGGACGAGCGGAGGTTCGACGGCAAGGCGCCGCCAGAGTCGGGCGTCGAAGTCCGCCGAGATTTTGGGGGGCGCCAGATGGGCCGCCAGTTCGGCATCGAGAGATGCCAGGTCTCGAGCCAGGGCGCGGCAGGCGATGCAGGTGGCCAGGTGCGCTTCGATGAGGCGCTGGGTTGCTGGCGGGGCTTGGCGGTCGAGGTAGTCGCCGAGCTGGTTTTCGAATTCAGGGCAAGCCATAGGCGTGTGCGGTGAGGGGGTTGGGCGGGTGCGAGGCCAGGGTGGGGGTGGGGAGGCGCCGGGCGATCTTGAGCAGTTGTTTCTTGGCTCGGAACAGGAGGGTCTTGACGGTGCCCAGCGGGATCGCCAGTCGCTCGGCGACCTCTTCGTAGGCCTTTTGCTCGAAGTAGAAGAGGGTGATGACCTGGCGATAGCGCTCCGGTAATTGGGCCAGGAGCGTCTGGACGTCCGCGCCCAGGCCACCCTCGGGATCGACGGTCTGCATCGCCGGCAGGGCGTCGACGACCTCTTCGAGGGCCGGATCTTGCAGCGAGACCGTGGGGCGCTGGGCGCGTTTCTTGAGTTCGGTGAGGCAGGCGTTGCGGCTGATCGTGTAGATCCAAGTCGAGACGGAGGCCTGTCCCTGATAGCTGGGCAGGCCCTTCCAGATGCGAACGAAGATGTCCTGCGTCAAGTCTTCGGCCTGCGATTCGTCGCGCAACATGCTGCAGGCGAGCCGAAAGACCTTGTCTCGGAACCGCTCGAGCACCCGCTCGAAGGCGGCCTGATACTCTCGCTGCTCGAGGTGTTGGCGTATGTCGTCTTCCATCGGCCCATCCATCCGGTCGGCCCAACTCGGGCTCGAGTTGGGCCTCGACTCGGCGAGTCAACTCTCCGAGCTGTCTCTTCATACTGCGACTTGCCCAGTCCGGTTTCAAAAAGTTTCAGGCGCGATTTCGCTGAAACAAACCGGTGGCGGTCGAAGTCGCAACGGTCAGACAGAGTGCCGGCGACCGAACGCCGGTGCGCACACGCGAACCACGAACAAAGGAACCAGATATGAAGCTAGCAACGATCGGCGCCATCGGACCGGAGATCTTGGGGACCATGATCCCGATTGTGGCGATTGTGATGGGGTTCGGCTTTGGCATGCTGGGAGTGTACCTGAACTATCGCAAACAGAAAGGCATCTATGCCCTCTACCACCAGGAACGCCTGGCCGCCATCGAGAAGGGGGTCGAGTTGCCTCCGCTGCCGGAGCACCTGTTCTCCGAAGGCGATAAGACGGCGTCACCGCGGCGGTTGTTGCTCAAGGGGTTGGTGTGGTTGTTCATCGGCTTGGGCCTGCTGGCCGCACTGTACGCGATCGAGGGGCACGTCGCGCTCTTCGCCCTGATCCCCACCGGGATCGGCCTCGCGTACCTGATCTACTACCGGGTCGCCGGCCAGCAAGAAGCGGAGTTGTTCGAGGCGGCGCAAAAGGCCAAACTGGCTGAAACCGGCCGCTCGGGCTCGGTGTTGTGACGGATAACGATCATGGGCGTCGCACCCGGGCGGACCGGGAGCGCTGTAGCGGCGCCTGGAACCATGATAGCAGACACACGTTAATCCCTGATCCTTATGAATCGTAAGCACCCATGCGCCTGTTGTTGGGCGGGCCTGGCGGTGTTGAGCGCCGCCCTGAGCGCGCACGCCGACCTCGAGAGCAATCTTCAGAAGAGTTTTACCTGCGGGCCAGGAGGACGACTCACCGTCGAGGCCGACCGTGGCAGCATCGAGTTGACCACGCACGCCGCCGACCGGGTGGACGTGCAAGTCCTCCGCAAGGTCACGCGAGCAACCGAGAAACAAGCCCGTGACATCCTCGAAAACCATGAGGTGACGTTCGCGCAGGAAGGCAGTGAAGTCGCCGTTCGAGCTCGCCTCACACGGGAATGGAGCACCCGCTGGTGGCGCACGCCCCGGCTCGAGGTCCGCTACCGGATCGCCGTGCCTCGACGGTTCAACCTGGCACTCAAGACCGCGGGTGGCGCGGTGTCCGTGCCCGATCTCGAGGGCGACGTGAAGGCGCAAACGGCCGGGGGGAGCATCAAGACCGGCCAGATCACGGGGCCGGTGTGGTGTCGGACTGCGGGCGGAGGCATTACGATCGATGGCGCCAGCGGCGTCATCGACGCCCACACGGCGGGGGGCAGCATCCGCGTGGGTGAAGCGGCCACGGCGGTGCAGGTCGGCACCTCGGGCGGCTCGATCCACATCCAGAAGGCGCAAGGCAGAGTTCAAGCGGACACATCGGGTGGCAGCATTACCGTGGAGGAAGTGCACGGGCCGATCGCGGCTCAGACCTCTGGGGGATCCATCCGGGTGGGTTTTGCCGGGTCGCTCGAGGAAGACTGCCGGCTCGAGACCTCCGGCGGCAGCGTGCGCGCCCTGCTGCCCGAGTCGGTCTCGCTGAACGTGGATGCCCGCACCAGCGGCGGCACGGTCCACGCCGACCTGCCGGTCACCGTCCAGGGCGAGCAGAAGCGCAGTGCGTTGGTGGGGAGGATCGGCGCCGGCGGCAAGTCGCTCCGGTTGCGAACCAGCGGCGGGAGCATTTACCTTCAGAAACGGTGACGCCAACGATGCGTGCCCGAGGGCGCGTCACCCGAAGGGTTGGCTTGGGATAGACGAGCGTTTGATGGTAGGGCGCGCAGTCCGCTGCGCGCCGTCAACCACGGTGGGCTTACGAGGCCGCGGCGCGCAGAGGACTGCGCGCCCTACCTTCCCGCGATTGCCAGTCCATTACGGTTAACGATTTGCGACACGGAAGTTTTCGCGCGCTCGCACCACGGTGGAACTGTTTTGAACACGTAAGTTGACATGACCTTACAAGGACAGTATAAAGTGACTAAAATGAAATTGATAGCAATCCAAGATTTGAAACAGCCGCGCCGGTTGAAAGAGCGTTTGCAGTCCGAGAAGGAGCTACTGCTTACCAGCGATGGACGGCCTGTGGCCGTGTTGGTGCACGTGGACGCTTCGGAAGATCCGGAAACGGTGATTCAGTCCATCCGCGATTCTCGCACCCGACTTGCGTTGAGTCGCATTCGCCAAGCCGCAGCTTCCAGTAATGCCGCTCGGCTGTCGCTGGCTGAAATCAACCGCGAGATTGCCGCCACCCGCAAGCCCCGCCGCTCTTTACGGCGATGAATCGCGCGGTGTTCGATACGAACGTGGTGGTTTCCGGTTTCCTGTCGCCACTCGGGCCGCCCGGTCGCATCGTGGAATGGTTGCGGGCTGGAAGCGTCCAAGCGGTGCTGGATGACCGGATTGCCGCCGAGTACGCTGAACTGCTAGTGCGTCCCGTGTTCCAGTTACCTGCTGTCGAGGTGAACCTTGTGCTCGCTGCCATTCGTGCCCGTGCCTTTTGGATCGAGATTGCACCTCGCCACACGGCGCATGATCTGCCGGACCCGAACGACGCGCCCTCTCTGGAATGTGCGGGGACGGCAGGCGTGCCATTGGTCACCGGCAACGCCCGCCATTTTCCGAAGTCAATTGCCAGAGATGTGACTGTTCTCACACCCGCACAATTCATCGCAATTTGGGAAGGCAAGGCGTCCTAAGATCGCTTTTCGTGCTGCTATTCACCCATCAGACTCTCGGCAGCGCGACCCATGGCTCTCGCGCCAACCCGCCCGAGCGTCAAGGGGCAGGGTCCACGCCTTCCCAGTGCATCGAGGCTACTTGGCGCGCAACCGGAAGAACTGCCGTTCGCCCGCGACGGGTAATGCTACCAGGAACTCCTGCCCCAGGATGACCGGCGTGGTTGTCACGTCCGACCACGCCGGCGCTTGGCCCAGACTAGCGGCGGACTGGAGCCAGAATTCCGTCGCCCACGCCGGCCACGAAGCCAAAACCGAGCCTCCCAACTGCAACATGACCAAAGAGGGCAAGTTCGCGACTGTGAATCGCCAGGGAAAACCGCGCGTGGCGAACTGGGCCAAGTCCGAGAAGGAAGGGTTGCCCAGCGCATCGTGGAGCTCAACCCCGGCGATGGTCCAGACTCCCGGCTCACTGAGCCGAGGCAGCGGGATCGCACGGACGTAAACCCCATCCAATTCGTCGCCGGAAACCCGGTGGCGCCAGTCAAACCAGACCCCAACAGACTGGTTCCTGGAGGAACTTTGAAACTGCACTGAAATCCTCCCCCCGGCCGAACCTTCTGCCGTGGGTTGGGCGATCCCGTTCAGATCATCAACCGCCCGCAGCGTGACCGCGATCGCCTGACTCGAGGTGGACGTGCCGATGACAGTCGGGAATAAGGCGAATTCCCGCAACTCCGGTGGGCTTCGGTCGGTCGCAGCCAGCAGGGTCTCGGTCGCCAGACCTAGTAGGGCCACTCCAAGCGGCGCGAGAGGCGAGAGCATAAGTGCGGAGGATTCAAGGTGAGCTTGTGCTGTGAGTCAATTCAGATTATGGGCCAGCACCCACGATGTGCGCCCCTTGGGTCTTGCCCCTTGGGTCTTTCCGCCGGCGTTTCGCTCGGGGAGAGGAGCGCGGACATTCTCGTCCGCCGCAAAACCGACCACAACCCCGAAGCGGGGCGGATGCCCGCGATCCGAAAGACCTGAGACACGCACACCAACGACCGAACCATGCGCTGCGGCTTGCGGTCGCCACTAGGTCACTCGGAACTCGGAGGCGCGAACAACTGCGCGATCGTGGTCTGGAAGCCGGGCAGATCCCCGTCCGTCAGGAGATCGTGGCCGGCGAGCATCTGTTTCAGGACCCGGCCGAACTCACCGCTGTGGTACACCTCGATATTGTCGTAGCGGGGATCGAGGATCCAGAGGCGGGGCAGACGGACCTCCTCGTAGACGGTCTTCTTGTCGACGGCCGGCTCGCCTGGCGCAAGTTCTGGTCGAACCCGACCACAAGCCAGCAGACCCTCTACAGCTACGACGACGCCGGGAGACTTCTACCGTGGGGCCTGCACGGGCGCAGTTCGTATTCACGATTCCCAAGGGGCTCCGGATCTACTTCCGTTTCGAGCGCCGGCTGCTGGGCGAGCTGTGCCGAGCGGCCGCCCGCACGGTGATCACCGTTTACCGGGCGGCCAGCGGCCGTCCCGACGCGGTGCCCGGCATGGTCGGTGCCATCCAGACCTTCGGGCAGTTAATCCACTTTCACCCGCACATTCACGCTCTGGTGAGCGAAGGGGTGTTCTTGCCCGACGGCACATGTCTGCCGTTGCCAAAGTTGGCGACCGAGCCCTTCCTCAAGCTCTGGGAACAGGAGGTCTTCGCGCTCCTCCTGGCGGAGGTCACGCTCACTGCCTGAGGCTCAAGGCAAAGAGAATCCGTGGAGCGTTGGCGCCGCGCGTGAGCCGGGAATCCGCCAGTCCGGTTCGGAGGGAGGGGTGGCGCACTGCGCCATCCCTACCCCGATCCTCCGTCTTGCACTCCATCTCGGTGACGCATGAGTCAGGGGGCGCGGGTGCAGGGCTTTCCCATTATCGGGATGTGCCCGTCCCGCGGGCGGACGGGTGCGGCGTGTCGGGCACTTCGGGACGTCCGTAGAATTCGTTGCTGGCCAGTTAGATGCGTACTTGGAACACTCTGGCATGAGGCCTGCATCCAAGGCCCTTGCCGTTGTGGCGCGCTATGCTGAACGAAATCCGTTTCGCCTTCCGTCTCTTGCTGAAGTCACCCGGGTTCACCGCGGTGGCGGTGCTGTCCTTAGGATTAGGGATCGGGGCGACCACGACGGTGTTTGCCTGGATCCAGTCGGTGTTGCTGCGGCCGATTCCGGGGGTGGGGCGGCCGGAGCAGTTGGTGGTGTTGACCACGACTTTTGGCAAGACCCAGTGGGACACCTTGTCGTTGCCCGACCTGCGCGACTATGCCGGGCTGACCAACACCTTCGCGGGCATCGTCGGCTCCCAAATCACGCCCGCTTGCCTCAGTGTGGGCGGTCAGCCCCAGTGGGTTTACGGCCAAATCGCCACGGCGAACTTCTTCGACGCGCTCGGCGTCAAGCCGATCCTGGGCCGGACCTTCGTTGCCGAGGAAGATCTGCGCCCCGGCGGGGCGCCGGTCTTGGTGTTGAGCGAGGGATTTTGGCGCCGCCGGTTCGGGGGCGATCCGGCCATCGTGGGCCGCGCGGTCGAGTTGAATCGGCACAGCTTCACGATCGTGGGGGTGGTGCCGAGTGCCTTTCGCGGCACCATGAGCGGGTTGATGTGCGACTTCTGGGCGCCGCTGGTCATGCACGAGCAGGTCGCCAACTTCGGTTCGCTGGAAAACCGAGGCGATCATTGGCTTCATACCCAGGCGCGGCTCCAACCCGGCGTCAGCCGTGCCACCGCCCAGACAGCGGTCGACACCCTCGCCCGGCAGCTCGAGCAGGCCTACCCAGCCAGCAACCGGGAGATCGGAGTGCGGGTGTTGCCGGTCTGGAAGGCGCCGTACGGCGGCCAAGCGATGTTGCTGCCGGTGCTGAGCCTATTGTTGGCGGTCAGTTTCGGGGTGCTGCTGATCGTCGCCGCGAACGTGGCGAACCTGCTGCTCGCCCGCGCGACCGGCCGGCAGAAGGAGGTTGCCATTCGCCTCGCCTTGGGCGCGGGTCGGGCGCGGTTGGTCCGGCAGTTGCTGCTCGAGAGTCTGCTGTTGGCGCTGCTCGGCGGCCTGGTGGGGATCTTGGGGGCGAGCTGGGGGACGCAGCTTTTCGAGTCCTTCTTGCCGACGACCTACCTGCCGATCGGGTACAGCTTCAGTTTAGACCTGCAGACGCTGAGCTTCACGCTGGCACTGACCCTGGCGACGGGTCTTGTCTTTGGGCTCGCCCCGGCCTGGCGGGCATCCGCGGTGGACCTCCACAGCACGCTCAAGGAGGGCGGACGGACCTCGGGCGGGGCGGTGCCGCACCACCGGTTGCGCAGCGTGTTGGTGGCTGGGGAGGTGGCTTTGGCCTTGATGTTGTTGCTGGGGGCCGGTCTCTGCATCAAGGGCTTCGATCGGGCTCGCCAAATCGATCTGGGTTTCGACCCGAGTCAGGTCTTGGTGGGGGGATTGCGGATCGGCATGAACGGCTACGACGAAGCGCGCGGCCTGGTGTTCTATCGGAATCTGCGGGAGCGCTTGGCGGCCGTCCCGGGCGTCGAGGTGGCCGCGCTATCGGGTTGGCTGCCGTTGGGATTCGAGGGCGGTTCGAGCATGGGCGTGCAGGTCGAGGGTTACGACCGCAAACCCAATGAAGACACGAGCATACCCTATAGCATCGTGTCACCCGGCTATTTCGACCTGCTCCGCATCCCGCTGCTTGCTGGGCGGGACTTCACCGAGCGTGACGACACGAACACGGCGCGGGTCGTGATCGTGAACGAGACGATGGCGAAGCGGTTCTGGCCGGGCCAAAGCCCACTGGGGCGCAAGCTGCGATACTGGGGGGACCAGCGCGAGGCCACGGTGGTCGGGGTGGTGAAGGCGGGCAAGTACCGGACGTTGAACGAGCCGCCGCGGGACTTCATGTACTTGGCGTACCAACAGGGGGTGTGGGATCTGAACCTGGGGGTCGGGTTGCGGGTGGCGGGGAACCCCCTGGCGTTCGCCTCTTCGTTGCGCCAGGCGATCCGCTCACTGGACCCGGGCGTCGAGGTGTGGGCGCTGCTGGCCATGCAGGATTACATCCAGGCCGCGTTTCTGGCCCAGCGCATCACCGCCACGCTGTTGATGGCGCTAGGGGGCGTGGCGTTGGTGTTGGCGGCCATGGGGATCTACGGCGTCATGGCCTACATCGTGAGCCAGCGTACCCACGAACTGGGAATCCGCGTCGCCCTCGGCGCGCGCAGCCCGGACCTGCTCCGGTTGGTGGTGGGCGAGGGGATGCGGTTGGCGGCTTGGGGCATGGTGGTGGGGTTGGCCGGTGCCGTCGGATTGACGCGGCTGCTAGCCAACTTCCTCTATGGCGTGAGTCCGTTCGACCCCGCGGCGTACCTCGCGGTCGCCGCCACTCTGGCCGGGGTGGCTTTGGTGGCCTGTTACCTGCCGGCGCGCCGCGCCACGCGCGTGGACCCGATGGTCGCGCTGCGTTGCGAATAGCGACGGGACCGGGCCGAGGGGACGGTTCCTCAGGATCTTCGGGGTACCGATTGAATGTGCTTGCCGTGAAGCCCGTCTGTGTAGACTTTTTGAACCGTAAATGATGAACATGAATCCTGTGACGCAAACCGTACTGGCGAGCTTGGTTGCCGCTGGACTGTCGAGTGGCCTGGCTGCCGATGCCAAGAAGATCGACGTGAGCAAACTGCCCCCGCCCGCCACCGAGAAGGGCCTCACCTACGCCAAGCACGTCAAGCCGCTCTTCGAGCCCGCCTGTTTCAGTTGTCATGGGCCGGAAAAACAGAAGGGGAAGCTGCGCTTGGACAGCCTCGCCGCAGTCCTGAAAGGCAGCGATTACGGCAAAGTCGTCGAGCCGGGCAAGAGCGAGAAGAGCACGCTCGTTCATGCCCTGGCCCGTTTGGACCCCGATCTGGCCATGCCGCCGGAAGGCAAAGCCGACCCGTTCACCAAAGAGCAGATCGGCCTCATCCGCGCTTGGATCGATCAGGGCGCTAAGTAGCGGGTGAACGCGCCTCCCACCGCCCAACCAGCCCGGGGCAAGAACTTGCGGCCTTGCCCCGCCGTCAACGGCTTCATCAGCCCGGCCGATTGTGGCGCTCAGCGCGGCAGTCGCTTGGCCTGTCCGGCCGATTGCGTATTTTTCCCCTTCGGCCACGCGGCGCCGGCCGCCTGGGCGAACGTCGAGGGTAGCTGGACCAAGAAGGCCGTCGAGTACGCTATCGCCCAGCGCGGCCAGGTCGCCTTTGCGCACCTGATGAAGCGCATGACGCTGCGGATGGAAGATCCCACCCGGGCCGAACACACCGCCTTGCTGCTGGCGTTGCACTACAGCCTCTTCGAGGAACGAGACGCCGACCGGCGCACGCTGGCCGAGCGCTGGGAAGCGGAGCAATGGCGCGGGCTGAACAATGACGAGCGCCTGATGATGCGGTGCCGGTGGGACGCCCTCCCCACGGTCATCGAAGTGCTCCGCCAGGTCGACAACCGCCAGGTGCGCTGCACCGACCTCTACGAACCGGGTCGAGGCGAGTTCACCGTTCACGACCGCAACGTGGCGGCGGTCGTGCCGCGGTTCGGTCGCATCTTCACGTGGGTGGTGCATTACCCCCACGTCAGCCGCGTGGGGCCGGCCGCTCGCGAGATCCCCCATGAAATCTGGCCGGAGTGGCAGGCGGAAGTGCAGCGGCGCTTCCATGAGGCCGCCTCGAGCGAACCGGGCCTCACGCTCAAGCGTTACCTCGCCCGCGAGCAGCTTCCGTTGACCGATTTGTTGGGCCAGTTGGCACGGCAGTATCGAGATCGCGCCTTTCAGAGCTTGGATTTCCACCGCTGCACCACGCGCTATGCGTTGGTGGCATCGGCCGAGGCGGTCGAGGCGGCCCTCCGCGCCCGGCCGGATTTCCAGGCCAACGAGGCCCCTGCGCATTCGGCGTTCGAGAAACCGACCCTTTACTTTGACTGGTTGCGTTTGGGCGAATCGGCCGCCCTCGAGTCCGAACTCGAGGGGGCCTTGTTGGTCGATGGGACCGTAAACGGAGTGGGCACCGTGGGCGGGGTTTGGCTCTATCCGGACCGTTTGATGGTCGAGGTGCTCTCGAAGAAGAAACATGAGTTCGCCCGGCGCATGCTCGAACGGCACCTGGGCGAGTTGGTCAAGTTCGACCACGAAGACATCGTGGATCTGGCCCAAGTGCTCGAGCACGGGAGCCAGCGCGATGCCATCTTTGCCCAGGCGGAGGCCGGCTTGTATGGCGGGGCGCAGGCCGCCGAGGCTCAGCCGGCTGAGCCCCAGCCCGCCCCGCTCATCGATCCGCCCAACCCAACGCTGCAACCCGAGGAACTTGCGGCCGCCGAGGCAGCCCACCGGACGCGGTTCACCCGGTTGCTCGACCTGGGCACGGGGACTTTGGGGGGGCAAAGTCCGCGAGCGGCGGCGCAAGACGCGGCGTTGCGGCCGCAACTGGTCGAGTGGACGAAGACGCAGATCAACCTTCTCGAACGTGAGAATCGCCAGCGGGGCACCCGTCTCAATCTCGACTGGGCCCTCGATGAGCTCGGTTTGGCTGAGCTGAAATAAACTCGAGGTTCAGTTCGTAGCGGCCGTGGTCTAGGCGACTGTACAAGACCACGCGTTCGAGCACTCGGCCTTCTGGGGGCCCGGTGCAAAGGCGACCCAGTTCCTCGAGCGACCAGAACGGCACGGCCTCTTCCGGGTAATCTGCGCGATCGGTCCGCAGGTAGACCGCGCGGCCAATGGGCTGGGCAGGAGGCGCCATTTGCGTGTGCGTTGCCGGGCACACACCGCGGCGAGACCGGGCGTCGCAGCGCCGTAGCGGGTCCGGGAAGCCGAGTGTGCCCACGGCCGATCGCCAGGAGAATCAGCAGGAGTCGGGCCGGGCCGCGTCGGCGCCCCGCCCGACGCAGGATTGAGAAAGCCGGGGCGCGGGCTACTGCCAGATCATGTCGTTGACCGTGCGGCCGGCTGGGATGAAGGGGAGCACGTGCTCGGTATAGGGGGTGATGATGTCCAGGACGTAGGGCTGATCCGAATCGAGCATGCGCTGCATGGCGGCGCGTAGGTCCTTGCGGTAGATGACCCGTTCGCACGGCACATTGAACGCCTTCGCAATCGCCACAAAGTCCGGGTAGATCTGCCGCATGTTCTCCGGGTCGCCCAAGTAGGTGTGGCCGCGGTTGCCTTGATAGAACCGGTCCTCCCACTGCACCACCATGCCCAAGTGCTGGTTGTTCAGAATCATCGCCTTGGCGGCAATGCCCTCGATATGGGCCGTGGCCAGTTCCTGAACGTTCATCAGGAACGACCCGTCGCCGTCAATGTCCACCACCTGCCGGTCCGGACAGGCCACCTTGGCCCCGAGCGCCGCGGGATAGCCGTAGCCCATCGCGCCCAAGCCGGCGCTGGTGAGCAGTTGGCGCGGGTACTTGTAGTTGTAGAACTGCCCCGCCCACATCTGATGCTGGCCCACCCCGGTCGTGATGATCGCCTCGCCCTGCGTCAGCTCGTACAACATGGCCACCGCTTCCTGCGGCAAGACCACCTGACGCGCATCGCCTCCCATATGGTCGCGGACGTGCTGCGACTTGAGCACCTCTTCGGTCACCTGGTAACGCAGCGGCGCCTTCGCCTTCCACTCGGCCACTTGCTGATGCCAGGCGGTGAAGCGCTTTTCCAGGGGCCGCTCGATCAACATCTGGTTCAACCGCCCCAGCGCATAGCGGATGTCACTGACGATCGGCAAGTGCACCTTGCGGTTCTTGTTGATCTCGGAGGGGTCCAGGTCGATGTGCACGATCGTGCCGTGCTCGCAGAACTTATCCACCTTGCCCGTCACGCGATCGTCGAAGCGCACTCCGAACGCCAGCAGCAGATCCGCCTGGGCCACGGCCCAGTTCGCATAGGCCGTCCCGTGCATCCCCAGCCACTTGAGCGAGAGCGGGTGCGTCTCCGGAAAGGCGCCGCAACCCATGATCGTCGTGGCGATCGGGATCTGAGTCGCCTCGACAAACCGCCGCAACTCGCCCGATGCGCCGCTGCTGATGATGCCGCCACCGCAGTAGAGCATGGGGCGCTCGGCCTTCTCGATTAACCCGACGATCTCGTGCAGGGCCAGGTCTTCGGCGCGCCGGTCGGGGCAATAGCCACGCAGGCTCAGCGCCCCGGGATAGACCGGTTGGGTGCGTTGTTGTTGGATGTTCTTGGGCACATCGATGACTACCGGACCAGGCCGGCCAGTTTGGGCGATGTAGAACGCCTCCTTCACAATCCGCGGCAGCTCGTTCAGGTCCGTCACCAAGTAACTGTGCTTGACCACCGGCAACGTCAGCCCGAAGAAATCCGTCTCCTGAAATGCCCCTTTGCCAATCATCGCCTGCGGCACCTGGCCTGTAATCGCCACGATTGGCACTGAGTCCATGTAGGCATCCGCCAGACCGCTTACCAGGTTCGTCGCCCCCGGCCCGCTGGTCGCCATGCACACCCCCGCCCGACCCGTCGCCCGCGCGTAGCCTTCCGCGGCAAAGACCCCTCCCTGTTCGTGGCGCGGCAGGTAGACCCGGATCTTCTTGGACTTGGTCAGCGCCTGGTGAATCTCCATGCTCGCCCCGCCGGGGTAGGCGAAGATGACATCGACCCCTTCGCGTTCGAGGCATTCCACCAAGATCTGGCTCCCTAACATGGTCGGGCCGAGCTCCGCCTTGGGCGCAGTCGGTGAGGTCGCAGCACTGGGTTCGGTTTCGGTCGCTTTGCTCATGGTACGGCTCAAAAATCGGCTCGCCGGGTCGGGGCAACAAAAAACCCACGACCGTCGGCCAGCCGTGGGTTCATGGTCGAGAACTGCCTAAGCACGACCAAGCCCCGCGGCCACGCCGCCTACAACGACGAGTGCCAGCAGTCGGATTTGTCGTGCTCGGACCAACATTGGCGCGCACAGTAACCGTCCCAACCCCAGCGGTCAAGCGGTCAGTGCGGCTGGCGCTGAGCCCCCGGCGCCGGCCGGCGGCCCTGAGCGGCTTGGCCCCGGTTACGTCAGCGAGCCGGGACGTTGGCGGGTGGAGGCGACGCGCGGTGCCGTAGCTCGGCAGCCTGAGCGCGGATCTCGGTCAAGTCCCGGCGCATCTCGCTCCAACCGTACCACAGGGCGTAATCCGGGTTAGCGTGGAAGGTTCCCTGGAAGGCGCGCATGCGGTGCTCGAGAAACATGACGAAGAGGCGTTGCTCGATCGGAGTGGGCGCGTCATGGAAGGTCAGCAGGTCCGGAAAGGCGTGGGCGTAGTCCTTGGGCTTGGGCAGGATCCCATCCTGGTAGAGACCGGCCACGATGCGAATCGCCTCCGCCATGAGCCGGTCGGCCTCACGAATCATCTCGTCACCCTTCGCCAGTTGCGCTTGGGCGAAGTTGACCGAATGGCACTGTTGACAGGTGGCGGTCATGGCCGCCCGCGGGCGTTGCCAGTCCTCCTCGGTCAAGCGGGCCACATGGGCGGCCTTGACGACCTCGAGGCGCGCGGTGGGTTGGCCTTGGGGATCGAGCACCCCCAGGCCCTGGAGGATGGTGGCGCGATCGGCCGCCCATTGCGGGTCGGCCGGCATGGGCAGGCGCACCGCCAGAAAACCCCACGAGGTCATCACGGCGTGGTCCCCATCTTGGAAGTGGCAGGTTTGGCAAGTCGGGGCTGGGGTCGATGGTGGGAGTGTGCCGTTTTGCTTGAGCAGGTAGCGAACGCCGTGTTTCGAGGCGGAGTACATCTCCCACTGGGGGTGGTCAAAGCCCATGTGGCAGGTCTGACAGGCTTGAGGTTGTTGGGCCTCTTTCTTCGAGAAGGTGTGGCGGGTATGACACGCATCGCACGAGGCCAACCCGAATCCAGCCCCGGCCTTCTTCAGCTCGACCATCTCCGCCTCGGTCTTCAGGCCGATCTTGTGGCAGCCGCCGCAGCCTTTCATGCCTTCCATCAGAGCCACCGGCTGCGCATGAGCCGTGGGCATGGCTTTCATGGCCGCCCAGGCGGCGGCGTGTTTGCCGCGCCGGAACTGTTCGACCTGGGTTTCGTGGCACTCGCCGCAGGTATCCGGCGTGGGAATCTTCGTGCGCGCTACATCCTCGGCGCTCTGGTGACCGTCGCCGTGGCACTCGGCACAGCCCACGTCGAATTCCTTGTGCGCGCTCTGTTCCCAGTCAGCCACCAGGCTCGGGTTGGTCTTCCGGTGACAATCCACGCAGGACTCAGCGGTGAGGGTGAGTGCCGGCAGGAGCAGTCCGGCAGCGGCTGCGGCCAGCCATCGAAGGTGCGCGATCGAGCTCATACGTCGGTTGCTTGTTGGGTCGGGTCTGGTGCGCGTCGCGGGCGGCGGCTCGAGCGTCTGGCTCGCTAGCCGGCGGACCGCCCCGATCGCGCAGGTCGATGGTGGAATCAGATTCGGTGATTCGTCAAGGGTCCTGTGTGAAGATTTGCACCCCGGCAGACTCTGGATCCTAGGCGACCGGAGGTGCGTCCCGCGTCCCTCGCCTAGTACTGTGACCGTTAGATTTCGTGACAGGGCGCCTCACTCCGCGCGCGCCGTTCGGAAAAGCGATTGCTGGCGGCGGCGCGCACGGAGTGACGCGCCCTACCTGCACGGTTGGCCACGTAGCGAAATCTGTTTGTCGCTGTGCTAGGGGTTGCCTCGACCCGCGGCGAACTGGCATGCTGCGCCCGAAACACGACCACCTAGCGATGAGAGCGCGCAACCTTGACCTCAAGACGCTGATGACCCAAGCGGGCCGAGTCGGGTACGTCTGTGCTTGCCTGACCATCGCCGTGCCGCCCAACAGTCAGGCGGACGAAACCCGCTCGCTCGCCGGCACCTGGCGCCTGCGGTTGGATTCGGCCGACGAAGGCCAGGCGCAGAGCTGGTTTGCCAAGCCGCTACCCCGGGAGGCCACGATTCGCCTGCCGACGACCACCGACCTGGCTGGGTACGGCCACGAGCTCGACACCCGCACCATGCGCTACCCGGTCGATTTTCCGTACACACTCTTTCCCGCCGGCAAGGACCCGGGGCGAGCCGATGAACGGGGGTTCTTGGTCCGGTCACGGTTTTTCTTGGGGCCGGTTTGGTACGAGCGGGAGATCGCCATCCCCGAGTCGTGGCGGGGGCGCGTGATCCGCGTGCGCTTCGAGCGCGCGCTGTGGCAGACGGACCTCTGGATCGACGGTCGCTCGGTGGGGACCGCCCAGAGCCTGGTGGCGCCCCATGAGCACATCCTGGGCCGGTTGGACCCGGGCCGGCACCGGCTCACGGTGCGTGTGGACAACCGGATGATCTTGAACATCTCAACCATCACACATGCCTACGGCCCGGAGACCCAGTCGCGCTGGAACGGGCTTTTGGGTCGACTCGAACTGCTCGCCGCCCCACCCGTCGCGCTCCGCCGCTTGGAGGTTCATCCGGCCCACGACCGGCGCTCGGTTCGGGCGGTGGCCGTCATCGATAATGGCCTCGGACGCCCGGTCAGCGGCCGGCTGCGCCTGCACCTGGAAGGTGAGGGGAGCCGGGCCGCGCTCGCCCGCGCCGAGAGGACGGTGGTCGTGGCCGCCGACGGGGCGCGTCCGGAGTTGGTGCTCGAGCTGGAGCGACCGGCCCGGGCCTGGGACGAGTTCGCTCCGGTGCGGTACCGTCTCATCGCGGCCTGGGTGCCTGAGGGTGGATGGCCGACATCGCTCGAGACCTGGTTTGGCTTCCGCCAGGTCGAGCGTGTCGACCGCTCGATCCGGGTGAACGGCCGCCCCGTCTTCCTGCGCGGGACACTCGATTGCTGCGTTTTTCCGCGCACGGGTCATCCGCCCATGACGGTGCCTGAGTGGGAACGCATCTTCCGCGTGATCAAGGAACACGGCTTCAATCACGTCCGGTTTCACACCTGGTGCCCTCCAGAGGCTGCGTTCGAGGCGGGGGATCGGCTCGGGCTTTACCTCGCGCCCGAGACGGCCGCATGGGTTGACGATTGGACGCGGCGGACCGCCAGCCAGCCGCCGGCGATCGGCCGCGACCCGGCGATCAATGCCTTCGTCCAGGACGAAATCCGGCGGGTGCTCGAGACCTATGGCAACCACCCTTCCTTCCTCTTGTTTGGCATCGGCAACGAATTCGGGCTCGAGGGCACGGATTGGGAGGCGGTCCATGGTTGGGTGGCGGAGGCCAAAGCGCGCGATCCGCGCCGGCTCTACACCGGAGCGGCGGCGCGGCGGAATCTTGCCGCCGACGATTTCTGGCTCACGCACGACGCTCACGGCATAGCGACGCGTGGCTTGGGCCCGGCTCACACGGACTGGGACTTCAGCGCGGCGGCCCAGGCGTCAGCCGTGCCGATCATCGCCCACGAGACCGGCCAACGCCCGGTGTTTCCGGACTACGACGATCTCCTGCCCAAGTTCACCGGGCCGCTGCAGCCCTGGAACTACGTCCGCCTGCGCGATCGACTGACGGCGCAGGGTCTGGCCGACCAAGTCAAGGCGTTCGAGCGCGCCTCAGCCCAGTTCCAATTCGTGCAGTACAAAGCCGAGCATGAAGCCATGCGCCGGACGGCGGATTACGCGGGATACCAGTTGCTCATGCTCAACGATTTCACCGGCCAAAGCGAGGCCCTGGTGGGAGTGCTCGACCCGTTCTACGAGTCCAAGGGTGTCGTCGCCGCCCCGGCCGTCCGCGCGTGGAACGACGCCACGGTGCCTTTGGCCCGGTTCCCGAGCTACACCTGGTCCACAACCGACACCTTTCGCGCCACCCTCGACGTGGCCCATCACGGACCCACCGAACTGGAGCGCGCCCTGGTGCGTTGGGAGATGGTGACCGAGACGGGGCGGGTGCTGGGGCGCGGCGCCTTTCCCGGGTTGCGCGCACCGACGGGTGCCGTCACACGCGCAGGCGAGATCGAAGTCCCCCTCGGCGAGTTGCAGAATGCCACAACCCTCACGCTCCGCTGGCAGGTCGGCCGCGCGACCAACGCTTGGCGGGTGTGGGCCTACCCGGCCGGCCCGCCCGCGCTAGCCCCCACCCAGGTCGTGGTCGCCTCCGCCTTCGATGAACCGGCGGAGCGCGCCTTGGCGGCGGGTCGGACGGTGGTGTTCCTGGCCCATGGCACTCGGGGACCGCACGCAGCGCGCACGGGTTTCAGCTCCGTCTACTGGTCTGCCGGGTGGTGGGGCAATGCCTTCTCCGGGTTGGGCATCGTCTGCGACCCGGCGCACCCGGCCTTGGCGCAGTTTCCAAACCGGGGACATAGCGACTGGCAATGGCGCGACCTGACCGAGGGCGCGACCACGTTCCGACTCGAGGGCGCGCCGCCCGGCTATCGGCCCATCGTCCAACTGGTGCCCGACTTCCATTACAACCAACGGCTCGCCCACGTCTTCGAGGCGCGCGTGGGGCCTGGACGGCTGTTGGTCTGCGGCTACGACTTGACCACGGACCTGGACCGGCGCCATGCGGCTCGGCAATTCCGGCGATCCCTGCTCGCGTATGCCGGGTCGACCCCGACCCACCCACCGCGCGAGCTCACGGTCGAGTACCTCCGCGCGTTGTTTGCGGCGGCCAAGTGAGCGGGACGGCCCGGCGCGGCTCACGCCGCTGGTGGCGAGCGCCGAGCTAGGGCAGGGCCAAGGGCCAGAACTGGGGGATTAACAAGGTGGCGAGCAACCAGACCAGTAGGTTCAAGGGTAGGCCGACCCGGATGAAATCGCGGAACAAATAACCGCCGGCGCCGTAGACCAGCGTGTTGGTTTGGTAACCGATCGGCGATGCAAAACAGGCCGAGGCGCCGATGACCACGGCAATCAGGAACGGGCGGGGGCTGACCTCGAGGGCTTGCGCGGCCTGCAGCGCGACGGGCGTGAGCAGCACCGCCACCGCGTTGTTCGATAGAAACGACGTCAGAATCGACGCGGTCAGGATCACCACCGAGAGCACCGCCACCGGGCCCCAGTCGCCCAACTCATAAATGATGCCGCGCGCAATGAGCTCGGTGCCGCCGGTCTTTTCGAGGGCCTGACCCAAAGCCAACATGCCGAAGATCAGGAACAGGAGCTTCCATTCCACCGACTCGTACGCCTCCTCGACGTCCAGACAACCGGTGGCCACGACCCCGGCCGCACCCAGAAAGGCCAAGGCCGCGATGGGCATGACCTCGAATCCCGCCAGCAGCGCGACCAAACCGATGGCGCTGACGGCCAACCATTGTTTCCGGCGCCGCTTGGCCACATGCGGCACATCGGCCAGCAAGAGGAAGTCTCGATGGCCGCGCAGTTCGGCGACGGCCGATTCGGTGCCTTCGATGAGCAGCGTATCGCCGTACTGAAGCCGGACATCGGCGAAGTGCTCGCGCAAGTTGACCGCCTGGCGATGCACCGCCAAGACGATCACGCCGTAGCGCCGGCGAAAGCTGACCTCGCGAATGCTCCGGCCCAGCAGGCTCGAATTGGGCCCAATGACACACTCGACCACGGCGGCTTTCTGCGTCCCCACCACATCGAGACCGAGCCGGGCCTTGGGCAGCAGCTCCAACCCGCTGACGTCCTTCATCTCCATGACTGTGGAAACCGACGTCGAGAGCCGCAGTCGGTCGCCGCGGGCGAGCGCGATCTCGTTGAGTGGGGCGGCGAGGGGTTCGCCTTCCCGGACGATCTCGAAGACGCGGAGTTGGGGTTGGTTGGCCAGGCTAGTCTCGGTGAGTCGCTTGCCAATCAAGGGCGAGTCGCCCGTGATCACGCCTTCGGTCACATACTGTTTGCTGGCGCTGCCTTCGAGCAGGGAGGCCAGGGTGTCGCGGCTGGGGAGCAACTTCCGGCCAAGGGTGAGCAAGTACAGGATGCCGGCCGCGGCCAGAATGGCCCCGATCCTGGTCAACTCGAACATGGCCAGCGGGGCCTGCCCCAGCGAGCGAGCGCTCGAACTGACCAGCAGGTTGGTCGAGGACCCGATCAGCGTGCACGTCCCCCCCAGGATCGCCGCGAAGGAGAGCGGAATCAGCAGCTTCGACGGTTTCAGGTCGCGCTTGGCCGCCAGCGAAATCAGGATGGGCAAAAACACCACCACCACCGGCGTGTTGTTGATGAAGGCCGAAATCAATGCCGCCACCGGCAACACCACCACCAAGACCGACCAGTCCGAATCCCCCATCCAACGGTGCAGGTAGGCGCCCGCCGCCTCGAGCACCCCGGTCCGCTCGAGCGCGGCGCTGAGCACAAACATGCAGCCGACGGTGATTGCGGCGTCGTTGGCAAAGACCCGGAACGCCTCGGTCGGAGTCAGCACCCCCGCGATCAACAGAGCGCACAAGGCCAACATGGCCACCAGGTCCAGCGAGAGCTTCTCCCACACCATGAGGGCGAAGGTCACCGCCAGCAGCGCCAGCACGAACCCGGCTTGCCACGTCACCGCCGCCATGATTCTAGTCCTTCTTGCCGAACTTGTTGGCTACCCTCACGATGCGTCCGTTGTACAGGTCGCCGTTGATCCAACCGCCGCACTCCATGAGCGTGCTGCGCAACACTCCGATGTCAATGACGTCGCCCTTGATCCCGCCGAGTTGCACGCGGTCGCCGGTGCGGTAGAACCGCCCAAACGAGAGCGCAATCCAACCGGCGACACTGGCAATCACCTCCTGCAGGGCGAAGGCAATCCCCGCCCCAGCCACCCCAAAGGCCACCGTCAGTCCGGAGAGGCGATTGCTGAACACCAAGGACAGCATGAAGATCGCCAGAAGATAGCCGCCCACGCTCACCAGCTTGCGGAGGTGATACCGGCGTTCGGTATTCTGAACGTATCGGCCCAGCGCCCGCTGCGTGACGCGCACGATGACCACCACGACGAGCACCGCCGCTGCCGCGGCAATGAACTGGCCCAGCACCGGGTCGAATAGCCACTGCTTCAGGACATCCATAGGGCGTAGTCAAGCAGAAGGAGTTTGGGGCATGGGCAAAACCAACGGCGCGACCCCCAACTCGGCTAGGGCTGCCTTGCCGCGCACGGTCAGGTCGGTGGTGAACTTGAATTGGTCTCGGCTGTCGATCGGGTAGCCCTTGAGCCGGTAGACCGTGTAGCCGGGTTTCTCGCCGCACACCACCGCGATGGGCCGGTCCAGTTGCACGTAGACGCTCGTCAAGGCCACATCGCGCAGGCGCCGCTGAACCACCGCGGCATCGTGTTGGGGGTGGAGATAGAACTCGGCCGCGCACTGCAAGGCGCGGTCGCCGTCGTTCTCGTTGTGAACACTGGCCGTCCACAACCGCGCATGCGGAATGGTCACCACCGTGTCGCCGGGTGTCACCAGACGCACCGTGCGCAACCCGAGGGATTGGACTTCGCCATACGCACCGTCGATCGTGACCCAGTCGCCCGGGCGGTAGGGCCGCTCGAAAACCGCCACAATCCCCGCCAGCACGCTGCTGGCGTAGTCTTTAAAGGCAAACCCGATGGCCAAGCCCGCGGCGCCAAGAATCGCCACCAGATTCTGTGCGGTCGGGCGAATGACGATCGGCACCAGAAAACCCAAGGCGGTCAGGAGCAGGCCCAGGCGGATGAACGGGATCAGCGGCAGAAGGTACAGGCGGAACCGACCGGCCAACCGGCCGGCGAGAAAGGGAATGCCGCGTTCGACAGCCACGAAAGCCAGCCAGAGCGCCAGCACGATGGCCACGATCTTGAGCCCTGCCCAACCGTCGAGCCGGTTGAACAACTGCACGTCCGCCGCACCAAGAGTCATGGTGACCTCCTTCCTGCTCGGTCGCACCCCAGCGCGGCGCGGGCGCGTCCCGCCCGAGCCCCCCGAGCTCCCGCCAGCAAACCGCTCGCCCTCGGGGCTGGATCTGCCCACCACACCGTTCGGCCTCCAAGACATTCAAGAGTGCTAGAGTGCATCCACCAACATCCCTTCCGCGCTCAACGCCCGCCGGACCGCCGGATAGGCCAGCGCCTCCACCTGCCACTGTTCCCCCACCGCACCGGCCAAACCCGCCCTCGCCAACCGATGGAGCGCGGGTTGGGCGTCCTCATCGCCATCGGGCAGCAGCACCCCGGCCCATGCCGATGTCAGACCGCCGTGGAGCAGGAGATTCTGCAGCAGGCAGAGGGCGGCTTGGCTGGGCCGGAGGGTGAAGCCGGGCAAGTTCAGCTCAGCCCACGGGCACACCCACAGAGTGTCCCCTTCAGCCACTTCTCCCTGCGACGGTGCGGGCGTTGGCGTTGGGTCCGCCCGCTTGAGGTACCTCAAACTGTGGCGCCAGATCTCCCAGGCCAAGCCGGGGTGGCCCCGGCTCTCCGCCGCCAACCGGGCCAGGAACGGCGCTGGGGCCGCCGTTGCGGGTTCATCGTCCTTGCCGCCGGTCTGGCCGCGGGGCGAGCCCTGCACACCGTCGGAGGGCTCCGCCAGAGGCAGGACCAGCCGCCGGTCATCGGCCTGCCTGAAGACCAGGCTCTGGCGGTCGGGGAGCGCGAGTTGGGCACCGAACCACCGCTCGAGCTTACGTGCGTCGAACGGTTCAAGAACCAGCGGGGTCGGCCAGAGGTCGTCCCAGCACAGGGCCCGAGACAGGTAGGCCCGGGCCCAACTGTTGCAACTGACCAGACAACACCGCCGGGTCTGCAGCAATCGTCCCAGCAAGCGGCGCACCAGTGACAGACCTTGGTGATGCCGCAAATACCACTTCTCCAACTGCGGAACCACACAGGGTCGCTCCGGCGTCTGGTCCAACGGGGCCAGCGTGCTCGCATCGTCAGCCACAACCTGTTCCGGCGCCGGCGCACTGAGGACGGGCCAGTTCTGTCGGCGGGCGAGCTCGAGGACGAGCTCGTGCGTGCTCGGGTGGGGCGGGCCCACCACCACCTGCATCGGGGTCGAGGTCGAGTCGCTCAGGAACCAACCACACAGCGCATTCTCGAGCGCGCCGACCGCGTCCTGCCACGCGGGCCGTGGTGCGGCCCGTTCGAGTAGAGCGGCGGGCAGTTGATGATAATCGGCCGGCAGCGCCTGCGCCTCTCGCGCTGAGTCCCCCCGCCAGCGCCGCCAGAAATCCTTCCACTGACGCCTCAGCCGCTCCGGTACAGGATTTAGCGGTGCGGCGTAGGCCGGCAACGGGATGTACTGCCAGATTGGTCCGGTCAAAACCGCCATGCAGGGACTTCCATGCGGCAATCGTTCAGGGAATGCAAACCTGAAGTGGCGCCTTGGGCCCGGGCCACGAATCCCTAGCGAGGTGCTTGTTGCGTGCTGTGTTGGGTGAAGTCCGGCAGGCGCCTTGCGGGGCGCGGGTCGTCAGCGCCGCCACATCAGCCCATCTTGCCGCACACCGGCCCGAGTTACTCAACGAAGGCACACTCGCAACATATTTGTGTACAAATACTTGCAACTATGGCCTTGACATTTTTTTTTCCCGGTAACGTGGCTGTCATGAGTGGAGAGTGCTCGAGAGCGCGGCTCGTCTTGACGTCGAGTCTCACGACAGACGTCATGAATGCGGCACTGATCCACACTCGGCAACACGCCCAGTGCGCCCCCCGAGAAGCGACCGCCAGAGGGTCGAACGGGGAGCGTGGAGCGACTGCCCAGACAACCCGCTCGTTCGAACAGTGAACCACAAGGAGTACCTATGTCCATTGCACAAGTCGATACGCTGACCGCCCACCGCCCTGCGGGAGATCAACCCGGGCTCAAACGAAGTGCGCTTCATCAAGGGGCGAACCGAAGCCGGCGACGCCGGCGCGGGGATCTTCGAGTGGGATCCGAATTACCCGGCTGTGCCCGACGATGGGGCCACGATCATTAAGCCCAACAGCTCCAGTTCGAGTTGGAGCTCGAGTTCCCCCGGCCGCTGGATTCGGCAGGTGGATGTGCGGGGACCGGTGCACGCGGAGTGGTTCGGGGCCAAAGCCGACGGCAGCACCAACGATTTGACCGCGATTCAGAATTGCCTGGACACGTTCGGACGGGTTACGCTACTCGCCAAGACCTATCGGATCGAAGGTCCGATCAAACTCAAGTCTGGATACACAGTCGAGGGCCAGGGGATGGACAAGACGATCGTCAAGAATATGACGGCCGGCAGCGGCGGCCAGCGGCTGAGCGCGATCGAGACCTACAGCGAGACTCTTCGATCACCAGCGGAGTGCCGGCAGACAAGGGGCAAGTCGGCTGGCGGGTGTACCGGATCGAGGTGGGCCCTGCCGCCCCGGGGAGTTCGGACCTGGTGGCGCGCTTCTTCGTGGACGGGACCTACCTGGGGGTGATTCCCTCGGACTACATTCCCACCGCCACACTGCTGTGTGGGATGAAGATTGACTGGCTGGCCGGCGATGCGCAGAAGGAATTGCTGGTAGACTACTTCCAGCATCAGGTGACTCCGTTCTGAAGCCCGGGCTGCGCGTCCACCACGACATTGACACGCGAACACTGAAGGAGGAAGACATGGACATCGAGCTAACTGAGACCATCGCCACCTTCAAGGGGGTCAACCCGGGTCCGAGCGGCACAGGCGTCCGCTTTGTCAAGGGTTATTATGCTGCCGGAGACGCTGGCGCGGGCATCTTCGAGTGGGACGCTGCGTCGACGCTCGAGGACAACGGCGGAACGGTCATCAAGCCCACCGAAGCGAGCACGGGCCGTTGGATTCGACAGTTCGATGTGCGAGGCCCCGTGCACGCGGAGTGGTTCGGGGCCCAGGGAGACGGTAGCACAGCCGACCACGTTGCCATCCAGGCGTGTTTGACCCAC